>DATGIA010000048.1:0-126597 GCA_035307465.1 Steroidobacteraceae bacterium
GCCGAGAACTTCATGCGCCTCGAGCAGTGGATCTTCGACAGTCCCGACCAAGCGGGCAGGGCATTCACCGAGTTCGTGGTCGGCTGCTATCAGCAGAACCGCCTGATGCGCAACGAGCTCGAGATCGGCGGCCGCCGGGTCGATCTGAAGCGTCTGATGCAGCCCATCCTCAACATCTTCGGCAGCCGCGATCATCTGGTGCCGCCCGAGGCCTCGGTGGCGCTCGGTCGGCTCGTGGGCAGCACGGATTACAGTGAGCGCGAGCTCGACCTGGGTCACATCGGCATGTACGTGAGTGCACGGGCCCAGCGTGAGGTGCCGAGCGCCATCGCCGCCTGGCTTGCTACGCGCTAGCCGGGCGCCTTACATGTACACCCCGCCGTTCACGTTGATCTGCTGACCGGTGATGTAGTCACCGTTCGCGGCCAGGAACAGCACCGCCTGCGCAATCTCCCGCGGCTGGCCGAAGCGACCCATCGGAATGCGTGCCCGGATCTGCGCCTGCACGCTCTCCGGCACCTTGGCGAGCATGTCCGTCTCGGTAAATCCCGGAGCGAGCGCGTTGCAGGTGACGTTGTACTTCGCGAGCTCGATCGCCGCGGTCTTCGTGAAGGCGATGATGCCGCCCTTGCTCGCCGAGTAGTTCGCCTGACCGAAGTTGCCGGCCTGACCGACGAAGGAGCTGATGTTGACGATGCGGCCGAACTTCTGCTCCATCATGATCGGCGCGACCGCCGATACGCCATACCAGCAGGCATTGAGGTTGGTGTGCAGGACCGCGAGCCAGTCCTCATCGGTGAGCTTGCGCAGCGAGCGATCGCGCGTGATGCCGGCATTGTTGACGAGCACGTCGACGCCGCCCCAGTTGTCCTTCATCGTCGCGATCATCGTGTCCCAGGTGGACCGCTCGCCGACGTCGCCCTTGAAGAGGAGCGTGCGCCGGCCCAAGGCCTCGATCTCTTGCGCGAGCGAGCGCGCTTCGGCCTCGCTCGATTGGTAGTTGATCGCCACGTCGGCCCCTTCCGCGGCGAGCGCTTTTGCGATCTCCCGGCCGATCCCTCGAGCGGCCCCCGTCACCAATGCCCGTTTTCCCGTCAGAGTGTTCATGTCGCCTGTTCCCCCGTCGATTTTTCTGGACTTTGCAGGATCCTACGCCACGGGCCCGCGCAGCGCATCGTGGAAAGCCCGTAGGGCCTGTTAACAGGCCCTGGATCGGGCCCGGAGGGCTCTTGGGGCAGCCCGTGGACTTGGCCCGCCGCCCGTCCGGTACACTCGCGACACCGCAACGGCCTGCCCCCCGGGGAGGAGCTGGAACTCGTGATGCCGCAATTTCGCGCGCCGTGGCTCGCTCTGAGCCTACTCCTCATCGCCTGCAGCGGCCCGCTCCTGAGCCCCGTCACGAGCGAGCGGCGTGCCGTCCGCGCGGAAAGCGATCGCTCGAAGACGCTCACCGTGCTGCATGTGCTCGTCTGGGACGACGGCTCGCCGCCCCGCAACGAGCTGCGTCTGCCCGCGGGCGCCTACACCCTGGAGGCGAGCGATGATGAATACTGGTATCTCCGCTCTGCCGGGCCGATCGAGCTCAAGGAAACGCACCGGGGCGGCAAGACCGACACCCGGCATCTCGCCGGCGGCATCATGCTCGGCAAGTACTCCTTCCGGGCCATTCCCGCCGCGGCCTACATCGACGGCGACAGCGCCGCGAGTCGCATCCTCATCTGGAAGGCGCCGGGTGCGTTCCTAGCCGGCGAGGGGCGCGATTGGCGCCGCTCCTTCTGAAGGCTCAGAGGAGCCCGAACACCGCGATGTGATTCGAGCTGCCCGCGGCCTGGGTGGCGACGAACACCAGACCGCCCGCGATCGTCGGCGGCGTGAACTTCGAGCCGGGACCGAACTGATCGCGGGTGCCCGAGGAGGCGCTGCTGTAGAGCTCGGTAAGCGTCGCCGCGTCGTAGGCATGCAGCACGCCCTGGGAGCTGTCGTTTTGCACCGCCCACACGATGGCGTTGCCCGCGCCGTTCGCCGAGAGGGAGATCGCGGCGCCGGGGTACGGAAAGACGGTGCTGGTCGTCGCCGTCGCGGAGCTCGCGAGGAGCGCGTTCTTGAGCTTCAGGCCGCGCACCACATCACTCGCGGCGTCGTAATAGAGCATCTGGCCGAAATACACCGGCGATCCATAGACCCCGCCGGGCAGAGCGCTCATCAGTGCCTGATATGCGTTCGAGTCGCTGCTGCTGTTGAACTTGCCCAGGTCCTCGCGATCGACGACGTAAATCGTGTGATCCTTGCCGGCGCCGACCGCCAGGTGACGCGCGCGGCCACCCGCATCGAGCAGGTCCGGGAGCAGCAGCAGGCCGCCCGAGCCGAGATCGACGTCCCCGGCGCTTTCGGGCGTGCTGTTGTACATCGTGAAGTAATCGAGCACTGCCATCTTGCCGTTCGTTGCCGGTGTGAGCTTCAAGATCGAGTTGCCGTAGTCGTTGCCGGCCGGGAAACCCGTGGCGGTGAGCTGAGCATCGAAGATGCCGTTCGCGCTCATGGCGTAGATCGTGCCGTCGGCGTCCGCCGAGGGCCCCGAGTTCGCATTCCAGAAGGACGCCTCACCCTGGCCATTCCCGTACGCGCCGCTCGGCTCCGTGTTGAAGACCGCGGTGGGCGCGAGCGTGGTCTCATCGTAGGCGAGGATCCAGCCCGTGTAGTTCTCCTCGTCGCAATGCGAGGCCCAGGAGGTGTAGAGCGTCCCCTGCGCGAGCAGCAGAGCGGAGCGCTCCTTGTACTGCCCCGGCGCGAATACGAGCTGGCCATTCGTCGTGCCGGGCGCACCCGTGGCGGTGATCGAGGCGCTGATGTCGACCGGGCTGCCCGCGAGCTCTGCGCCGGTCGTGAGGCTCAGGGCATGCAGACGCTGGTGATAGGTGCTGCCGCCGTCTTTCGACATGGCCACCACGAGCATTCGGCCCGCCCCGCGATCGATGACCGGGGTGGAGGTGATGCCGATCTCCGGAGTCACCTGACCGCAGCCGCGATCATCGCTCGAGGTCTCACCGGCGCCGATGAGCGAGACGTGCCACAGGAGCGAGCCGCTCTGCGCATCGAATGCGTACACACTGCCGTGCTCGGTGGCGGCGAACACCACGGTGCGGGTGCTGCCGCCGATCGCGAACTGCGTCAGCACGAGCGGCTGCGCATCGATCTTGCCATCGACCGCGAGCAGACGCTTCAAGCCAAAGCCGCTGGCCTTCACGTTGGCCGGGTTGAGCTGTGTCTCCGCGAGGTAGGCGCCGGTGCGGCTCACGTCGTTGTGAAAGGTGGTGACATCGGCGGAGGGTGCCGTCACCGTGAGCAAGACTGCTGCACTCGTGACGGACCCGGCGGAGTTCGAGACGGTGACCGTGAACTGTGCTCCGCTGTCGCTGAGCACGGTCGCCGGTGTGATGTAGCTTGCACCGCTCGCCCCCGTGATGACGGTGCCGTTCTTCGCCCAGCGATAGCTGAGAGGCGCTGTGCCGCTGGCACTCACGGTGAAGGTCGCGGTCAGTCCCGCCGTGGTGGCGGCGTTCTGCGGCGGCGTGCCGATGTGGGGGGCTGTTGCGCTCCCGGAGCCGCCGCCCGATCCGCCGCTGCCCGATCCTCCGCCGCCGCCGGTGCCGCCCCCGGTGCCGCCGCCCGATCCGCTGCTGGAGGCGCCGGGGGCGCCACCGCCTCCGCCCCCGCAGGCGAGCACCCCGAGCAGCGTGGCGAGCGCCAGCACGACGGTCGCTGCGACTGTCGCCCCGCAGTTGCGACCGTATGGGTCGCCGCGTCTTGAGTCTGGGTGTCTTGTTCTCAAATCCATGCAGAATCCTCGGCGAGCCGTGCCGGAAGCTCAAGGGAGCACCTCCCACAGTGAGCGTCCACGCGATCCATCGCCAGCGTCGTCGAGCACCGACGCGGGCCGTCGCCGTTCACCGACAAGGCTCACGGGGCGCATTGTAAGATTCCCCCATGTCCACCGCGTCCGCGCCGACCGACGGCAGCACGATCCCGCCCACCCTCCTGAGCCCTAACGCCGCGGTATTCTGGGCCGCCGTGCTCGGCATCGGTGTGCTGACCGGCCTTTCGACCGCCGCGCTGATGGGCCTCCTCTATTTGATCCAGCACCGGGTGTGGCCCGGGCCGCATATCCTCGATGCGGCCGAAGCCCAGGGCCCGATGCATCACATGGTCGTGCTCACCGCCGCGGGCGTGCTCACTGGCTTGGGCCAGGTGCTGCTGCGGCGCCTGTCGAGCGGCAACAGCATCGACACGACGGAGGCGATCGCGAACTTTGCGGGGCGCATGCCCGCCGTGCGCACACTCGGCTCGGCGCTGCTGTCGATCTTCGTCGTGGGTATGGGCGCATCGCTCGGTCGCGAGGGTGCGCCGAAGCAGGTGGGGGCCGTGATCGCGAACGCATTCGCCGATCGGGGCGGTCTGTCCGACGAGCAGCGTCGTCTCCTGGTCGCCTGCGGCGCAGGGGCGGGCCTCTCCGCGGCCTATGGCGTGCCGCTCGGAGGCGCGCTCTTCGCGGTTGAGGTGCTGCGCGGCGTGCTGCAGCTGAGGCTCATTCTGCCCGCGCTTCTCTCCTCGGCCGTGGCGGCAGGCATCGCCTGGCTCGCGCTGCCGAACGAGCCGACCTACGTGCTGCCGCGCTACTCGCTCTCCGGGGCCATCGTGTGGTGGTCGGTGCTCGCGGGTCCGATCATCGGAGTGTTCTCGGTGGCCTTCATCCGCCTGGTCGCGTTCGGCGATCGGCACAAGCCGACCGGAGCATTGCGACTTTGGCTGCCGGTTGCGTCGCTCGCGCTCCTCGGCGCGCTCTCGATCGTCTTCCCGCAGCTTCTCGGCAACGGCAAGGACGTCGCCGAGCTTGCCTTCACCGCCCAGGTCGCACCGCTCTTGCTGCTCGTGCTGTGTCTGCTGAAGCCGCTCGCCACCGTGCTGTGTCTCGGAAGCGGCGTGCCCGGCGGACTGTTCACCCCTTCGCTCGCCACCGGTGCGCTCTTCGGCGGCCTGCTCGGCGTCGTTGCCTCCTGGTGGTGGCCCGGTATACCGACGGGCCTGTGCGCGCTCGTCGGCGCGGGGGCGCTGCTCGCGGCGACGACCCACGGACCGCTGTCCTCGATTCTGCTGATGCTCGAGCTCACCGGCCGCGATCGATCCTTCATTCTGCCCATGGTGCTGGCGGTGGTGGGCGCGACGGTGATCGCGCGCACGCTCGATGAGCGCTCGATCTACGATGTGCGCTTCAGCGACCGCCAGATGCAGACCTTGCAGCGCGCGCGCCGGCCGGCGGCGGTCTGAGGACGAAGAGAGGCGGGACGCGCATGCGTGTGCTGGTGGTCGAGGATGATCGGATGATCGCGCAAGGGCTGGAAACCGCGCTCAAGCAGGACGGCTATGCGGTCGATCGCGTCGCCGACGGCCGTGCCGCCGCCGAGGCGCTGCGCAGCACGCGCTTCGACGTCGTGCTCCTCGACCTGGGCCTTCCCGAGCGCGACGGCATCGACGTGCTGCGCGAGCTGCGCCGACGCGGCGATGCCACACCCGTCGTGATCCTCACGGCGCGCGACGAGGTGCGCGACCGGATCGAGGGGCTCGACGCCGGCGCCGATGACTACATCGTCAAGCCCTTCGATCTCGACGAGGTGAGCGCGCGCATGCGCTCGGTGCTGCGCCGGGCAGCCGGCCGCGGCGATCCATGCATCCGTCACCGCGGCATCACGCTCGATCCGGTGACCCGCAGCGTCGAGCGCGACGGCACGCCGGTCACGCTCTCGGCGCACGAGTTCGCGGTACTCGAGGCTCTCCTGCAACGCCCCGGAGCAGTTCTCTCGCGCGCTCAGCTCGAGGATCGCTTGTATGGTTGGAGCGCGCAGATCGAGAGCAATGCCGTCGAGGTCTACATCCATGGCCTGCGCCGCAAGCTCGGCAGCGATGCGATCCGCACGCTGCGCGGCGTCGGCTACTTCGTGCCCAAAGAATGACCTCGATCCGCGCCCGCCTGCTGATTGCGCTGCTCGCGCTCGTATCGGCGGTCTCGATCCTCGCCGGCACGCTCACCTATCGACGGGTGCTCGCCGAGACCTCGCTCCTCTTCGACTATCAGCTCAGGCAGATGGCGCTCTCCTTGCGCAGCCAGGTCTCGATGGCGCCCCGCCTCGAGCTGCCGCCCGATGAGGCCGATGCAGACTTCGTCATCCAGATCTGGGATCTGTACGGCGCGCGCATCTATCTCTCGCGTCCCGGACTGCCGCTCATCAATCAGACCGCGCTCGGCTATGCGGACATCGTCGTGGGCGGGAAGCCCTGGCGCACCTATGGACTGCAGACCCTCGACGGCGTGATCCAGATCGCCCAGCCAGTGCGCGTGCGCCAGGCATTCGCACGGGCCGCGGCGCTGCGCGTCATTGCACCGCTCCTGCTGCTGCTGCCCCTGCTCATCGCCGCGGTGATCGGCGTCGTGAGCAACGGGCTCTGGCCCTTGAAGCGCGTGGCGCGCGAGGTGCAGCGGCGCGATGTGCACAGCCTCGCGCCCATTGCCGTGGCCGATCTGCCGCAGGAGATCGCGCCGCTCGCGCAGGAGCTCAACCGGCTTCTGGCGCGTCTCGATGCGGCCTTCCAGGCGCAGCGCGCCTTCGTGGCCGATGCCGCGCACGAGCTGCGCTCGCCGCTCACGGCGGTGAGCCTCGAGCTGCAGCTGCTCGATCGCGCGCCCGATGAGGCCGCCCGTGCGACTGCGCGCGAGCGCCTGGGGGCCGCCGTCGAGCGCGCCATTCATCTGCTCGAGCAGCTCCTTGACCTGGCCCGCAATGAGCCGCGCGATGAGCGCCATGAGCTCACCGAGGTGCCGCTCGAGCCCGCCGCCGCGCAAGGCGTGGCGGACTCCCATGCGCTCGCGCTCTCGCGCCACATCGAGCTCAGTCTCGAGTCCGAGCCCGTCCGGGTGCTCGGCTACCCGGAGGCGCTGCGCACCCTGGTACGCAACCTCGTCGATAACGCGGTGCGCTACACGCCGCCCGGCGGCCGCGTGCGGGTGCGCATACGGGCCGAGGGGGGTGGGGTGCTCGAGGTATCGGACAGCGGACCCGGGATTCCCCCCGGCGAGCGCGCGCGCGTCTTCGACCGCTTCCACCGCCGCCGCGGATCACCCGAGGGCGGCAGCGGACTCGGGCTCGCGATCGTCAAGGCGATCGCAGAGCGACATGGAGCCCGGGTCGATCTCGATGACGCCCCCGGGGGTGGCCTCAAGGTCAGCGTGGTGTTTCCCGCTCCGCCGCAGACGCGGCGACGCCCGGAGACCGCCGCCGCACCGGCTTGAGCATCAGCACCGGCTCGAGGATCCCGGGGTGGCTCGAGGTCCAGGGGCGGCTTAAGGATCCCTTAAGGGATGCTCTCCAACATGCCTCTCCAGGTGCCCCGAGATTGGGGCGTAGCTCATTTCGAGGAGTCCGCATGAAAAACCGATCCCCCCTTCTGGCCGCGGCAGTGGCCGGAGTGTTCACGGCGGGTGCACTGGCCGGCTGGTCGGCGCCGTCGGTGCTGCACGCGGCGACCGCAGCATCGCAGAGCGCCGCGTCCCCCGCCGCCGCAGCGCCGGCCACCACCACGAGCGCAGCGCCGCCGGCCGCGAACCAGAGCGCCATCATTCCGCTGGGCATGGCGCCCAACTACCACGCCATCGTGCAGGAAAATCGGGGTGCCGTCGTCGGCATCACCGTATCCGGTGACCTGAAGGTGTCGAACCAGTCCCCGTTCGGCGGCCTGCCGTTCGGCAATGGCGGCGATGACAACGGCAACGACAACGACAATCCGCTGTGGCAGTTCTTCCGCCACATGCCGGGCCCGCAGCAGGGCCGCGTCCCGATGCATGCGCAGGGCTCGGGCTTCATCGTGAGCTCGGACGGTCTCATTCTCACCAACCACCACGTCGTGGAGGGCGCGAAGGAAGTCACCGTCAAGCTCATGGATCATCGCGAGTACAAGGCCAAAGTGCTGGGCAGCGACAAGACGAGCGACATCGCGGTGCTCAAGATCGATGCGCATGACCTGCCCACCGTGCGTCTCGGCAATTCCGACAAGCTCGGCGTCGGCGATTACGTGCTGGCGATCGGCGCACCCTTCGGGCTTGAGGAGACGGCCACCGCCGGCATCGTGAGTGCGACCGGGCGCTCGCTGCCGGGTGACGGCGCGGTACCCTTCATCCAGACCGACGCAGCCGTGAATCCGGGCAACTCCGGCGGCCCGCTGTTCGATGCGACGGGCGCGGTGGTCGGCATCAACTCGCAGATCTACACGAACTCGGGTGGCTACCAGGGCGTCTCGTTCGCGATTCCGATCAACCTGGCGCAGCACATCGAGCAGCAGATCGTGAAGACGGGTCACGTCGAGCACGGGCGCCTCGGCGTCGAGGTGCAGACCGTGGATCAGTCGCTCGCGCAGTCCTTCAAGCTGGGCGCCCCCCAGGGCGCGCTCGTCGCGAAGGTCGAGCCCGACAGTGCGGCGGCGAAGGCCGGCATCAAGGCGGGCGATGTGATCTTGAAGTTCAACGGCACCCCGATTCTCGATGCCGGCGCTCTGTCGGTGCAGGTGAGCGGTACGGCGCCGGGCCAGCCGGCGACGCTCGAGATCATGCGCAGCGGGAAGGAGATGACCCTCACGGCGACCGTGGGCTCCGCGGCCCATGCGCAGCTCGCTCGCAATGAGCAGGGCGGTGCACCTGCGACGCACCTCGGCATGAGCCTGCGCCCGCTCACCCCGGATGAGCAGCAACAGCTCGGCGTGCCGGGCGGACTGTACGTCCAGGACGCTCAGGGCCGGGCGGCGGATGCCGGCATCCAGCAGGGCGATGTCGTGCTGTCCGTCGACGGGACGCCCGTGAAGAGCGTCTCGCAGCTGCGCGATCTGTTACGCGACCACGCTGATCACGTCGCGCTGCTCATCCAGCGCGGCGATGCGCGGATCTTCATCCCCGTCGGCTTGAGCTGATCCCCGCTTCCGCGGGCGGGTCAGCCTAGGCCTCGCCGCCGATCCGTGCTGCGGATCGGCGGCTTTTTTTTTGGTCAGCAGCCGAGCATGGCCATGGGCCGATCCGATCGGCTATAAAGAGGCCAATGAATCTCGCTCTCGTCGCCCTCGTGCTTGCGTCGATGGCGTCGGCAGCGAGGGCAGGGGATCTCGCTGCGACGCCGCTGCCCGTGGCGCCCGGTCCTCCGACGGGCCTCGCCGGTCCCGCCGCGTTGCGCGAGACCGTCTTCGGCCCCCGGCCCGAGGACATCGCGCCGCTCCCGGCGCGTGTGCCGCTGCTCGAGCTCAACGTGCGCACCGCCTGGCACCGCCCCTTGCCCGCCGTCTTCTGGTTCGATGCGCGCTTGCGCGCCTGGCTCTCCCCGCAGCAGCACCCCGCTCCGCTCGTCATCGTGATCGCAGGCACCGGCGGCAGCGGCAACAGCGACAAGGTCACCACCCTGCGGGGTGCGCTCTATGGCGCAGGCTTTCACGTGCTCACGCTCCCATCACCGACCTTTCCCGGCTTCATTGCAGCCGCCTCGAGCACCGGCATCGCGGGCGATCTCTTGCAGGACGGCGAGGACCTGTATGCGACCCTCACCGAGATCCTCGCGCATCTGCCGCCCAGGATGCAGGTCACGGACGTCGACATCATCGGCTACAGCCTGGGCGGGGCGAATGCGGCCATCGTGAAATCGATCGACTCGCAGGAGCAGCGCTTGCACCTGCATCGGGCGGTGATGATCAACCCACCCGTGAGCTTGTTCGATTCGGTGGGGCGGCTCGACAAGCTGTACGCCATCACGCTCGGCAACGGCGATGCGGGTGTCGAGCGCTTCTACCAGCGCCTCTACGCCGAGCTGGCCAATCTTTACCGGGCTTCCGATCGCAGCGTGCTGGATGAGGACTTCTTGCTCGGCGCCGCCGCCTCGGTGCTGACCACCGACCGGGAATTTGCCGCCGCCATTGCGCTCAGCTTCCGTCTCGACCTCGTCAATATGTTCTTCGCGGGTGATCTGTATTCGGGCGCCGGCGTCGTCGTCGATCCGCGCCACCCGCCGAAGGTTGGAGATTCGCTCGAGGAGATCGGCATCGAGCTGCGCAGCATGCCGTTCTCCGCCTACTTCGAGCGGGTGTTCGCCCCTTACTATCTCAAGCACCGCGCCGGCTCGACCGTGAGCTCGCTGATCGCACAGAACCGGCTGTCGGTGATCGGCGATACGCTCGCGAAGGATGGCAATTACTTCGCGCAGACGAACCGCGACGATCTCATCCTCGATGAGGAGGAGCTGGCCTGGCTCGAGCGCACCCTCGGCCGGCGCATCGTCGTCTACGAGCAGGGCGGCCATCTCGGCAATCTCGGCGAGCGGCGGCAAATCGAGGATCTGCTCGAGATGCTCGCCGGCCGCTGGCCCGGGGGCTCCTCCTGAGCATCCGCGCGCACGGCGCGCGCGGGCTCGCGCTCGTCTTGCTGCTCCTCGGGTGCGGCGGCTGCGCCCTCAAGCCCGTGACCTATCATTCGCTGCCCGATCAGACCCCGGCGGCAGACAACGCCGCCGCCTTGCAGCGCGAGCGCGACCTCGAGGCCGCGCAGGCCGCCGCGGCCGCACGAGCGCGCTCCGAAGGCGCGGAGGCGAGGCGCCCGATTACCCCGGCCGAGGCGCCTTCTCTCCGGACCTACGATCCGCTGTCGCGCCTCAATCGGTTCAGCTATCGCTTCAACACGCGCTTCGATCGGCTCGTGTTCCTGCCCGCCGCGAATGCATACCGGCGCATTCCCCATCCGCTGCAGGCGGGTGTCCACCACTTCTTCGGCAATCTGAGCGAGATCGACAGCGTCATCAATTACACCTTGCAGGGACGGCTCGGCCGCGGAGTGCGCAGCCTCGGCCGCTTCGTCATCAACTCGACCGTCGGGATCGGCGGCCTTTTCGAGGTGGCCGAGCGGTTGCGGCTGCCGAATCGGCCGACGGGCTTCGCCACGACGCTCGCGAAGTGGGGCATGCATCCCGGCGCCTATGTGGTCATTCCCTTCTACGGACCCTCGAGCACGCGCGAGGCGATCGGTCTCGTGGCCGATTACGGGACGCTGTACGCGATCAACCCCATCGACCTGTATCGCGGCACCCAGTCGTGGGGGCTGGGTGTCGTCAATGCGGTCGATCAGCGAGCGCACGTCGATTTTGAGTACTACGCAACGGGCTCGCCCTTTGAATATGAGATGATCCGTTTTCTCTACGTCCGCAAGCTCTTGATCGAGGATTCGGCGCTGCATCCCACTCCGAAGACCAACTCCGAGCTGCCGGCCGGCGAATGAGCACCGTCGACCCTCCGTTGCTCGAGAATCGCGATCGCGCCGTCGGTATCGTCGCCACCGGCACGATCCTCGCCATTCTGTACTTCGCTCGCGACGTATTGGTGCCGGTCGCGCTCGCCGTCCTGCTGAGCCTGCTGCTCTCGTTCCCGGTGCGCGGATTGCGCCGCATCGGCCTCGGGCCCACCACCTCGGTGCTCGCCACCGTGCTGCTGCTCGTGGTGTGCGTCGGCTCGCTCGCGGCCGTCCTCGGGGTGCACATGGCGCGCATGGCGGCCAGCCTGCCGCAGTACGAGGACACGATTCGCGACAAGATCGAGACGTTGAACCAGATTACCGTCGAGCGCTTCAAGGCGCTCACCGGTCAGGCGGACCGCTTGCTCGATCGTCCCGAGGCGCATCCCGTGCCCGCGCGCACGCTGCGTCGTGCGAGCGTCACGACGTCGGCGGCGCCAATTCCGGTCGAGCTGCATCAACCCCCCGTGACGCCGATGCAACTCGCCGAGCGGGTGCTCGCGACCGTGTGGGTGCCCCTGGAGACGGCCCTCATCGTGCTCGTGGTGCTCATCTTCGTGCTGCTCGAGCACGAGACGCTGCGCGACCGATTCATCCGTCTGGTGGGAGGGCAGGATCTGCGAGCCACGACGATCGCCTTCAACGATGCCGGCGAGCGGCTCTCGCGCCTCTTCATCTCGCAGTTTGCCGTCAACCTGGGCGTCGGAGCCGCGGTCTGGTTGGGTCTGCTGGCGATCGGCGTGCCGAACGCTCTGCTGTGGGGCGTGCTCGCGGGGGCCCTGCGCTTCGTGCCCTATGTGGGGGTGTGGATCGCGGCCCTGTTCTCGACCGTGCTGGCCGCCGCAGTCGACCCCGGCTGGTCGCTTGCGCTCGAGACCGTGGCCCTGTTCGTCACCGTGGAGCTGATCGCCGGCCAGCTGGTCGAGCCCCAGCTCTACGGCCACACCACCGGCCTTTCACCGCTCTCGGTGGTGATCGCCGCGATCTTCTGGAGCTGGCTGTGGGGCCCGATCGGTCTCATCCTCTCGACGCCGCTCACGCTGTGCCTGGTGGTGGCCGGCCGCCACGTCAAGGCCTTGAGCGTGCTCGATCTGCTGCTCGGCGACAGCGAGGCGCTGACGATGCCGCAGCGTTTCTATCAACGCGCCCTCTCCGGCGACTCGGCGGAGATCATCGCGCGCGCGAGCGAGTTCGTGAAGCAAAAGACTTTCGCCGGCTACTGCGATCTGGTCCTACTGCCGGCGCTGCAACTGGCCGGGCTCGATTTCGCGCGCGGCGCGATCGATGAGGGGCAACGCATCAAGGTGCGCTCGGCGATCGTCGCGGTCGTCGAGGCGATCGGCGGGGAGAAGCGCCGCTTCCTGCGCCGCCCGCTGCAGGTCTCGGTGCTCGATCAATCGAGTGCCGGGCGCGTCTTGAGGCAGCGGCGCGAGCGACTCTTCGGCCGCTGGCAGGGCCCGCTCACGGTGCCGCCGGGCTCGATCATGCTGTGCGTGAGCCTGGGATCCTTCGCCGACGATCTCGCCACGGAGCTTCTCGTGCGCATCCTGCGCTCGCACCAGATCGATGCCCGCCACATCGCACGCGATGAGCTCTCACAGCTCCCCCCCGAGGGCGCCTCGACCGACGCCGTGGCGCTTGCCTTTGTGGTCTCTGCCTCGCCGGGCGAGCACCGGCAAGCGGACGAGGTGACGGCGAGCGAGCTCAAGAAGCGGTTGCCGCGCGTACAGATCGCAGCTGTTTTCCTGGATGCCATGCTCTTGCCGGGCGAGGAGCCCATTGACACGCTGCGAGGCGCGTACCGGCATGCGTCCTCGCTCAGCGAGGCCGTGCAGATCTGTCTCGACTGGATCGAGGAGCACGCCAAAGTCGATGAGTGAGGTGGTCATTCCGAGCGTGGCCCGGGTGCAGCGCGTACCGGTGCGCTGGCGCATCTTTGCATTTCTCTTTGCCTTCGGCTTTCTCGCCTATCTGCAGGCGAAGACGATCACGGTGGCCGCCGAGCGCATGATGCCCGAGCTTGGCTTGAGCCACGATGCGATCGCCTATCTCGAGCAGGCCTTCGTCTGGGGCTACGCGCTCTGTCAGATGCCGGGCGGCATTCTCGGCCAGCGCCTCGGCGCGCGTCGCACGCTGGTGCTGATCTCGCTGCTCGCTTTCCTGGCGGCCATCGCCATGCCGATCGCGCCCTTTGTGTTCCACGGCAAGGCGCTGTACGCGGCGCTGTACGGCGCGCAGCTCCTGCTGGGATGCTCGCAGGGCGCACTGTTTCCCGTGTCCGCGGGAGTTTTCGAGGCCTGGTTTCCAGCGCGCCGCTGGTCTCTCGTGCAGGGGCTGCAAACCATGGCCCTGGGACTCGGGGCCGCGGCGGCGCCGTACCTGATCACACGCCTCACGGCGTGGGTCGGCTGGCAGTGGGCGATCATCTGGTCGAGCTTGCCGGCGCTCGCGCTCATTGCGGCCTGGGCCCATTACGGGCGCGATACCCCGCGCGAGCATCCCGACGTGACCCCGCAGGAGATCGATCTCATCGGCTCGCAACCGAAGACCGATTCGAGCATCAACCTGCGCCAGCTCCTCGGGTTGCTGCGCGATCGAAACGTCGTGCTGCTCTTCATCTCCTACATGTCGATGAACTACACCTTCTACATGCTCTCGAACTGGGTGTTCCTCTATCTGGTCGAGGAGCGCCATTTCTCGGCGCTCGACAGCGGCATGCTGGCGATGGCACCGCCCCTGGCTGCGGCCCTCGGCGCAGGCATCGGCGGCTATCTGACCGGCGTGGCCGTTGCGCGCCTCGGCAACGCCTGGGGATATCGGCTCCTGCCGCTCATCGCCATGCCGGGCGCGGGGCTGCTGCTGCTCATCGTGATCCACTCAGGCAACGCCTACGTGGCGCTCGCCGCGCTCACGGCCTGTTTCGGTGCGGTGGAGCTGACCGAAGGCGCATTCTGGGGAGGCGGCATGAACGTGGGACAGGCCGACACGATGGCGGTCACGGGTTTCATGAATACCGGCGGCAATCTCGGCGGCATCATCGCACTGCCGATCGTCGGCCACCTCGCGGGATTGCATGACTGGAACACAGCCTTCCTCATCGGCATCGGCTTTGCCGCCGTGAGTGCGCTCTCGTGGCTGGCGATCCGCGTGAGCGAGCCGGAGCGGCACGCGGGACGTTAGCCGAAGCAAGTCATGAGTGCGGGACGCTGGGAGTTCTGGATCGATCGCGGCGGCACGTTTACCGATCTGGTGGCTCGCGCGCCCGATGGCACGCTCAAGACCTTGAAGCTGCTCTCCGATGACCCCGGACAGTACGAGGATGCCGCGGTCGCGGGCATCCGCCGGCTCCTGGGACTTGCCCCTCAGGAGCCGATCAGTCCGAGGCGGGTCGAGTGCGTGCGCATGGGCACCACGGTTGCGACCAACGCGCTGCTCGAGCGCCGTGGCGAGCGTACGCTGCTGCTCATCACGCGCGGATTTCGCGACGCGCTTCGAATTGCGACGCAGGCGCGCCCGCGACTCTTCGACCTGCACATCGTGCTGCCCGAGTTGCTCTACGAGCGGGTCGCGGAGGTGCACGAGCGCGTCGCGGCGAGCGGTGAGGTGATCGAGCCTCTCGATATCGCGGCGCTC
Source organism: Steroidobacteraceae bacterium (assembly GCA_035307465.1). Classification (GTDB taxonomy): domain Bacteria; phylum Pseudomonadota; class Gammaproteobacteria; order Steroidobacterales; family Steroidobacteraceae; genus Bog-1198. Next base: position 14,990 of record DATGIA010000048.1, read on the forward strand.
GATGCAGAGCTCGCCGCGGCGGCCGCGGCGGGTATTCGTGCCTGCGCGATCGTCTTCATGCATGGTTATCGAGCGCCCGCTCATGAGCTCGTGGCGGAGGCGCGCGCGCGGGCGCACGGCTTCACCCAGGTTTCGGTGTCGCATCGAGTGAGCCCCCTCATCAAGCTCGTGCCGCGCGGCGACACCACCGTGGTCGATGCCTATCTATCCCCGATCCTGCGCCGCTATGTCGACCGGATCGCTGCACAGATGCCCGGCGTGCGACTGCTGTTCATGCAGAGCTCGGGCGGTCTCACCGAGGCGGGGCGCTTTCAGGGCAAGGACGCGATCCTTTCGGGTCCCGCGGGCGGCATCGTCGGCATGGTTGCGAGCGCACGCGCCGCCGGCCACGAGAAGCTCATTGGCTTCGACATGGGGGGTACCTCGACGGATGTGAGTCATTTTGCCGGCGAGTACGAGCGCGCCTTCGACACGGAGGTGGGCGGAGTGCGCGTGCGGGCGCCGATGATGAGCATCCACAGCATTGCGGCCGGCGGCGGATCGGTGATCCGCTTCGAGCAGGGTCGGCTGCAGGTCGGACCGCGCTCCGCCGGGGCCGCGCCGGGCCCGGCGAGCTACGGTCGCGGCGGGCCGCTCACGATCACCGACGCCAACGTACTGCTCGGGCGCCTGCAGCCCGAGCTCTTCCCCCGGCTGTTCGGCGCGCGCGGGGACGGAATGCTCGATCGCGCGGTGGTGGCGCGGGAGTTCCAGGCGCTCGCGCTCGAGATGTCGCGGATGAGCGGGCGGTCCGTGCGCAGCGAGGAGGTCGCGGCGGGCGCGCTCGAGATCGCCATCGGCAGCATGGCCAATGCGGTCAAGCGCATCTCCGTCGCGCGCGGCCACGACGTGCGGCGCTATACGCTGCAGTGCTTCGGTGGCGCCGGCGGCCAGCACGCCTGTCTGCTCGCCGATGCGCTCGGCATGGAGCGCATCTTCTGTCATCCGCTGGCGGGCGTGCTGTGCGCCTACGGCATGGGGCTCGCAGAGCAGATCGCGATGCGCGAAGGCGCCCTGCAGCAGCCGCTCTCCAACGGCGCGCTCATCGAGGCCGCATTGCTCGTCAGCCGTCTCGAGCAGGAGGCGCGCGCTGCGCTCGAGGCCGAGGGCATCGAGCCTGCGCGAGTGCGTACGATCGTGCGGGCTCGCGTGCGCTATCAGGGAACCGATACCGTGCTCGACTGCCCCCTGCCCGCACAACGCTCGGGATGGACGCCCGAGCACGTGCGCGCCCAGTTCGAGCGCCGCTACTTGAGCCGCTTCGCCTTCCTCATGCCCCATCTCGACCTCGTGCTCGAATCGCTCAGCGTCGAATGCATCGGCACGACCCGACCGGCGGAGGAGGTGCGTACGGCGTTCGCTCCCGGGCCGGCGGCCGAGGTGCTTGCCGGCGCACGCAACCCGAAAGGCACCGATGCGCCCGCTCCGTGGGCGATGCCCCTCGAGCGGCCCCTCTACTGTCTCGAGCCCGAGGGGAACGGGCGCGGGTGGCGCAGCGCCGAGGTCTGGGAGCGCGAACGCCTCCTCCCAGGGGCCGAGATCGAGGGTCCCGCGCTCATCGTCGAGCGCCACGGCACGATCGTCGTCGAGCCCGGCTGGCGCGCACGAGTTCACCCGGCCCGTCACATCGAGCTCGAGCGCTCACGCGCGCGCGCGGGCGCACGCCGTGAGGGAACCGATGCCGACCCGATCCTGCTCGAGGTGTTCAATAACCTGTTCATGAGCATCGCCGAGCAGATGGGGCTCACCCTGCAAAACACGGCTCACTCCGTGAACATCAAGGAGCGGCTCGATTTCAGCTGTGCGCTGTTCGATGCGAGCGGAGCCCTCATCGCCAACGCTCCGCACATGCCGGTGCACCTGGGGTCGATGAGCGAGTCGATTCGTGCCGTCATTGCCCGCAACGTGCTCGCGCCCGGCGAGGTCTTCGTGCTCAACGATCCCTATCACGGCGGCACGCACCTGCCGGATGTTACCGTCGTCACGCCGGTGTTCATGGGCGAAGCGCAGCCGAGCTTCTTCGTCGCCTCGCGCGGCCACCATGCCGACATCGGCGGTGTCACGCCCGGGTCGATGCCGCCGTTCTCGACCTCGATCGATGAGGAGGGTGTGCTCATCGACAACTTCAAGCTCGTCGAATCAGGCCGGATGCGGGAGTCGGCGCTCGAGGCGCTGCTCGAGAGCGGCGCGCATCCGGCGCGCAACTCGCAGCAAAATCTCGCCGATCTGCGCGCGCAGGTGGCCGCCAACGAGAAGGGCGCGCAGGAGCTCAGGGCGATGGTCGAGCAGTACGGCCTGCAGACCGTGACGCGCTACATGCGCCACGTGCAGGACAACGCGGAGGAGTGCGTGCGCCGCGCGATCACCGCCCTGCATGCCGGTGACTTCACGCTCCCTCTCGACAGCGGCGCACAGATCCGGGTGGCGGTGCGGGTCGATGCGCACGCGCGCAGCGCCACGATCGACTTCAGCGGCACGAGCGCTCAGCTCGCGAGCAACTTCAATGCACCGCGCTCCATCACCGTGGCGGCGGTGCTGTACGTGTTCCGCACGCTCGTGGCCGATGACATTCCTCTGAATGCCGGCTGCCTCAAGCCCCTCGAGATCATCATTCCGGAGGGGAGCCTGCTGAGTCCGCAGCCCCCGGCCGCCGTCGTCGCGGGCAATGTGGAGACCTCGATGTGCGTGACCAACGCGCTCTATGGCGCGCTCGGCGTGATGGCCTCCAGCCAGTGCACGATGAACAACTTCACCTTTGGCAACCAGCGCTATCAGTACTACGAGACGATCGCCGGTGGCTCGGGCGCGGGTTCGGGATTCGCCGGCACGAGCGCGGTGCAGACGCATATGACGAACTCGCGTCTCACCGACCCGGAGGTGCTCGAGTTTCGCTATCCCGTGCGCATCGAAAGTCACGAGATCCGCGTGGGCTCGGGCGGGGCCGGCCGCCATCGCGGCGGCGATGGCGCAATCCGTCGCATCCGCTTTCTCGAGCCCATGAGCGCCTCGATCCTGAGCAACGGCCGGCGCGTTGCACCGTTTGGCATGGCCGGGGGAGAGCCGGGCGCTCCCGGTGAGAATCGCATCGAGCGCGCGGATGGCCGGCGCGAGATGCTCGGGGCGACCGCCCAGCTCGAGATGGCGGCGGGCGATCTGTTCATCGTGGCGACGCCCGGTGGAGGCGGGTTCGGCAGGGTGGGGGCTGCTGACCCATCCAAGGGGTCGACGGGCTGACTATACTGCGCACAGTTCACCGGCGGTCAGGAACGCGCAATGCCTGAGCTCATACTGCATCACTTCGAGGCTTCGCCCTTTGCCGAGAAAGCGCGTCTCATGCTCGGCCTGAAGCAGCTTGCGTGGCGCTCGGTCGAGATCCCGCGCATCATGCCCAAGCCCGATCTCATCGCGCTCACGGGCGGCTATCGCCGCACACCCGTCCTGCAGATCGGCGCCGATATCTACTGCGACACCCGCTTGATTGCGACGGAGCTCGAGGCACGCCATCCGCATCCGACGCTCTTTCCGGGCGGCCAGCGCGGTCTTGCGCTCGCGCTCGCCGCGTGGAGCGACGGCATGCTGTTCGAGTCCGCGGTCGGTCTGTCGATGGCGAGCACGCCGAACCCGCCCGCCGATTTCATCAAGGACCGGCGCGAATTCTTGAGCTTTCTCGACTTCGATCGGCTCGAGAGCGAAATCCCGCGCTTCATCTCGCAGCTGCGCGGTCACGCAGACCTGATCGACCAGCAGCTGGGCGATGGCCGTGCGTTCCTCGGGGGCGAGGCGCCCGGGCTCATGGATGTCGAGGCCTATTTCCCGTTCTGGATGGTGCGCGCGCGGGTGCCGAGCGCGGCGGAGTTTCTGGCGGGCTTCACCCGCTTGAGTCCGTGGGAGCAGCGGGTGCAGGCGCTTGGCCGCGGACGGCCCGTCGCGATGACGGCCGCCGAGGCGCACGCCGTCGCTCGCAGCTCGTTGCCCCGCCACGGTGCGGGGGTGGATACGAGGGATCCCTTGAAGCTCGCGGTGGGTGAGACGGTGAGCGTCGCTCCGGATGACTACGGCAAGGACCCGGTAAGCGGCCGTCTGATCACGCTCACGGTGCACGAGGTCGCCGTGCAGCGCGCCGACCCGGCGGTCGGAACGGTGGTCGTGCATTTTCCTCGCATCGGCTATCGGGTGAGCCGCGTTCAATCATGAATCCGGCCTTAGAGTGTCTTGGTCGTTTCCCTGTGCGTTGGCGCTCTGCGCTATGGTGTCGTTGCTCTTGTTCAAGAGAAAATTTCCAGACAGTCCGGGTGAGATAGCTTCCTGGAAAAACGCCGCTGCCCTTTCGTCAACAGGTTGTCATTTTCGCGGCGCCATAGTGCGCCGCAGCGGCGCGCAAGGTGGCAAAGCGTCACGCGAAGTGGAATGCTATTTATACGATCCGAACGCTCCTGACGGGTCAATTCCGCGATTGCTGGCTTCGGGGTCGAGCAGTTCGGATCCGAATTCCCATCAACACAAGTAACCAGGAGAAACAACGATGCCTGTCAAAAACCGTTTGTTCGTCTCGGGCTTGATGCTGGCTGCAGGACTCGGTGCCTCCGGCGCGAGGGCCGACACACCGTGCTTCACCCTCGCGAGTCTCAAGGGAACTTGGTCCTTGGTGGCGCACTATGAGGGCGGAGTAGCCATTGCGCTCGGAGTGAGGCATCTCGACGAAGACGGTAATCTGACCGGTACCTTCATCCTAAATGAGCCCCTGGCGGGATCGACCACAGGAGCCAGGACGGTCATTACCGGTACCCAGAAGGGCGCCATCACCACACTCAACTGCAATGGCACAGGTGTTATCACCCGCGTGCTCACTACCTCGACGGGTGTAACGGTCACCCAGATGGATGATTTCGTGATCACCCGAGCGGTCGAGAAGGAAAGGCACTTGCGCGCCACCGCAATACAGGACGCGCAGGAAACGGCCTCCGCACTCGTGACGCCCGGTGTGCTCGTGACCCGCGACTGGACGCGCGTCCCTGATCCTAAAGAAGATGGGGAATCGGGACGCTAGCCCCGTTTCACTTACTTGGCGGGAGCAATGGCCTACGTTGCTCTCGCCGTCGTGACCGAGGCAATGTTGTCTCCAGTCCGGTCGCGGTCAGTTGGGAAGACGAAACACCGCGCCGCCACCGGCACATAGCTCGGCATCCTCCGCTCGGGTGCTAAACGTACCCAAGAATGGTTCGGCAAGGAGATACGCTTGGTTCGGCAGCTGTCGGCGAGAGTAATCGGGGGCCCGAGTAATGGCGAGCCGTCACCTCGTCTACCCACGCTCGTTGCCACAAGCTGAAGCTCGTTGATTTGTGCGCGCGGACATTACGTTTCTGCCATGCTGCCCCGCCCAGCTACGGAACACATAGTGCCAAGTCCCGCCTCTCGTCCTCTGCAGAGAATCCTCGGTCTCGGGTTTGGTCTGGCGCTGGCTTTCGGCAGCACCGTTGGCGTCGGCATCCTGAGGCTGCCCGGCACTCTGGCGGCTGCGTTGGGCGACTCACGACTGGTAATTGTGTTTTGGGTCATCGGTGGCGTGTATGCATTTTTTGGCGCCGTAGCGGTGTCGGAGCTGGCGGCGATGACACCGGCGGCTGGCGGGTTCTACGTCTACGCACGCAGGGCCTTCGGCGAGCGGGGCGGTTTCGTCATCGGCTGGAGCGACTGGATAGTCAACAGTTCCGCAACCGCCTACGTGTCGATTACCGCCGCGTCGTTCCTTGCTGAGGTCTGGGCGCCCGCGGCTGCGAACAGTCAGGCGGCTGCACTGGCCATACTGGCGGCCTTCACCGGGTTGCACTGGGTAGGACTCAGGCTCAGTCGCACGGTGACAGGCATCATCTCGGTGACGGTAGGGCTGATGCTGCTAGGGCTGGTTATCGGATGCTTTCTGACGGCGCCGACGCCTGTGCTGAGGGGTGCAGCACCAGCGGGCTCCGCGGCGTCGCTGCCACTGCTGTCAGTGGCGATGATAGCGGCGATCGTCACGGCGATGCGCTCCGTGCTGGCAACCTTCGACGGCTGGTACGGACCCATCTATGTTGCCGAAGAGAGTACTGATCCTGCGCGCACGCTGCCGCGCGCCATCATCGGCGGAACCGTGTTGATCGCATTTCTCTACCTGATCATCAATCTTGCTTTCATCCGGGCGCTGCCCTTGCCAGTGCTGGCGGCCTCCCAGCTACCGGCTGCCGACGCCGCGAAAGTCATCCTGGGGCGCGGCGGCGCCCTGATCGTCACGGTGATTTCATTCGTGACCATGTTCAGCCTGATGAACGCACTGCTGATCACGACGCCGAGGATCTTGCTTGGCATGGGTCGCGACGGTCTGGGAATTAAACGGGCCGGAGTCGTAAGTGCGAGTGGCACGCCGCGATTTGCGCTGGGTCTGACCAGCCTGGCTGCGGCTCTGCTGATTGTCACGGGTACGTTCGAGCAAATCCTTGCACTGGGTGTCGTGCTGTTTGTGTTTAACTACATTTCGGCTTACGCGGCCGTGTTTGTCCTGCGCCGCCGCGAACCGACGCTGCCGCGGCCCTACCGAGCATTAGGCTATCCGTTTTCTACTGCCATTGTTCTGTTAGGCTCGGTGCTGTTTCTGGTTGCCGCGGTTGCAGGAGACCGGCGCTCCGCGATCATAGTGGCCGCATTGTTCGTGGCGTCCATCCCGGCCTATGTGCTCACAGTGCGCAGTCGGAATTCGGCACAAACCACATCATGAAGCCGAGGAGTTGACAGTCACCATTGGCCGCTTCGGGGTCGTGAGGGTAGAGCGATCGGACGAGGCCCGGCAGCCGGTCATCAGACACTCCTTCGAGAGCGCAAACTCGCAGTCCTGAAGCAGACATCTGACCAACGTCAGCTTCGGCCGACAGTGGTCTGAAAGTGTGACGCGGTCCAGATAGCACTCCCCCTGGCGCGCGTAAACTTTTCATAAATCATGAGCGGATTTGGTTCACTAGCCGTTTCCACTCGAATGAGCCAAATTTAGATGCATTCGTTGAGGGATTTTAGTATGTGCACGAAAGCCCTGGGCTCATTGGTCATCATCCTTGCTTTTAGCGTAGGCACCAGTCGCGCGGGAGATTTGGATATCCACATCATTCTTTCCGGGCAAGTGGCACCCGGTGTCTATGGACAAGTTCAGCTGGGAAGCGGCCCGCCGCCCCCGGTTGTGTACTCGCAACCGATGCTGATCGAGCCGCAACCGTCTCCGCTTCCGCCGGTGTACCTACACGTGCCGCCGGGACATGCGAAGAACTGGAGCAAGCATTGCCACGAGTACCATGCGTGTAATCGGCGCGTCTATTTCGTCCGATCCGCCGAATATGCTCCGGACTATGATCATCGGGATCATGGACATGACCATGACCACGGCCGCGGTCACAATAAGCACGACGATCGAGACCGCGATGGGCACGAGGGCCACTAGAATAATGTCTTAGCTACGGCGAGGATGCGCTGTAATATCATCCGCCGGTCGCTGACCTCAACGCGCCCGATCCATCGGCGGTATTGCCGGTCTCGGCCCAGCAGAGCCAGCCTACGTAAGTTTCTCGCCTGCTTCGGGCCGACCTATGGGCACCCCAAGCGGGGCGCACCGGCCTAGGGGCGCTCGAACACGGCAGCAATCCCTTGTCCGCCGCCGATGCACATGGTGACCAGCGCGCGGCGGCCTTTGATCCGTTCCAGCTCATAGAGAGCTTTGGTCGTGATGATCGCGCCGGTCGCTCCCACGGGATGACCGAGCGAGATTCCCGATCCATTGGGATTGACCTTGAGCGGATCGAGCTCGAGCAGCTTCGTGACCGCGCATGCCTGAGCGGCGAACGCCTCGTTCGATTCGATGACGTCGAGCTGATCGATCGTGAGCTTCGCTCGGGCGAGCGCCAGCCGCGTCGCCGGCACGGGGCCTATCCCCATGAAGGCAGGCTCAACTCCGGCGTGACCGTAGGAAACGAGCCGCGCCAGCGGCGCCAGCTTGAGCTCGCGAACCTTGTCGCCCGAAGCGAGCACGACCGCGGCCGCCCCATCGTTGAGGCCCGAGGAATTTCCAGCCGTCACCGATCCGTCCTTCTGGAACACCGGCTTCATCTTCGCGAGCTTCTCCGCGCTCGCGTCCGGTCGCACGTGCTCATCGATCTTGAAGACGATCGGACCCTGGCGGGCGGGGACTTCCACCGGCACGATCTGCGCCTCGAATCGCCCCTCCTGGATGGCACGGGCGGCGCGCAGCTGGCTCTGGGCCGCAAGCGCGTCCTGCATCTCGCGCGAGATGCCATAGCGGGCGGCCACGTTCTCCGCGGTGACCCCCATGTGCATCCGCTCGAACGGATCGTGCAGGATGCCGTTCATGTAGTCGATCGCCTGGGTGTCTCCAAGCCGCGCGCCCCAGCGTGCGCTCGGCAGCAGATAGGGCCCGCGGCTCATCGATTCGGCGCCGCCGCCGACGGCAATGCTTGCATCGCCCAGTTTGATGCTCTGGGCGGCGGAGATGATGGCCTGAAGACCTGAGCCGCACAGGCGATTGACGTTGAAGGCCGGGGTCTCGATCCGCAGACCCGCGTTGCATGCGGCGACGCGACTCAGGTAAGCGTCGGCCGGCTCGGTGGGCACCACGTTTCCGAGCACCACGTGCTCCACCTGGTCGGCCTGGAGGCCGGAGCGCTCGATGGCCCCCCGAAGGGCGATCGTGGCGAGGTCGACCAGTCTCACCTCCTTCAGCGCGCCCCCAAAACTGCCGATGGCGGTGCGCGCCGCCGCGACTACGAAGACTTCATGATCCACGATGCAACTCCTCAATGGCGTTCGAGCAGCGCCCTTGCAAAGCGGCGCGGTGTGAAAGTGTCGGCGCTACTTCTCACCTTTGATGTAGCGGTCGAGCTCGCGGTGGAAATGGCGCACGCGCTGCTCTTGCTCGCTCCAGAGCGGGCCGCGAAAGCCGCGTGACTTCGAGCCTCGCTGCACCGCCGCGACGAGCTCCACGTCCTGATCGAGCACCTCGCCGAGATCCGGCCGGACACCGGCCGGCACGCGCTCGATCTCGGGGCGGGTCGCGCCCGTCACGTCGAGCCCTGCCGGCAGACCCATCCATCCCGGCACGCTGTAGCCGGGGTCATCGACGTAGCGATACAGCGTCATGTTGTCGTAGTAGAAGCGCTCGGGGTCGGTCGCGTGCGGCAGGAAGCGCATGATGAACACGCCCTCCGGGTGCATTCCGATCTGGACGTTCGGGAAATAGCCGGTCGCCCAGCTGTCGGTCAGCTGCGCATCGGTGAGCTTGTCATAGTAAGTCAGACCGAAGCGCTTGGCGCGGGCACGCTTTGCTTGCTGGATCGCCTCGCGCACCTCACGAGCCGAGCCGCGGAAGGTCGCCGGATCGATTCCCGCCTCCTTCAGCATGTATTGCTGGTAGGGATCGACGCTTTCCTGATCGCTCACGCGGTGCGACTTCACACCGATCGGCACGATCATGCGGCTGAATCCGTTCGGATAGAGGTCGTACTGGCTGAAGTCCTCCATGACGCCCTGCGTCTGGGGATGGATGAACGGCAGGTGATAGGTCTCGTAGAACGCATCGACGCCGGTCTTCCAGTTCGCGCGCCACTCGCTGCGCACGTGGCGCACGACGTGCATCTTCTCGATCTCGTAGTTCTCGATGTAACCGGGCGGCAGGCCTATCCACTGGCGCAAGGGCGGCGCCTTGCCGTCCATGTTGATGAAAATGAGACCGCCGATCACATCACACGCGACCTCCTTGAGGCCGGGTCGGTGCGCGATGAGGCGCGGGTTGAAAGTCGACTCATCGGTGATCTTCTCGAGCTCGCCGCTGCAGGCGAACTGCCAGCCATGAAAGGCGCAGGTGAAGCGGGCGACGCTGCCGCGGTCGTTGAGCGAGATGCGATTGCCGCGATGGGGACACACGTTGTAGAAGGCCTTGATCGAGCCGCTTTCCTGCCGCACGAGTAGAAACTCCTCGGCGCCGATTTCGAAGACGCTGTAGTCGCCCGGCTCGGGGAGATCCGGCGTGACGCCGGCGAGCAGCCAGACGCGCGGCCAGAGGAGCTTCCACTCCTTTTGCATGAACTCGCTCGAGGAGTAGCGCGAGGGGTCGGGCACGTCGAGCCCGTTGTCGACGGGCGGTTGCTTGGCCTCGAGCGTGCCTGCGGGAGCATTCAGGCTCATGGGCCAATCAACCTTATAATTCGCAGACATATAAGCTCTCCTTAATCTCGAATCTAGCACTCGCCGCTCCGCCCGCGCTCGATACTAAGCAGCGCGTGCGTTAAAAACAATCAATCCTGACTGTTTTTGCCGCTGCTGGGCGCGTTGCCGGCGGGATTCGCGGCCGCAGAGCGCAGGCTCGCGTTGATCTCTCGAGGGGTGGGGTTGCGCCTGAGTGTCAAGCCGCCGTTGATCTGCAGCACCTGTCCGGTCATGAAGCTCTCATCGCTCGCGAGCCAGAGCGCGGCCTGGGCGATGTCCTCGGCCGTGCCGATGCGCCCGAGCGGATACTCCTTCACGAAGGCCTCCTTGAGGCCCGGCAGTTCCATTTCACGGGCGGTCATCGGGCTCGCGGTGAGTCCGGGCGCGATGGAATTCACCCGCACGCCGCTGCCCCCGAACTCGTTCGCGAAGCAGCGCACCAGCGCATCGCCCGCGGCCTTGGTCGCGATGTAGGCGGCGTGGTTGTAGAGCAGCGCGTAGACCGAGGCGGAGGACAGCTGCACGATCGAGCCGCCGCGTCCCGCCGCCATGCGCGCCACCATGCTTTGCAGGAAGAAATAGACGCCCTTGAACTGCAATGCACAGAGCTTGTCGAGCTCTTCTTCCTTGACCTCCAGCAACCGCGTCATCGGTGCCCAGCCGGTGCAATTGACGGCGACGTCGAGGCTGCCCAAGCGTGCGATTGCAAACTCCGCAAGCGCCGCGGTGTCCGCGCTGTGGGTGATATCGCAGAGGCAATACTCGCCGCCGAGCTCTCGGGCGAGCGCGCGAAGCGGCGCCTCCTGCCGGCCGGCGAGAAGGATGCGCGCGCCTTCCTGCGCGAAGCGGCGGGCGATCACCTGGCCCATGTTGTCCGTACCCGCAGCACCAAGCACCACCGCGACCTTGCCTTCGATCCGTCCCATGCCTTCCTCCCAGCGATTCAGAGCGCCAGACGCCGCAGCGGATCAGAGCCGTCCCAATCCTGTGCGGCCCGACGCACGTAGCGATAGAACCGCGCGAGCTCATCGCGGCTCTCGTAGAGCTCGATCATGTGACCGAGCGGGTCGCTGGTGTCGATGAGGGCGAAAGCCGTGCCCGTGGTGGTGCAGGCCTCGAGCGCCACCTCGAACCCGCAAGCACGCGCCGCCTCGAGCGCAGAGTCGAGCGAAGGCACGAAGTGCGCGACGTGGTGCACTCCGATCTCGCTGCGTGCGAACAGATCGCGCAGCACCGATGGACGATCGTCATGCTGCGTGATGAGCTCGATCATCAGCTCGCCCCCCTGACCGTAGGCGGAGCTGTGATCGAACTCGGAGGCGCTCCCGCGATATCGGCAGCGGGAGAGCGGGATGTGCTCGAGGTAGAAGAACGGTCCCCAACCGAAGCGCTCCGCGAGCTCGAGCGCGGCTCGCGCCGGGTCGGGCACATGGTAGGCGATCTGCACCGCGCCACCGGCCGCCCACTTCATGTGAGCCGCCGCAGCGGGCGCGTGCCATCCCAGTCGCTGGCGGCGCGCCGCACCAGGCCGAAGAAGGCCTCCACGGCGGCGCCCCGCTCGATCAGCTCGATCATGCCGCCCGGTTGAGCATCGGTACCGAGGTACGCAAAGCGCATGCCGCCGGCGGTCGCCCCCCATTGCACCGCCTCGATGCCGTGCGGGCGCAACCGTTCGATCTCCTCCTGCACGGACTGGCACATCACCCCCAGATGCTGCAATCCCTCTCCGTGGCGCGCGCTGAACTCGGTGTAGATCGAGGGCGTGGCATCGTGCTGCTGGATGAGCTCGATCTGCAGGTCGCCCCATTGCGCGATCGCGACCGACAGGTCGATCGAGAGCGGCCGGCCGCGGAAATGAACCTCGCCGAAGGCAATGTGCTCGAGCAGGAAGAAGGGGCCGACGCCGATCTTTGCCGACCAGTGAGCCGCGGCGGCCTCGATGTCGCGCACGACGAATGCATTCTGCACGACCGGGCCGAAGCGGGGCGGGGTGCGCGTCATGCGTGCGCTCCCTCAACCGAGCCCGAGCTCGGCTACGAGCTGCTCGCGCAACTTGAACTTCTGGATCTTGCTCGAGGACATCGGCCACTCGGTCACGAAGCGCACCACGCGCGGCACCTTGAATGAGGACACCGCGCCCTTGCAGAAGCCGATGAGCTCCTGCGCGCTCGCGCTCGCGCCGGGCTTGAGCTCGACGAAGGCGGCGGGAACCTCGGCATACTTCGCATCCGGAATACCGACCACCTGTGCGAGCTTCACGGCCTCGTGACGGCCGAGCAGCGCCTCGATTTCCGCCGCGGCCACGTTCTCGCCGCCCACTTTCAGCATGTCCTTGTAGCGGCCATGGAACATGATGGTGCCGTGCTCATCGAGCGAGCCGATATCGCCGGTGTGGAACCAGCCTTCGGCATCGATCGCCTGCGCGGTCTTGATGGCGTCCTTGTGATAGCCCTCGAGCAGGCTGTAGCCGCGCACCAGCACCTCGCCATGCGCGCCGACCGGTGCATCCGTGCCGCTGTCCGGAAACACGATGCGCACCTCGAGACCCGGCAACGGGCGTCCGAGACGCGAGATCCGCAGGTGCTCGGGCTCGCTCGGCGCACCGGTGCACACCGTGCCCGCAGTCTCGGTCATGCCGAAGCTGCCGACCTGCAGCGCCTGCGGCATGGCCTTCATGATCGACTCGGCCACCGCGGGAGGCTGCACGGCGAAATTCGAATTCATGAACCGTACTCGGGAGAGGTCGGTATGCGGGAAATCGGGGTGGTAAATGAGCCCCTGCATGATGGTCACGAAGCACGGATAGGTCGCGGTGACGCGATGGCGCTCGAGCATCTGCAGCGCGACCTTCGGATCGAAGTAGCTCATGGTGAGATAGGTGCCGCCGACATCGAAGATCGCGAGCATCGGCAGCACCGATGCGATGTGAAACATGGGGAGCGGCGACCAGAACCGGTCCTCATGCGTGAGCCGATAACGATGGCGGCCGAGGGCGATGGAGTTCCTGACTTGCGCCTCGTGCGTGATGAGGCAGCCTTTCGGATGGGCGGTGGTACCCGAGGTGTAGAGCATCAAGCCCACATCGCGCACGCGCACCGCGAGCCGCGCCCGATGGACCTCGATCTCCGGCACCTCCTCGGCGGCAGCCTCGAATTGTTGCTGGGGCACGAAACCGGCCGGGCTCGACTCGCCGAGCGCTACGATGTTGCGCAAGAGCGGCATCCCCGGCAGGTCGAGGTGGCGCGGATCGCTCTGAGCACCGAGGCCCGGAAGCGCGCTCGACAGCCGCTCGATGAAGTTCACCTGCTCTGCGATTGCATCGGTCGTGACGAGGGTGGTGATATCGGCGTTCTCCACGACGTAGGCGATCTCGCTCGAGCGATACCGTGCGTTGATCGGCACGATTACCGCGCCGCAGAGGGCGGCGCCAAAGAAGACCTCGACGAATGCCGGGCATGTATGCATCAGAATGCCGACGCGATCACGGGGCTTGACGCCGAGCGCGATCAGGCTGCGGGCGCGGCGCAGCGCCCGCGCGGCGAGATCCGAGTAGCTGAACTGCGCATCCGGAAAGACGAGCGCGGGTGTGTCGGGGTAGCGGTCGGCCGCCATGAGGAGCAGATCGCCCATCGTCGTCACGGCGATCCGCATGCGTGCGAGATCCTCGCTCGGCGCGTCCCGCGAGGCGGGGGCGCGGTCCCCGGCCTGCGTCATTCCAGCCATGTGTCCCCCAGGCACTGCCGATCGTAAACTCGACAGTAGCACGCCCGCTCCTTGAAACAAACAGTCAGTACTGTTTCTTTTTCGATCGGCGATCTTCTATACTGCGGGCACATTTTTGCGGTGCCCTCGAAGCAATGACCAAGCGTCTACCCGTGGATCCCCCGAAGCAATGGGGCATGAGCGACGATGAGCTCGCCCATGCGCCGCTTTGCTTCCGTGACGACGTGCTGAAGGGGCAGGTGTGTGTGGTGTCGGGGGGCGGGAGCGGCATGGGTCGGGCGATCGCCTATGTGCTGACCCGGTTGGGGGCGCAGGTGGTGGTTTGCGGGCGGCGCGCCGAGAAGCTCGCCGAGACCGCGCGGGGCATCGAGCAGCGGCTCGGCAGGACCGTCATGGCCAAGGCCATGACGATTCGCGATCCCGATACGGTGGAGTCCCTCATCAGCGAGACTTTCGAGCGATTCGGCCGCCTCGATCACCTGATCAACAGTGCCGGCGGACAGTTTCCGCAGGCCGCGCTCGATTTTACGGTGAAAGGCTGGAATGCCGTCATCGATACGAACCTCAACGGCACCTGGTACATGATGCAATCGGCGGGACGAGAGTGGCGCAATCGGGGCCTTCCCGGCTCCATCATCAACATTGTGGCCGTCGTTGCGCGGGGCATGCCGCAGGTCGCTCATACCGCCGCGGCACGCGCCGGCGTCATCTATTTGAGCAAGACCCTGTCGGTCGAGTGGGCGCCGCACAACATCCGCGTGAACTGCATCGCTCCGGGCTCGATCGCCACCGACGGGCTCAACGTCTATCCGCGTGCGGCCGCCGAGGCTTTCACGCTCTCGAACCCGATGAAGCGCCTGGGCGATGTCATGGACATTGCCCAGGCGGTCGTTTATCTCGCGGCGCCCAGCGGCAAGTTCATCACGGGCGAGCTGCTCACGGTGGATGGGGGACGCCAGAACTGGGGTGAGGACTGGCCAGGTGGGATCCCGGACTATTTTCGGGTCCAGGGGCGCTGAGGCGCGAGCCGCTCACGAACGGGCAATAACTCTCGCGCTCCACCAGATCGAGCACGAAGGACAACTTCGCCATCCCGGCGATCACGGCCATCGCCACCCCGAGCTCGAGAATCTGTGCCTCGCTGAAGTGCTCACGCAGCGCCTGAAAGAGGGGCTCATCCACCTGTCCCTCCATGTTCGTCAGCGCGACCTGCCGGGCGTAGCGGATCACGGCCCGCTCGGCGGCCGTGAAGGGCTCGAGATGGCCCGCTTCGAGCGCATCGATCTGCTCCTGGCTGAAGCCCGCTTCGAGCGCGCCGGGGATGTTTTGCCGGTTGCAGGTGCGGCAGCCGTGAATCAACGAGAGCGTCAGCCGGGCGAGCTGCTTGTAGCGTTGCTCGACCTGCCCGCCGAAGAATACCTTCAGATAGAATTCCTGCATCACGAAACGCAGCAGCGCGGGCGCTTGCGCGAATACCTCGACGAACGTCGCATCCCCGGTGAGCCTGTCGAGCATGTTCCAGGCCGGCTGCCACTCGGCGGCGAGGTGGGTGCGATCGATGCGGGTGAACAAAGTGTCGGTCATCACGCTCTCCTGTCAGGCGGCCAGCAGTCCGAAGATGGAAACGCTCGCGACATTGCGGTTGGGAATGCCGCCTAAGTTGTGCGTGAGTCCGAGCGTCGGACCGCGGCCGGAGCGGCCCTTGATCTGTCGCTCGCCGGCTCGACCCAAAAGCTGCAAATAGATTTCGTAGGCCATGCGCAGGCCCGTCGCCCCGATGGGATGGCCGAAGCATTTCAGCCCGCCGTCGATCTGGCAGGGAAGCACACCTTCGCGATCGTAACGTCCCTCGAGCACATCGTGGGGCGCCCGACCCTCGTCGGAGAAGCCAAGGTCCTCCATGAGCACGAGCTCGGTGATCGAAAAGCAATCGTGCACTTCGATGAGATCGATCTCGGCACGCGCGTCTTTCAGGCCCGCCTCGAGATAGGCCCTGCGCGCCGCAAGCGGCGTGGTGAGCGTGTGCGTCCCGTCCCACGCGCGATGGCTCATCTCGACTCCGTTGCTTGGCACGAGCTGCAGTGCGCGCACCGAAACGACGTCGCGCTTGCCCAAGCCGCGGGCGATCTGCGGAGTGGTGACGATCGCGCAGGCCGCTCCATCGCTCACGCCGCAGCAATCGAGCATCCCGAGCGGGTAGGAGACCGCGGCCGCATCGAGCACCTGTTGCGGCGTGATGCGGTTGCGCAGATGAGCCTTGGGATTGCGGGTGGCGTTCTCGTGGCTTTTGCACGAGATGTGGGCCATTGCGCGCTTGAGCTCGGGCATGGAGTAGCCATAGCGGGCGGCGTATGCAGCGGCGAGCTGCGCGAAGGCGCCGGGCGCCGTGCTGCCGGGCAGATACAGATCCTCGAACGTCCCCTTCGTGCGCTCGGGAAGACCACCGAACCCGGTGTCCTTGAGCTTCTCGACGCCCATCGCAAGGGCGATGTCGCACGCGCCCGCCGCCACGGCGTAAACGGCGCCCCGCAGCGCCTCGGTTCCGGTGGCACAGAGGTTCTCGACACGCGTGGTCGGAATGTTGGGCAGTCGCAGCGCCATCGAGAGCGGCAGGGCGGACTTGCCGGTGCTTTGCTCGTCGAAGAACACACCGAGCCAGGCGGCCTCGATGCGGTCGCGCTCGATGCCGGCATCACCGAGCGCCTCGTTGAACGCCTCCACCATGAGATCGTCCGGACCTGAGTCCCAGCGCTCGCCGAACCGCGAGCAACCCATGCCGAGAATCACGACCTTGTCTTTGATCCCACTCGCCATGATGTCTCCTCAGCCTGTGCGGGTCGCCTTCCAGAAATAGCGGCGAAAGGCGCGCGTCCGGTCCTCATCCTTGATGCGGAACACGAAGCGCACCGGATCGCCCACCTTGAGCTCGCCCGCCTCGAGGTCGGTGAACTCCATCAGAAGGTTTCCTCCCTCGGCGAATTGCACATTGCCATACACGCAGGGAGGCCGCACCGAATAAGCCTGCCAGTCCTCGGTGAAGGTCTTCACCGTGCCGCTCGAGTCCGCCAGCCGATGCGGCGTTTGCGTGTCCGTGGCCCGGCATTCCGGGTTCACGCACACGCGGGTGCGCGGAAACTGCACCGTTCCACAGCGCGAGCAGCGGCCGCCTTTGAAGGCCGTCACCATGTCGCGCTTGCGCCAGGCCACCGTGTGCGCGGTGCGCTCATCGCGCTCGGCGCGCATGCCAAAGTCGACGTCAAGAAGGTGGCGGTGCGAGAGGTATCGCACGTAGCTCGGCTCCTCGCGCCCCGACGCAAGCGCCGTGCTCAGCGCCTGAAGTCCCCGCACGCCTTCCTCGGCCCTTAGCAAGAGCACATCGGCACCCTGGCCGATGCCGGCGAGCACGATGAGATCACCGGGACTGGAGGCTTCGAGAGCGGCAAGAAGCAGCAGGAACGGTTGCGCCACGCCCGCATCGCCGCAGTGTTCGAGGACGGTGGCATCGCGCCGCGCGTGCCCGAGGCTCGTGAGCTCGGCGAGGCGACGTGCGCTCACCCCGGCCACGGGCAGCGCGAGGTGCGTGACATCCTGCGCGCGCACCTGCGCGCGCCCCAGGAGATCCTCGATGGCTCGAGGCAGGAGCTTGAGCAGCGACTCATCGCGCGCCCAGCGCTCTTCGAGCGCGTAATCAAAGCGCTGCCCGCTCATGCGGTAATGGTCGACGAAATCGCTGCTGACCCCGTGGGCGCAGAGCACCGTCGCGAGCGTGCCGGGGCCGCTCGGTCCGAGCAGCAGCGCGGCCGCCGCATCTCCGTAGCTCATCTCCTGAGCGCTGCCGGGGCGAGCCAGGCGCGTATCGCTCGCGAGCAGCAGCACAGGCTCCGTGCGTGCGGCCCTCAGCTCCCCGACCAACGCGCTCGTTGCGGCCCGGAGCGACCCCGAGGCATTCGAGGTGCGCGTGCTCTCCGGCAGGTCGAGCGCCGCCGCGGCGAGTCCGGCGTCGTCGCGATCGGCGAACGGTGCGGTGGTCGAGCAGAATATCGCGGCCTGCGGCGGGGGGAAGGGCGGGGCGCCGAGGCAGCGCCGCGCAGCCTCCACCGCGAGCGTGAGCGCATCCTCATCCCAGTTGCCGATCGCGCGGGCGCCTGCCGGCGAGGTTCGCGATGGCGGGCTCAGCCAAGCCATCGCGGCGGCAATCTTCGCGCGCGCCAGACGCAGCCGCGGGATATGCACCCCGCAGCGAAGAATGCCGACTTCACCGGTCACGAGGGGCCGCCGTCAGATCTCGTAATAGGCTTCGAGGAGAGGCTCGACACGCAACGCCGGGTCGATGAGCTCGGGGCCGATGCGCCGATCGAGCTCCTCGTGCCAGTGATAGATGCGCCGCTCCTGGTAGCTCAAAGGGATGCCGCAAAAGCCGGGTGACATCAACGACTCCTGGATCTGCGGCGCGAACTGCAGATCCTCATCGAGGATCCGATCGAAGTTGGCAACACGCGTCTTCCACAGCTCCGGCGGCGCTCCGCCGCCCCAGTCGGGCGCGAACCAGTCGCACTCGATGCGCATGGTGGTATCGGACGTTGGCCAGAACGTGAGGAAGGGCACACCGGTCGGATCGACCGGAGCCACGAGGTTCGGGAAAAAGTTGAACGAGGGATTGTTCTTCGACGAAACGATGGTGGCCGACTCGATGCGGCGCATGCCGCGGGTGCCCGGATCTTGCCACTCGGGGCGCCGATTGGGCGTCACCATGATGGAATGGCCTTTACGATAGAGCGCGATGGTCGTGCCCCGATAATCCAGGAATCGGTCGACCGTGCCTTGGTGGATCGATTTCAGATGGTAGACCTCGAGGAACGCATCGAGCAGCACCTTCACGTTGCACTTCACGTCGAACGCTTCGTGCACCACGAACCGCCAACAATCGGGATCGAATTGCCGAAAATATTCGTGAAAGGGTCGCGTGTGCTCGATCAGAGGCTCGGCCTTGGAATCCTCGTTGATGAAGATCCAGTTGTAGAAGCGCTCGCAGCGCACGCCGATGAGGCTGCGGGTCGACAGATCGAGAGCCGGAAAGTCGCGCTTCTCGCGCAGGTTCACAAGCGTACCGTCGAGCGCGTAGGTCCAGCCATGATAGCCGCACACCAGCCCATCGACCCGCCCGCAGGCGGTCTTCACCAGCGGGCCGCCGCGGTGACGGCAGGTGTTGTAGAACGCTCGGATCACATCGTCCTTGCCGCGGACGATCAAGATGGGCGAGCCCGTCTTGTTCCATTGCACGAAGCTGCCCCGCTCGGGCAGCTGGTCGATGTGACAGGCGTAGAGCCAGCTGCGACGCCAGAGGCGCTCGCGCTCGAGCTTCAGAAAGGCGGGATCCGTGTACCGGCGGGCGGGAACGTCGGGCAGCGCCGGAAAGCCCGGCACAGGCCCCGTGCGCTCCGTCTCGTACTTCATGCCGTCGATGAATCGCTGGACGGTTGCAGGATCCATTACGCCGCTTCTCCTCTCGAGGAATCGCCGTGAACCGCGCCAGAGTATACTCTCTCTTCAAAAAGAAACAGGCTTGACTGTTTTTTATTCGGCGCACCGCCGGGGAGCCCTGCATCGATGAGCGAACTGATCCTGGACCATGCGATCTCTCGCCCTTCGCCGCCGATCGATCCGTAGCGCAACGGCAACAAAGACGCCAGGGCACCCTCGACGTCGGCGGCCGCCGCCTCGCGGGCGGGACCCCCAAGGGGCGACCGGGGGGCGGCGAGCTGCTTTAAACAAACAGTCTTGCTTGTTTTTTTCGGGCACGTCGAGTAGCGTTGGCGCGACGGTCGGAGAAGCGACGCTCGAATGAGCTGCCTTTCGCGGCAGCAGCATGCGAAACACATAACGCTCTAGGGGGGAGACAGCATGAAGAAGCTCAAGGCCACGGCGCACGGGTCGGTTCGTCCATGGCACGTGACGGCCGCGATCGCGAACCTCCTGGCGACGGGTCTTTTTTCGACGACCACCTGGGCGCAGGCGGCGGGTCCGGGGATCGGCGCCGGAGCGGGAGGCCTCGAGGAGATCGTGGTCACCGCCACTCGCCGCGAGTCCAACTTGCAGACGACCCCAGTCGCGGTGACGGCTGTCGATCTGCAGGAGATGTCCGAGGTGCAGCCGCGCACGTTGCAGGATCTCGCGCTGTTCGTACCGAACTTCTCCGCCAACAAGGTCAACGGCTTCAACGCGGCGTCCTTCGCGATGCGCGGTGTCGGCAACACCGACATCATCGTCTACAACGAGGCGCCCGTCGCAGTGCTGATCGACGACTTCGTCATGCCGAGCACCGAGACGCAGCTGCTCGATCCGTTCGATATCCGGGACGTCGAGGTTCTGCGCGGACCGCAGGGGACTCTATTCGGCAAGAACACCACCGGCGGTGCCGTCATCGTCAAGACCAAGGCCCCCGTGCTCGATGAGACGAGCATCGAGACGGAGGGGGGGACCGGCAGCTTCAGCGAGTTCAACGTGCGTGGCGCTCTCAATGTTCCGCTCATCGCCAATCAAGTGGCGATGCGCATCGTCGCCGCGGAGGAGCGCGAGGCCGGCTGGATGCGTAACGGCGCAACCGACGTCGAGCAGGGGCACACATACACCGGCGACGGTTCGCGCGTCGGCGGGACGGACGTCTTCACGGCGCGCGCCAAAATCCTCTGGCAGCCGATCGACAACCTGCGTGCGCAGTTCACGTACGAGATGCTGACCGACCGCTCGCAGGTCCCCGCGCCCGTGAACGTGACGCCGAGCGCGGATGCACCGGGAACGACCAGTCCGTACTTCGTGTTCCCTCTGATCGGTCTGCCCGGGTATACCGGATCGAACCCGCTCGGTGCGGCCGGCATCGACAACCGCCAGGGTGATCTCATTGATGAGCAGAACGGCCACCGGGTCGACGCCAATGGCGAGCACCTCAACGTCGATTACACCATCGATCCCGGCACCTTCACCTGGGTGCAAGGCTATCGCTCGCAGGACTCGGAGCTCGCCTCCGACTACACGGGCGTCGTCGGTCCGATCGCCCCGTTCGACGCGAACCGCTCGGACCGGCGCAAGACCTGGCAGGAGGAGCTGCGCTTCGCCGCCAAGGATATTGGCCCCTGGAACTACGTCGCCGGCCTCTTCTATCAGCACGACAACACCAAGTTCTGTGTGGCGCAGATCCTGGGTATCTACGATCTTCTGGGCGTGCCGGCCCCGCCCGGACTGCAACCTGGAGGCTACAACGCGAACCCGCAGGTGCTGTGCAACGAGCAGACGGAGAAGTCCGCCGCTGCTTACGGCGAGACCAACTTCAAGTTCACCGACGTCGATACCTTCACGCTCGGTGTGCGCGTGACGCGCGACTCGAAGGATTGGATCGGGCGGCAGCAGGTGTTCGTGCAGCAGCTGCCCTCGCCGGTCGGAGCGATCATTCCGTCCTTCACCTATCAGCAGCTCGGCGGCCTCATGAGCGGCGCCGACTTCGGCGCCTATCCCTTCGGCGTGGTCACTGACGATCACACCTGGACCCAGCCGACCTACCGCTTCATCTACTCGCACAAGTTCAACGAGGACGTATTCGGATACTTCAACTTCTCGCACGGCTTCAAGGCGGGTGGTTACAACGACCAGGTCGGCACCTCGGGTACCCCGATCACCGCCGATGAGAGGCGCCCGACCGACCCGGAGAAGGCGAACTCCTATGAGGTCGGCATGAAAAGCGAGTGGTGGGATCACCGGGTGCGCTTGAATGAGGCGCTCTTCTACGTCAAGTACATCGACCTCATTCGCCAGGTCGTCAAGCCGGTCACCAACGCGAACGGCCAGCCGGGTGAGGAGACTCTGTTCGCGAACGCCGCGGGCATGAACGCTTACGGTTTGGAGAACGAGCTCACCGTACGCCTTACCGACAACCTCACGCTGCGCGTGCCGTTCAGCTGGCAGCACTGCGAATACACCCGTTTCGTCTCGGGCACCGGCGCCGCGGCGCTGGATCTATCGGGTCTGCCGGTGAACCGCTGCCCCTCGAGCACTGCAACGATCGATGCGTCGTACTCTCAGCCAGTCGCGGGCGGTCGGGTGGTCGTTGACGTGAATGACAACTGGGTCGCCAAGAACCTCGACACCTACTCGATCGGGCAGGCTTATAACCAGAGCTTCACGCAAACCTATGCCGAGGCGCGAGCGCTGCTCGGCGCCTCGATCACCTATTACGGCCCCGACGATCGCTGGTTCGTGCGCGCCTACGGGCGCAACCTCACGAACCGGCGCTACATCGAATCCGCGCAGGACGTTGATCCGCTCTGGGTGTGGGCGTTTTACGGCGAGCCGCAGTTCTTTGGCGGCGAGATCGGCTACAAGTTCGGCCTGCCGAAGTGACCCCGGGGGCCCGCCGCAGCGTCTGCCCGGCGGGGCCCCGCGCTCACACGACCTGATGCGCCCGCAGCTCGGCGATCTCCTCGGTGCCGTATCCAAGCTCGGTGAGGATGGCCTCCGTATGCGCGCCGAGAGGCGGGGGCGAGGTGAGCGGCAACGGCGGCATCGCGCTCAACGACAGCGGCAACCGCGCCACCGGCACCGTGCCCTCGAGCCCCGGGTATGCGCCGACCGACTCAAAGAAGCACATCGCGCCAACCTGCGGATCCTCGAGCGCCTGCTGCGGCGTATAGACCGGGCCGGCCGGCAATCCCGCGGCTTCGAGCGCGGCCAGCGCCTCGGCGGTGCTGCGCTCGGCGCACCATTGGCCCATGCGCTCGAGAATCTCCTCGCTGTGATCGCCGCGCGATTGATCGCTCTGAAAGCGCGGATCGCCCGTCCAGTGCTGCTCATCGCCCATGAGCCGCGCCCAGCGTCTGAACAGGCCGTTGCCGACGACGTGCGTGAGCAGATGCCCATCTCGGGTCGCGAACACGGAGGAGGGCGCGGAGGTCTGTACACGATTGCCGGTTCCCACGCGGTCGATGCGAATCGCGCCCTGCTCGGCGAGGTGCGAGCCGAAAACCGCGAGCGCCGCGCCGAGGAGCGTTGCCTTCACTTCCTGGCCCTCGCCCGTTCGCTCGCGGTGCAGGAGCGCCGCCAGGGTCCCGAATGCCGACAGCACAGCGGTCGCGTAATCGACATAGGGTGCGGCCGCTTTGGCAGGTGCGCCGGGCACGCCCGAGATGTACATCGCGCCGGACATCGCCTGACCGATGCCGTCGAAGCCGCCGCGCGCGGCATACGGGCCGACATCGCCGAATGCAGACTGAGTCACGAGGATGATGTCGCGCTTGAGTGCCTGCAACGACCTGTAGTCGAGACCAAAGTCCTCGAGCTGACGCGGCGGCAGGTTCGCGACGACGACGTCGGCCGTCGGAATGAGCCGCGCGAGTATCTCGCGCGCCCTGGGCTTCCCCGGATCGAGCGTCAAGGATTTCTTGTTGCAGGCGGTCTGAAAGAAGACCGCCCCCTCGCCTTGCGAGGTGATCGGCGCTATGAAGCGGTCCTCGCCGCCTTCACGCCGCTCGATGCGTATCACCTCGGCGCCGAGGTAGCCGAGCAGGGTGGCGCAATAAGGTCCGGCGACGTATCGTCCGAAGTCGAGCACGCGTATTCCCGCGAGTATTCCCGCGGCGCTCGCGCCGGTGCTCCGTGAAGAGTGGGGGCGCGCTGCGGGGTCATCCAAAGGCTGGCTCATGAGGTCGATGTTACACCGAGGTAGGCCGTGAATTTCACGCTGACGGACGAGCAGCGCCAGCTGCAAAGCGCGGCGCGCGCGTATGCGCGCCAGCGGTTGCCGGAGATCGCCGAACACATCGAGGCTACCGGCGAGCCACCGACCCGTGAGCTCATCGCGGAGTACGCCGCGCAGGGCTTCCTCGGCATCAACATCCCGGAATCGCTGGGCGGTCTCGGGCAGGGCAACCTCGAGGCGCTGATCGTGCTCGAAGAGTTCGGCAAGATCTCCTCGGCGGTCGGGTTCCCGGTGTTTGAATCGTGCGTGGGACCCGTGCGGGCCATCGAGATGTTCGCGCCGGAGGAGCTCAAGCAGCGCGTGGTGCCGCGCGTGTGTCGTGGCGAGACGATCGTCGCGGTCGCGATGTCCGAGCCCGCTGCAGGGTCCGCGTTGACCGACCTCAAGACCCGTGCCGAGCCGCGTGGCGAGGAGCTGGTGCTCAACGGCACCAAGCGCTGGTGCTCGGGCGGCGGGCATTCCGATGGCTACGTCGTATACTGCCGCCTGTCCGATGCGCCAGGGGCGAGGGGCATCGGAGCCGTGTACGTCGAGAAGGGGACGCCCGGGCTCACGTTCGGCAAGAACGAGAGCCTGATGGGCTTTCGCGGCGTGCCCTCATCGGACCTGTACTTCGACAACTGCGCCGTGCCGCGCGCCAACCTCGTCGTCCCGGCGGGCGGCTTCAAGCGACTCATGGAGGCGTTCGATCTCGAGCGCTGCGGCAATGCCACCATGGCGCTCGCGCAGGCGAGCGGCGCGCTCGAGGACGTGCTCGAGTACGTGCAGGAGCGCCGCCAGTTCGGCAAGCCGATCGTCGAGTTTCAGGCCGTGCAACTGCGGCTCGCCGAGATGCGGATGCGCATCGATGCGGCGCGCCTGCTCATCTGGCGCGCTGCGGGCAATGCGCAGGCCGGTGCTCCGAGCATCCTCGAGTCCTCGATGGCGAAGTGCTATGCGAACGAGATTGCGCGCGAGGTGACCGGCCACGCCGTGCAGCTCATGGGCGGCTACGGGTATTCACGCCAGTATCCGATGGAGCGCAGGCTGCGCGATGCGTGGGGCTGGGGCATCGCCGGCGGGGCGATCGACATCCAGAAGGTCAACATCGCCGCGGCCATGGTGGGTCGTCGATTTGCGCAGCGTGACGGGCAGTGAGTGGCACGAGCGTGCCGCTAAGGTGTGAAGGGGGCGGGATCCTGCGCCGCAGAGACCGCGATCTCGACGTCCTCGCCGTGCAGGCTGACCGCGTGCACCCCAAGCGCGCGGGTGGCGGGTGCGCCGAGCGCGCGTCCGTCACGCACGTCGAAGGCGGCGCCGTGCAGAGGGCAGATGAGGCGGGTCCCGCGCAGCCGCCCTTCGTTGAGTCGCGCGTAGGCGTGGGTGCAGACGTTGTCGAGAGCGTAAATGCCCATCTTGGTGCGGCACACGACGATCTCGCGATCGCCGCCGGCCCGGCAGACGCGCATGCCTCCTTCGGGAATCTGCGCAAGGGAAAGCTTGATGATCTCGGTCATGAGAGGTTCCGCTGGAGCCTCATCGATCCTAGCATGCGGATCTTTGGCGTTCACACGACGGCGCGAGTGAGAGGAGAGGAGCGATGGCGAAGATCACCTTCATCGCACGCATGACGTGCAGACCCGAACGGGAGCGCGAGTTCATCGGGCATTGCCGCGAGCTCGAGCGCTATGTGCGCGAGCATGAGCCCGATGTGTTGCTGTACGAGTTCTTCAAGCTGCGCGAGGCCCATCGCTACGCGATACTCGAGAGCTTTCCGGACGAGGTCTGCGAGCATCGGCACATGAGCTCGGCGATGCTGGCGCAGATCGCACCGAAGCTCTCGTCCTGCCTCGTCGGCACGTGGGAGCGCGAGTACTTCGATCCTCTTGATTGAGGGACACTTTGCCGGTCAAGTCGAGGAGATCAATTCGATGTCAACGACCTTCATAGCCACGCTGGTGGTAAGGCAAGGCAAGGAAGCCGAGTTCGAGCGGCTGCAGAAGGAGCTCTCCGAGCTCAGTCATCGCGAGGAGCCCGATCTTGCGGTGTACGACGTGATCAAGCATCGCGAGAAGCCGCGCACCTACGTGGTGTACGGACGATGGAAGAGTGAAGCGGCCTTTCAGGCGCACATGTCGAGCCCATCCCATGAGCGACTCGTGCCCCCCATCCTCGCCTGCCTCGAGGGAGCGATGGACCTGCAGATGTTCGACTGGAAGAGCTGAGCCGCGCTCAGCGGTCCTCACCCATGAGCTCGCGCAGCTTCTCCTCGAGATAGCGCAGCACCCGCTTGTCTCGCTCGGTTTCCTTGTGGGTGAGAAAGCTGATGGCCATGCCTTCCATCACGTAGCGGCTCAGGTCGAATCCGAGCAGGAATTTCTCCCCCTTGCGCTTCCACTCCGGAAAGAGCTCGACACCCGTCTCGTACCACTCGCGCTCGAACGCCTCCTGCGCGGGGAAAAGGATGGCGGCGAGATCCTTGTCGGTGCGCGCGGCCACAGCGATCTCGAAGAACGCGACGAACCAGGGATGTTTGACGTGGGCCCAGTAGCTCTCGACCCCGAGGCGTACGTGATCGCCGTCGGCCGGGTCCTTCGCCATCGCCTTGCGGAAGGCGCGCAGGCGTTTCGCATGCAGGTAATCGACCGCCGCCTTGACGATGTCCATCTTGGAGGGAAAGTGATGCAGCATGGCGCCGCGCGACAATCCGGCCTTCTCGGCGATGACGGCCGTGGTGGTGCGCGCGTAGCCGAGCTCCACCAGGCACTTGATCGCCGCCTCGACGATCTGTGTGCGGGTGGAGGCGCTTTTCTGGGCCTGCCAGCCCACCGGCGCGCCGCTTGCCCCCTCCGTGCCCTGTGCATTTGCTGCCATGCGGACAACGTCCCTTGTTCGTGATCGGGTGACTAAAAACCCTTTATAAGCCAAACTGGTAACGCCTGCTTGAAAAAGTCCAATCTGATTGAAACCGTCTGGACTGACTGAGAGTCGGTCCCTGGAGAGGGAGAAGCGCATGGCAAGATTGCAAGGAAGAGTGGCCCTGGTCACGGGCGCCGCCTCGGGCCTCGGGAAGGCGGACGCCGACGCGCTGGTGCGCGAGGGGGCCCGCGTTGCCATCACGGACATCAACGAGTCAGCGGGCCGCGAGCTCGAGTCCACGCTCAATCGGCACTCCCCGGGAAGCGCCTTCTTTCTCCCCCAGGATGTGTCGAGCGAGAGCCGCTGGCAGGAGGTGTTCGCTGAGGTACGCGCCCGCTTCGGCGCCTTGCATGTTCTGGTCAACAATGCCGGCATGGTCGTGATCGGCACGCCCGAGTCCGCGACGCTCGATGCGTTTCATGCGCACCTGCGGGTGATGACCGACAGCGTGTTTCTCGGCTGCAAGTACGGCATCCCCCTGATCAGGGAATCAGGGGGCGGCTCGATCATCAACATGTGCTCGACCGCCACCCACCTCGGGTACCCGGTGTTCTACGCCTACAGCGCCGCCAAGGGGGCCGTGCGCTCGATGACGAAGGCGATCGCCGTGCATTGCCAGATGAACCATTACAACATTCGCTGCAATTCGATCCACGCGGGCGCCATCGAGACGCCGATGGTGGTCAAGGCCACAGCCGAGCTCGGCATGGCAATGTCGATGTACGAGCAGAGCCCGGTGGGGCTGGGCCGTCCCGAGGACGTCGCGAACCTGGTCGTGTATCTCGCCTCGGACGAGTCGCGATTCGTGAATGCGGCAGAGCTCTTGATCGACAATGGTCTGACCGCGCAGTAGCCGGGCGGCCCCTCGGCCGCCCTCGAGGGCGTTGCGGTCGCCGCAGGGGCTCGCACCGTTCAATAAAAAAACAGTCGATCCTGTTTGTTTTTCCTGCCGAGCGCTATAATTCGTCGAAAAGGAGACCATCATGGACCTCGGACTTCGCGGGAAGAAAGCCATCGTCACCGGGGCGACCAAGGGCATCGGCCGAGGGGTCGTCGAGACGCTACTCGCCGAAGGCGCGAGTGTCGCCTTCTGCGCCCGCAACGCCGAGGAGGTGACCGAGGCAGCCACCGCCCTGCAGCGTCCCGACGCAACGGTCGTCGGCGAAGCCGTGAACGTGCGGGACGGCGAGGCGTACAAGGCCTGGCTCCATCGTGCGGTCGAGGCGCTCGGCGGGTGTGATGTCTTCATCCCGAGCGTGAGCGGCGGGGGCGGCATGGACAGCGAAAAGAACTGGGTGCGCAATTTCGAGATCGATATGCTGCACACGGTGCGCGGCTGCGAGACGCTCATGCCCGCGCTGGAGAAATCGGGCGCGGGCTCGATCGTCATCATCGGCTCGACCAACGCCGTAGAGACGTTCGCGGCCCCCATGGCCTACAACGCCATCAAGGCTGGCTTGATCACCTATGGCAAGCAGCTCTCGCAGTTTGTCGGCAAGAAGAACGTCCGGGTCAACACGGTCTCGCCCGGGCCCATCTATTTCGAGGGCGGCGCCTGGGAGATGATCAAGGGCACACAGGCCAAGTTCTATGATTGGGCCTTGAAGCAGATCCCGTGCGGGCGCATGGGAACGGTCGAGGAAATCGCGCGCGTCATCGTCTTCGTCGCAAGTCCGGCCGCGAGTCTGATCACCGGTGCGAACGTCATCGCGGACAATGGCTTTACCAAGCGAGTGCAGCTCTAAGATGCAGGGTCCGGTGCATGGGTATCTGGTGTGCGGCGGCCGCTGGCACGACATGGACTATGCACGCCTCGAGCTGTTGAAACTTCTCGGCGAGGATCCCTGCATCCGCATGCAGGTGGCGGGCGATTACCGCGACGGGGAGGCGATCGAGTCGGCCGACTTCCTGATGACCTATACCTGCGACCTCATTCCGGAGGAGGCGCAGCAGGACTCGCTCGAGCGGTTTCTCTCCGCGGGCGGTCGCTGGATCGCGCTGCACGGCACGAATTCCATTCTGAAGTACCTCAAGGGCCGCGGATGGGAGGCGCCGCGCACCGCACCCCGTTTCATGGCCATGCTCGGCAGTCAGTTCATCGCTCATCCACCCATTGAGCCCTACCGGGTGCACATCAGCGATCCGGCGCATCCACTGGTGGCTGGACTGCACTCCTTCGAGGTGGACGATGAGCTCTACCTGTCGGAGTACCACGGCGAGAGCCACGCGCTGCTGCATACTCATTATCGCGGCGCAGCTCCGGGATTCGTCGCGCGCTTCTGGCCCGGCGGCGCGGGCGAAGAGGGCGCGGTCGATGCACCTGCAACGGATCGACAGCTCGTACTCTATCTGCATGCGCACGGGGGCGGCGAGGTGCTCTACTGCACGCTCGGCCACTGTCGGGGCAGGTACGACATGCGACCGCTGATCGCGGAGTATCCCAGCATCGAGCGCGGCAGCTGGAAGTTGCCCGTGTACCATGAACTGCTGCGCCGGGCGATCCGCTGGGCGGTGATGCCGGTGCACGCGAGGCGCACATGAGCAAGCGTTCGAGCCGTCCCGAGGATCACCCGCCTCCAGCGCCCGCACCCCACGAAGAGCTGCTGAGCCGCTCGCGCGCGCCCGCCTTCACGCCGGTGCCGCGAGTGAAGCCGGGTGGCGATGGGCGCACGGCGCCCCATCCAGGCACGCCGATCGAGAAGGCACCGGATCCCGATCTTGGGCACGACCCGATCGACCCGGGACGATACACCTCGCATGAGTTCATGCGGCTCGAGTGGGAGCGTCTGTGGAGGAAGGTGTGGCTGATCGCGGGGCGCTCGCTCGACCTTGCAAAGGCGGGCGACTACCTCGTCACGGAGATCGGTCCGGAGTCGATCCTCATCGTGCGTCAGGCGGATGGGGGCGTGCGCGCCTTCTACAACGTCTGCCAGCACCGCGGCAATCGCCTGCGGCCCTGCGGGCGCGGGTCGGCCGGGGCATCGCAATCGTTCAAGTGTCTCTACCATCATTGGGAGTACAACCTCGACGGCAGCTACCGGCGCATTCCCGATCTCGACACGTTCCCGCAAGGCGCCCCGCCGTACGGTCTCATGGAAATGCCGTGCGAGGAGTGGGGCAGCTTCGTCTGGTTCACGATGGATCCAAAGGCGCCGCCGCTCGCCGAATTCCTGCAGCCCATCCCGCAGCACCTCGATCCGTATCATTTCGAGCGCATGGTGCAGACCCGCGACATCACGGTCGAGTGGGACTGCAACTGGAAAACCTCGGTCGACGCCTTCAACGAGAGCTATCACGTGCAGGGCATTCACCCACAACTTCTCTGGCATCTGCATGACCTCGATATCCAGATCGATTGCTACGAGCGCCACTCGCGCTATCTCATTCCCTTCGGAACGCTCTCGCCGCGCGTGCGCAGGCCGCCCGCGATTCCCGAGTCCATCAAGCTCATCATGAAGCAGGCCGGCATGGACCCGGCGGATTACGATGAGCCGATCGCGAACATCCGTCGAGACGTGCAGCGTCACAAGCGCGCCACGGGACCCGGGCAGGGGCGTGATTACTCGGAGCTCAACGACGATCAGCTGACCGACGATTATCACTACCTCATCTTTCCGAATCTCTCGCTCAACGTGCATGCCGATGATTTCTGGGTCTTCCGCCAGCGTCCCCACGCGACTGATCCCAACAAGATGTACTACGACATCTGGACCTACGAGCTGGTGCCTGCGGGGCGCGAGTGGCCGGAGCGCGCCAAGCATCAGACCTGGAAGCACGGCGACCGCTCGATCGGGCTGGTGCTCGATCAGGACGCGGCGAATCTGCCGAACGTACAGGTGGGTATGCACTCGCGCGGCTTTCGCGGGCTGTGGCTCGGTCGTCAGGAGCTGCGAATCCGCCATTTTCACAAGGTGATCAATGACTATCTTTTCCCCACCGATTCGCAGCGCCCGGCGGCGGGTCCTCGCGATCGGGACACCAAGAGCTGACTCGCCATGACCGATGCGCCTGCATTGAGCCCCCAGCGCCTGCGGCACGCGTATCGCCAGATGAGGCTGATCCGCGAGTTCGAGGAGCGGCTGCACGTCGAGATCGCGACCGGCGAGATTCCGGGTTTCACGCACCTCTACGCCGGCCAGGAGGCCGTTGCGGTCGGGGTTTGCGAGCAGCTCGGTGACGGCGATTACATCGTGAGCACGCATCGCGGGCACGGTCACTGCATCGCCAAGGGATGCGACGTGCTCGGCATGATGAAGGAGATCTACGGTCGCCGCGATGGGCTTTGCAAGGGCAAGGGCGGCTCGATGCACATTGCCGACACCTCGAAAGGCATGCTGGGGGCGAACGCCATCGTGGGCGGCGGGCCGCCGATCGCGGTGGGCGCGGCGATCGCGTGCAAGATCCGTGGCAATCGCCAGGTGAGCGTGGCCTTCGGCGGCGACGGCAGCGCCAACCAGGGCACGGTGTTCGAAGCGATGAACATGGCCGTGGTGCTGAAGGCACCCGTGATCTTCGTCATGGAGAACAACGGCTACAGCGAGCACACGGGGGCGGCGTACGCGATCGGCTCGTGTGATCTCGCGGGGCGGGCACGCGGTTTCGGGATGCCTGCCGAATGCATCGATGGGGCCGATTTCTTCGCCGTGTACGAGGCCATGGGTCGGGCGGTCGCGCGCGCCCATCGCGGCGAGGGTCCGACCACCCTCGAGGCCGCCATCACCCGCTTCTATGGTCACTTCGAGGGCGACCCGCAGAATTACCGGGCGAAAGACGAGGTAGCGCGACATCGCCGGACGATGGATTGCCTGCAGCGCTTTCGCGCGCGAGTCGAGGCCGATGGCTCGGTGGCCATCGCCGACCTTGACGCAATCGATGCCGAGGCGACCGACCTCATCGATCGTGCGGTGCGCGAGGCGCGAGCCGCGCCGGCGCCGGTCGAGGCGGACCTCTATACCGACGTCTACATTCAGTACTGAGAACCTCATGTCGCAACTCTCGATGCGCGATGCGCTCAACCAGGCGCTGCACCAGGAAATGGCCCGCGATGAGCGCGTCATCGTCCTCGGCGAGGACGTATCCGGCGGCGCGGGAGGCAGCTCCGGCGAGCGCGAGGCGTCCGGTGGCATTTTCGGTGTCACCAAGGGATTGCTGCCGCGCTTCGGTGATCAGCGCGTGATCGATACGCCGATCTCCGAATCCGCCATCATCGGCGCGGCCGCGGGTGCGGCCCTCGCCGGCTTGCGCCCCGTGGCCGAGCTCATGTTCGCCGACTTCGTCGGCGTGTGCCTGGACCAGATCTACAATCAGATCGCCAAATTTCGCTACATGTTCGGCGGACGCAGCACCTGCCCGGTGGTCATTCGCATGGCGATGGGCGCAGGCATGAACATGGGCCCGCAACACTCTCAGTCGATCTACGCGATGCTCACCGCGGTGCCCGGGTTGAAGGTGGTGGTGCCCTCCAATGCGCGCGATGCGAAGGGTTTGCTGATCGAGGCGATCCGGGATGATGATCCGGTCGTGTTCTTCGAGCACAAGGCGCTCTATCCCCGCAAAGGCGAGGTTCCGGAAGAGCCTTACACCGTCCCCTTTGGAGAGGCAGGCCTGCTGCGCGAGGGCGAGCACGTCACGGTGGTGGCGCTGGCGCGTATGGTGCCTTTCGCCGAGAAGGCGATCGATGCGCTCGTCAAGGAGGGGATCACCTGCGATCTGATTGACCCGCGCACCACCTCGCCGCTCGACATCGACACCATCCTCGAAAGTGTCGAGGGGACCGGACGTCTCGTCATCGTCGATGAGTCGCCCCCTCGTTGCAGCTTCGCGGCCGACGTCGCCTCGATGGTGGCGGAGAAGGCCTTCGGCGCGCTGAAGCGTCCGATCATCCAGGTCACGCCGCCTCACACCCCAGTCCCCTTTGCCCCCGCATTGGAGCGCCTGTATGTTCCGGGTCCGCCGAGAATCGAGGCCGCCATTCGCCAGGCCATGGCGCGAGCGACATGAAGCCGGCCATATGCCCGATCACCATGCCCAAGTGGGGCATCGAGATGACCGAAGGGACGATCGCAGGCTGGCGCGTGCGCGAGGGCGATCGGGTCGAGCGCGGCGCCGAGATCGCCGATGTCGAGACGGAAAAGATCGTCAATGCGGTCGAGGCTCCCGCCTCGGGCGTGATTCGCCGCATCACCGCCGAGGCCGGTGAGTGCCAGCCGGTGGGGTCACTGCTCGGAGTGATTGCCGATGAGCAGGCGAGCGATGCCGACATTCAAGGTTTCATCGACGGCTTCGTGGGTGCGGTCGTGTCCTTCGAGCCTGAGCCAGGCGCGCCGGCGAGCCCCGCGACGGCGGGCGCAGGCGAGGGCGCCGATGCACGCGTCAGTCCGATCGCCCGGCGCCTGGCGGAGCGTCTCGGCATCGACCTCAGCCAGGTGGTCGGCACCGGGCGCAATGGGCGCATCTCCAAGGAAGACGTCGAGACGCACGCCGCGCGTCTCGGCGGGTCAGCTCAGCCGGCTCAGACAGCGCGACCGGCGCGGCCGGTCCGGCCGGGGATACAGCGGCTACGCATGAGCGCCCGCCGCCTGACCATCGCCCGCAGGGTGCTCGCCGCGACGCAATCGATCCCCCACTTTCGCGTGACGATGGAGGTCGACGCAGGCCCGCTGCTGGCTCGCAAGCGCAGCGCGTCCACCGAGCGCATCACCGTGAACGACTATATCGTGCGCGCGAGCGCGCTCGCGCTCATGAAGCATCGCGCGGTGAATGCCCAGCTCGAGGGCGAGGAGATCCTCGAGTTCGAGGATGCCGACATCGCGATCGCGGTCGCGGCGCCCGCTGGACTCATCACGCCCATTCTGCGCGCCGCTCAGCGGAAGTCGCTGGCCGAAATCGCGGCCGAGTCGCGTGAGCTCATCGAGCGCGCGCGTCGCGATGCCCTCCAGCGCGAGGATATCGAGGGCGGCTCATTCACGGTGTCGAACCTCGGCATGTATGGCCTCTCGAGCTTCGATGCCATCATCAATGCGCCGCAGGTGGCCATTCTCGCGGTCGGCGCGCTGGCTCCGCGGCCGCTCGTGCGCGCCGGGGTGTTGACGGTCGGCGAGACGATGATGCTCACGCTGTCGGCGGACCATCGCGTCGTCGATGGTGCTCAGGCTGCGGAGTTCCTGGCGACGCTGCGGGCGCTGCTCGAGGAGCCGCAAGCGCTTTGATGATTCAATGAGCCTGCATCGGCAGGCTGGGGGAGAAGGATGCTGAGCCGTCGATGGCAAGGACCGGGGCTTGTGCGGGCGCTCGCAGGAATTGTGCTTGCAAGCACCGCGCTTGCGGTCGCGGCGGCGCTTGCGGACACGGCGCTTGCGGACACGGCGCTCGCAGGTACGGCGGGCGGGGGTGCCGCTGCACAGGAATCCAAGGTACCGCCGACGGGCGCGCTCAAGAGCGTCGCGGAGCTCGAGACGCGCCCGCACGCGGTCGATCCCGAGACCCTGCCGGGGGCGAAGGTCTTCGCGGAGCACTGTGCGGGCTGTCACCTGGGCGAGGTGCCCAAGGCGCCGGAGAAGACCTTTCTCAAGATGCTCTCGGGGCCGACGATCTACGAGGCGCTGACCCACGGCCTCATGAAACGGCAGGCCCAATCGCTCTCGGACACCGAGCGCGTGCAGGTCGCGGAGTATCTCTCGGGTGGCACGCCGCTCTCCGCGCAGCAATCGCAGACCCCCGCGCCGCGCTGTGTCGGCGCGGCCGCCGTCTTCGATCGCAACGAGGCGCCGCTCCCCGAGGGCTGGGGATACGATAATGCGCGCTTCATCGATGCACGCGCGGCCGGTCTCGCGGCGGGCGATGTCGGCCGGCTGGATCCTGCCTGGGCCTTCGAGTTCCCGGGTGCGATCCGCGCGCGCTCGCAACCGAGCATCGCCTACGGTGCCGTCTACGTCGGCAGCCCCGACGGCACGGTGTATGCGCTCGACCTGAAGAGCGGCTGTGTGCGCTTCACCTTCAAGGCGGGCGGCGAGGTGCGTACCGCGGTCGTGCCCTATGAGACGCAAGGCGCGGACGGCCGGCCGCTGCGGCGGCTGGTGTTTGGCGACGTGATTGCGAGGCTGTACTCGATCGATGCGCTCACGGGACGGCTCATTTTCAGCGCGAAGATGAGCGAGCATCCGGATGCGACCCTCACGGGCGCGCCCGCCGTGAGCGGTGATCGGATCTACGTGCCGGTCTCGGCGCTCGAGGAAGCGGCTGCGGCCGACAAGAATTACGAGTGCTGCACGTTTCGCGGCTCGGTGGTGGCGCTCGATGCACGCACCGGCGCGATCCTCTGGAGGAGCTATGCGATTGCGCATAAGCCCGAGCCGGTGAGGACTCTGGCGAGCGGCAAGCGGATCTTTGCGCCGTCCGGCGCGCCGATCTGGAACAGCCCCGAGATCGATACGAAGCGTGGCCTCTTGTACGTGGGCACGGGTGACAATTATTCCTCCCCCGGCACCGACACCAGCGATTCGGTCGTCGCCTTTCACCTGCGCGATGGATCGCAGGCCTGGCATTTTCAGGCCGATCGGGGCGATGTGTGGAATGTCGGCTGCATGCTCGCGCGCGATCATCCCAACTGTCCTCCGGAGAACGGTCCAGACCGCGATTTCGGCGCCGGCGTCGTGCTCGTGCACCTGGCCTCGGGGCATGACGTGCTCATCGCCGCGCAGAAAAGCGGCGTGCTCTACGGACTCGATCCCGACCACGAGGGAAAGCTCCTGTGGAAGACTCAGGTGGGACGCGGCGGCATCCAGGGCGGCATCGAGTTCGGCGTTGCGGTGGCGGGCGATCAGGTCTACGCGGGGCTCGCCGAGATGAAGGATGAGCACAGCGGGCGCGCCGCCAGCGCCGCCGGCCAGCCGGGCCTGGTCGCGGTGGATGCCGGCACCGGTCGTGTGCTTTGGCGCTCGCCCGCGGAGGATCATTGCGCGGCTCGGCCGGATTGCGACCCCGGCATCACGGCGGCCGTCACGGCCATTCCGGGGGTGGTGATCGCCGGGCAGATGGACGGCACACTCGCGTTCTACGATGCCGCGAAAGGTACCGTCCTCAAGAGCTTCGACACGACCGCCCCCGTCAAGGCGACCGACGGGATGCAGGCCCACGGCGGCTCGTTCGGCGGTCCGGGCGCCGCCGTGCGTGACGGGTACGTGGTGGTCAACTCGGGCTACGGCCTCTACTTTCACATGCCCGGCAACGTCCTGCTCGCGTACCGCGTGCACTGAGAGGAACCCGCCATGAGCGCCACTTCGCAGAACGATCGCCTCGAGCAGCGCATTGCCCGGCTCGAGGCACGCGCCGAGATCCGCGCGCTCATCGCGCGCTACTGCTTCACGATCGATGCGCGCGATGTGGTGGGGATCGGCGAGTGCTTCACGCGCGACGGGCGCTTCCGCTCGCTCGACGGCAAGATGGATGCCGTAGGACGCGACGCCGTGGTCGCGCAATTTCACGGCCGCTTCGCGGTCCTGGGTCCGAGCAATCACTTCACGCACGATCAGCTCGTCGAATTCATCGAGGGCGATCCCTCGCGGGCCCGCGGCTTGGTCAACTCGCATGCCGAGGTCGTTCGCAACGGCGAGCCGCTGCTCGCCGCGCTGCGCTACCACGATGAGTACCGATTGGAGGAGGGTCGCTGGCGCTTCGCTGACCGGGCTCTCGAGTTTTTCTATTACCTGAATCCACGCGAATACGGCGAGGTGCTGCTCTCGCCGCTGCGCAACCGCGCTTACGCGACCCCGCATGCGGCGGACTATCCGGAGAGGCTCGAGTCCTGGCAGGCGTATTACCGGGAGCGGCCGCGCTCATGAGCGCGCCGGGCGCGAGCGCCCACGCGGCGCGCTACTTCGAGGACATGGTCGTGGGCGAGGTGTGCGAATCGGGCACGCACGCGGTGAGCAGCGAGGAACTCGTCGCGTTCGCCTCGCGCTACGATCCGCAGTGGTTTCACGTCGACCCCGAAGCGGCGCGCAGCTCGATCTTCGGCGAGCTCATCGCCTCGGGCATTCATACGATGGCCTTGTGGCGCCTGCTCGATCACGAGATCAGCCGCGATGTGCGCTGGATCTGCGGGGTCGCATGGAACGAGGTGCGCTGGCCGAATCCGGTGCGTGCCGGAGACGTGCTGCGGGCGCGCACGGAGATTCTCGACAAGCGCCTGAGTCGCAGCGAGGCCGGCCGCGGGATCGTCGAGTGCCGCTACACGCTGCTGAATCAGCGCGGCGAGATCGTCTTTACCTGCCAGAGCGTCAACCTGATCGAAACCCGGCCGAGCGAGTCGCGGAGCTCCGACCGCTAGCGCGGCGCCATCCGGATGGCGCCGTCCAGCCGGATGGTCTCGCCGTTCAAGGTCGGGATCTCGACGATCGACTGCACGAGCGCGGCGAATTCCTCCGGCCTGCCGAGGCGCGGCGGGAAGGGCACCTGCTTGCCGAGCGAATCCTGCACCTCAGGAGAGAGGCTCGCGAGCATCGGCGTCATGAAAATACCGGGCGCGATGGCGACACAGCGTATGCCGGATCCCGCCAGCTCGCGCGCGATCGGCAGCGTCATGCCGACGATGCCCGCCTTGGTGGCGGAGTAGGCCACCTGGCCGATCTGCCCCTCGTAGGCGGCGACCGAGGCGGTGTGCACGAGCACGCCGCGCTCGCCCTCGGCATTCGGGGTGTTGTCGCGCATGAGCGCGGCGGCGGCCTTGTCGCACAGGAACGTGCCGATCAGATTCACGCGCACCACCTTCTCGAAGTACTCACCGCTCATCGGCCCGTCCCGGCCGAGGAGCTTGCCGACGCCGACGATGCCGGCGCAGTTGACCAGCAGGTTGAGACCGCCGAGCGCCTCGCGGGCGGCGTTGATGGCCGAGTTCACCTGGGACTCGACGGACACATCGCAGGCAAAGAAAGGCGCACCGAGGCTTGCGCCCACGGCGCGGCCGGTATCGGAAAGATCGAGGAGGGCGGCGCGGCCGCCCTGCGCAATGATGCGCTCGGCGACGGCGCGCCCCAAGCCGGAGGCGCCTCCGGTGACGATGGCGAGCGTGTCCTTGATGTTCATGGGGAGTCCTTGAGGTGAGCCAGTGGATGCGCGCGACCGGCGAAAGCATGGGCGAAGAACGCCTCGACCATGCTCGGGGTGACCTCCTCGAGGCGGCCCGGCCGCCAGTGCGGCGCATTGTCCTTGTCGATGATGAGAGCACGGATGCCTTCGATGAAATCGCCCTGCTCGAAGCATTGCGCGACCATTCCGAGCTCCATGCGAAAGCAGTCGGCGAGACCCAAGGAGCGGCCGCGCTCGAGTTGCTCGAGCGTGACGGCCAGCATGGTCGGCGAGCGGCTGCGGATCAGCTTCACGGTCTGGGCCGCCCAGTCGGCGAACTCGTCGCGACGCTCGGCCTCGAGCGAGGCGACGATCTCGAGCACCGAGCCCCGAGTGAAATGCTCGTCGATGGCGGGGCGCAGGATGCTCAAGGACGGGGCGGGTAACCCCCGGGCGGCGCGCGCATCGATGAAGCGCTTGAGGTCGGCACGCGGCTCCGCGCTCCACTCGAGCCGCTCGAGATCGGCCTCGAGCGCCGCGACCGCGTCCGCGGGCAGATACACATCGGCCAGATGAGAATAGAGCGCGTCCGCACCCTTGATCTGCACGCCGCTCAGCGCGAGGTAGCGGCCTAGGGCGCCCGGCAGGCGCGACAGGAAGTAGCTCGCGCCGACATCGGGAAACAGGCCGATCGCAACCTCCGGCATGGCGATGCGGGTGCGCTCGCCCACCACTCGGAGCTTCGCACCCTGCGCAATGCCCATGCCCCCGCCCATCGTGATGCCATCCATCAGGGCGAGGTAGGGCTTGGGGTAGAAATGCAGCAGGTGATCGAGTGCGTACTCGGCGATGAAGAAGTCGAGCTGCAGCGTGCTGCCTTCCTTGAAGCTCTGATAGAGCGCGCGCAGGTCGCCGCCCGCGCAGAACGCTTTCTCGCCCGCGCCGCGCACCAGCAGCGCGCGCACCGCCGGATTCACCGCATATTCAGCCAGCAGCGCCCGCAGATCACCGATCATGTCGTAGGTGAGCGCATTGAGCGCCGCCGGCCGGTTGAGCGTGATCAGCGCGACGCCGTTGCGAACCTCGGTGAGGAGCTCCCTCGCGCTCGCGGCGGCGCCCGATCCTGGATCGCCCGACACTAGGCGTTCTTCCAGCTCGGCTTGCGCTTCTCGAGGAAGGCGCGCACGCCTTCCTGCTGGTCGGCGCCGTCGAACAGATCGATGAAGCGCTCGCGCTCGAGCGCAAGCGCGGCGCCGCGCGGCACGCCGTTGCGTGCAAGATGAATGAGCTGCTTGCTGTAGGCGACCGCGCGCGGGCTCAAGGTGGTGACGCGTTGAGCAAGCGCCTGCGCGCGGGCGAGCGCCTCGCCCCTGGGGACGATCTCCTCGATGAGGCCGATCCTGAGCGCGGTCGGCGCATCGATGCGCTCGTTGGTGAGGATCATGCGTTTCGCCCAGCCCTCGCCGATCAGCCAGGGCAGCGTTTGCGTGCCGCAGCCGCACGGCAGAAGGCCGATCGAGGCCTCGGGCAGCGCCATCTGCGCCTGCTCCTCGGCAATCCGCAGATCGCACGCGAGCGCGCACTCGAGCCCGCCGCCCATCGCATATCCGTTCAGCGCCGCCACGGTGACGAAGCGCGCCTCCTGCAAGGCCTCGAAGGCGGCGCCGAAGCGCTGCGCCATGAGCCGCGCCTGCGCCCGGTCGGAGCTCGCGAAGCTCTTGATGTCTGCGCCCGCGCTGAAGAATTTCTCGCCGCGGCCCGTGACGACCGCGGCGTACACCTCGAGATTGCCATTGAGGCGCTCGATGGTCGTTTGTAGCTCGAGCAACCCTTGCGCGGTGAAGGTGTTGGCGGGGGGATTGTCGATGCGGATGAGGGCGAGATGCCCCTCGACGGTGAGCTCGATCATGCTTTTCGAACCAGATCGATGATGGAGGAGAAGTCCTTGCCGCCGGCCCCGGAGGCGCTCCACAGCTGATAGAGCTGCTGGGCGGCGGCGCCGAGCACCACCGACT
The DNA here is from genome assembly GCA_035307465.1 of Steroidobacteraceae bacterium. GTDB lineage: Bacteria > Pseudomonadota > Gammaproteobacteria > Steroidobacterales > Steroidobacteraceae > Bog-1198. Next base: position 54,707 of record DATGIA010000048.1, read on the forward strand.
GCCGCGCCTGGCGGGCGGCATCGGTGGCGAGGGCGAGGTCCTTGAGCATGAGGTCGGTGCCGAAGCCGCCCGTGTAGCCGCGGGCCGCGGGCACGTTGTCCATGACGCCGGGGTAGGGGTTGTAGGTATCCGAGCTCCAGCAGCGCCCGCTCGAGCTGTTGATGATGCCGGCGAGCACCTTGGGGTCGATGCCGAGGGCGGCGCCGAGGCTCATCGCCTCGCTCACGCCGATCATCGAGATGCCAAGCAGCAGGTTATTGCAGATCTTCGCCACCTGGCCCGTGCCGGGGCCTCCACAGTGCACGATGGCACGGCCCATGTGCTCGAGCACGGGTTTCAGGCGAGCAAACAGCGCCTCATCCGCACCGACCATGAAGGTGAGGGTGCCGGCCTCCGCGCCGCCGGTGCCTCCCGAGACGGGCGCATCGGCCATCGGCAGCCCGCGCTCGGCGGCCCGCTGCGCGACCTCGCGGGCCGTGTGCGGATCGATCGTGCTCGAATCGACGAGCGGCGTGCCGCGCGGGGTGTGGTCGAGGATGCCGCTCTCGCCCAGATACACGCTGCGCACGTGCGGCGAGGATGGCAGCATGGTGATGAGGAGGTCGACCCCGCTCGCGGCCGCCTCGCGCGCCGAGCCCGCAGGCGTTGCGCCCGCGGCGGCGAGCGCATCGAGCGAGGCGCGCACCACGTCGAACGCGACGAGGCGGTGGCCGGCCTTCAGAAGATTGCGCGCCATCGGCGCGCCCATGTTCCCCAAGCCGATGAACGCGATCTTCATGCGGCGCGCATCACTTCAAGCTGATGGTCGTATTGACGCCCGAGCTCACGCCGTCCTCGAACCAGCGCGCGGTGATGGTCTTGGTCTGCGTGTAGAACTGCACCACCTGCTTGCCGTAGGGCCCGAGGTCGCCGAGCTTCGAGCCGCGCGAGCCGGTGAAGCTGAAGAAAGGGACCGGCACCGGGATGGGCACATTGATGCCGACCTGCCCGACGTCGATCTCGCTCTGGAATTTGCGGGCCGCGGCCCCGCTCTGCGTGAAGATGCCCGTGCCGTTGCCGAAGGGGTTCGCGTTGATCATCGCGATCGCCTCATCGAGCGTCGCGGCGCCGGCAACCACCATCACCGGTCCGAAGATCTCGGTCGTGTAGATCTTCATGGCCGGCGTGACGCCGGAGAAAATGGTGGGTCCGATGAAGTTGCCCTGATCGTACCCCGGCACCTTGAGGTTGCGGCCGTCGAGCTCGAGCTTCGCGCCCTCGCGAATGCCCTCCTCGATGAGACCGAGGATGCGGTGCTTCGCGTTCTTCGAGACCACCGGACCCAAGTCCGCGCCCTTCTCGGTGCCCGCATTCACCTTGAGCGTCTTCGCCTTGGCGACGAGGTCGGGAATCCATTTCTGCGCCTCCCCGACCAGCACGGTCACCGAGGTCGCCATGCAGCGCTGGCCCGCGGCGCCGAAGGTCGCGCCCACGATCGCATTGAGCGATTGCTCCTTGTTGCAATCGGGCAGCACGACCGCATGGTTCTTCGCGCCCATCATGCACTGGGCGCGCTTGCCGTGTTGCGATGCGAGGTTGTAGACGTGGGTGCCGACCGCGGTGGAGCCCACGAAGGACACCGCGGCGACATCCGGGTGCGTGCAGAGCGCATCGACCGCGCGCTTGCCGCCGTGCACGATGTTGAGGACGCCCGGCGGGATGCCGGCCTCGAGCGCGAGCTCTGCGAGGAGCATGGGCGTGATCGGATCCTGCTCGGAGGGCTTCAAGACGAAGGTGTTGCCACAGACGATCGCCATCGGAAACATCCACAGCGGGATCATCGCCGGGAAATTGAAGGGCGTGATGCCGACGCACACCCCGATCGGCTGGCGGATCGTGTAGGTGTCGACCCCGCCCGCCACATTCTCGGCGAACTCGCCGAGCTGCAGCGTGCCGATGGAGCAGGCGTGCTCGACGACCTCGAGACCGCGAAATACATCGCCCTCGGCATCGGCGAGCGTCTTGCCCTGCTCGGCAGAGAGCGTCTGTGCGATGCGGCTCATGTGTTCGCGCACCAGCGCCTGAAGCTTGAGCATGATGCGGGCGCGCGCGGCGATCGGCGTGCTCTTCCAGGTCTTGAACGCCTGCTTGGCGCTCGCGACGGCGGCGTTGGTCTCCTCGTCGGTCGCAAAGGGCACCTGCGCGAGAACCTGCTGCGTGGCGGGATTCACGACGTCATGCCATTCGCCGGTCTTCGATTCGATGAATCGGCCGTCGAGCAGCATTTTCACCGTGGGTGTGGCAGCGGTGCGGGCCGCCGGTTGGGTGCTCATGAGGATTCCCCTTGTGTCGTTAAAGCGCGGGCGATGACCAGGCGCTGGATCTCGCTGGTGCCCTCGTAGATCTGGGTGATGCGCGCATCGCGATAATGGCGCTCCACGCCGTAGTCTTCCAAGTAGCCGTAGCCGCCGTGGATCTGAATGGCTTTCGAGCACACGCGCTCGGCCATCTCCGATGCGTATAGTTTAGCCTGACAGGCCTCCGAGAGGCAGGGCTCGCCCGCCGATCGCAGCCGCGCCGCATGGTGCGTGAGCAGCCGCGCCGCATTGATCGAGACCTGCATGTCGGCGAGCATGTCGCTGATGCTGCCGAACTCGGCGATGGGCCGCTCGAACTGACGGCGGGTGCGCGCGTACTGCAGCGCCGCCTCGAAGGCGCTGCGCGCGATGCCGATCGCCTGGGCGGCGATGCCGATCCGTCCCCCCTCCAGGTTTGAGAGCGCGATCGAAAGGCCCCGACCGCGCTCCCCGAGCAGCGCATCGGCCGGCAGGCGGCACTGATCGAGCGTGATGGGGCAGGTGTCGGAGCCGCGAATGCCGAGCTTGTGCTCGGGCGGCCCGACGATGAATCCGGGCGTGTCGGCTGGGATAATGAAGGCCGAAATGCCGCGCTTGCCGCGCTCCGGGTCGCTGACCGCGAACAGGATCGCCACCTTGGCGCGCTTTCCATTGGTCACGAACTGCTTGGAACCGTTCAGCACCCAGCCGCCGTCGCTTTCGAGCGCGCGAGTCTTGAGATTGTGGGCCTCGGAGCCCGCCTGCGGCTCGGTGAGGCAAAAGCAGCCGATCGACTCGCCACGCGCCATGGCCGGCAGGTAGGTGCGCTTCTGCGCCTCGCTTCCGTACTTGAGAATGGGTCCACAGCCGACCGAGCTGTGCACGCTCATCAAGGTCGCGCAGGCGGCGCAGCCGGCGGCGACTTCCTCGACGGCGAGCGCATAGGCGACGTAATCGCTGTAACTGCCCCCCCATTCCTCGGGCACCATCATGCCGAGGAGGCCCACCTCGCCCAGGCGGGCGACGACGCTCTCCGGGATCCAGCCCTCGCGGTCCCACTCGCCCGCGTGCGGAGCGAGCTCGGCGCGCGCGAACTCGCGCGCCGAATCGCGAATCATGCGCTGCTCGTCGGTGTAAAGATCCATGGCGGTCAGAGGCTCTCCGCGGCGCCCCGGGCAGCGCCTTCCTCGAGTAATATTAGAGGGTTGGCGCCCAACCTTCGGTGCCCAAAGCGTTCATCATGCGTGAGCGAAAATGCAACACGTGCCGGCTGCGTTGAGCGCCGCGGGCGTCGTCTCGCCGGTGGGGCGACCCGAGCCCGGCACGATCGCCATCTGCTTCGTCGCAGCAGCCCTGGAAGGGCTGCGAGCGCGCTCGCTCGACGTCGACTCGGCGCTCCTGGAGGTCGGGCTTGCCCCGAGCCTGCTCGAGAACCCCCAGGCACGGGTGTCGGCGCGTCATTACGGCAAGCTCTGGCGGCTGGTCGCCGAGCGTCTGGACGATGAGTTCTTCGGCCGCGACTCACGGCGCATGAAGAGCGGCACTTTCGCCATGCTGTGTCACTCGGTGCTCCCGTGTCCGACGCTGCGCCAGGCGCTCGAGCGCAGTCTGCGCTTCTACGGCCTGATACTCGATGACATCGGCGGCACGCTCGAGCGGGGCGCGGCCGAGGCGCGCATCGTGTTGCAGGACCGCGCGCCGGGATCCGAGCGCGCCTTCGCCCACGAGGTGCTCCTCATGCTGCTGCACGGGGTGTCGTGCTGGCTGGTCAATCGGCGCATCCCGATCCTCAGGGCCGAGTTCTCCTATCCCGAGCCGCCGTACAGCGCCGAGTACCGGCTGATGTACTGCACCGATCTTGCCTTCGAGCGCGCCGCGACGGCGATTGCGTTCTCCTCGGACTATCTCGAGCTGCCCGTAGTGCAGAACGAGCGCACCGTGAAGGAGTTCCTGCGCACGGCCCCGGAGAACATCCTGGTCAAGTACAAGAACGGCAGCAGCGCCGCCGCCCGCATCCGCAGGCGCCTGCGCCAGCTCCTGCCGGGCGAGGTGCCCGACTTCGAGTCGCTGGCGGTCGAGCTCCACGTGACCAGCGCGACCCTGCGGCGCCGGCTGCACGAGGAGGGCACCTCCTATCAGGAGATCAAGGACCAGCTGCGCCGCGATCTGGCCATCAGCTATCTGAGCCACTCGGACCGCAGCGTCATGGACATCGCGCTCGAGCTCGGCTTCTCCGAGCGCAGCGCGTTCCACCGCGCCTTTCGCAAGTGGACCGGAGCCTCGCCCGGCGAGTTTCGCCGCGGGCTGCACCCTTAAGCAGACGCACGCTCAGGCGCCCGCTCGAGCCGCCGCCCGAAGGGGGCATGTCCAAGTGCTCTGCGCTGTGGCATTTTTGCTCAGGGTGGTTGATTGGTTTGGTCATTCAAGCCGTTCGAGCGAGCACCTATAGTTTTCTGTCAAGGATGCGGTCATGAACGTTGCGATTTCCTCGCCCTCGAGCTCTCCCGGCGCCCGCCTCAGGGCCGCGCTCGAGGTGGAGCATCCCCTGCAGATCGTGGGGGCGATCAATGCCTACGTCGCGCGGATGGCGGCGGCCAGCGGCTTTCGTGCCCTGTATCTCTCGGGCGGTGGCGTCGCGGCCAACTCCCTGGGAGTTCCCGACCTCGGCATCAGCACGCTCGACGATGTGCTGATCGATGTCCGGCGCATCACCGATGCGTGCGCACTTCCCCTTCTCGTCGACGCCGATACGGGTTTTGGCGGGGCCTTCAACATCGCGCGCACCGTGCGCTCGCTCATCAAGGCGGGCGCCGCAGGATTGCACATCGAGGATCAGGTGCAGGCGAAGCGCTGCGGACATCGTCCCGGCAAGGAGATCGTCGCGCAGGAGGAGATGGTGGATCGGATCAAGGCGGCGGTCGATGCGCGCACCGACCCCCAGTTCGTCATCATGGCGCGCACCGATGCGCTCGCGGTCGAGGGACTCGAGCGCGCGATCGAGCGCGCCCGTGCCTGCGTGGCGGCGGGCGCCGATATGATCTTTCCGGAGGCGATGACGGAGCTGTCGATGTACCGGCGTTTCAAGGACGCCGTGAAGGTGCCGATCCTCGCCAACATCACCGAGTTCGGGCACACGCCGCTCTACGGCCGCGATGAGCTCGCGAGCGCCGGCGTCGACATCATCCTGTACTGCTGCTCCGCGTACCGCGCGATGAACGCGGCGGCGCTCGCGACCTATCGCGCGATCCGTCGCGACGGCACCCAGAAGAACGTGCTGGATCGCATGCAGACCCGGGCGGAGCTCTACGAGTTTCTGGACTACGACGCGTACGAGGCGAAGCTCGATGCCTTGTTCGCTGCAGGTAAAGAGGGGACAGAGCGATGAGCGAGAGCAACACCGGAACGAGCGCGATCAAGCCGAAAAAGTCGGTGGCGCTGTCGGGCGTGATGGCCGGCAACACCGCGATCTGCACGGTCGGGCGCACCGGCAACGACCTGCACTACCGCGGCTACGACATCCTCGATGTGGCGACCGGCGCGCAATTCGAGGAGATCGCCTACCTGCTCGTGCACGAGAAGCTGCCGAATGCACGCGAGCTCGCCGCCTATAAGATGAAGCTCAAGTCGCTGCGCACGCCGCCGCGCGCGGTGCTCACGGTGCTCGAGCAGCTCCCTGCCACGAGCCATCCGATGGACGTGCTGCGCACGGGCGTCTCGGCGCTCGGCTGCATCCTGCCCGAGGCTGCGGAGCATCCGATCGAGGGCGCGCGCGACATCGCCGATCAACTGCTCGCCTCGTTGGGCTCGATGCTGTGCTACTGGCACCACTTTGCGACCACTGGGCGGCGCATTGCGCTCGAGACCGACGATGACTCGATCGGCGGGCATTTCCTGCACCTCCTGCACCAGCGCCCGCCGCCGGCGGCGTGGGTGCGGGCGATGCATACCTCGCTCAATCTGTATGCGGAGCACGAGTTCAACGCCTCGACTTTCACTGCGCGGGTGATCGCGGGCACCGGCTCGGACGTTCACTCCTGCATCACCGGGGCGATCGGCGCGCTGCGCGGACCGAAGCACGGCGGCGCGAACGAGGTGGCCTACGAGATCCAGAGCCGCTACGCGACCCCCGATGCGGCGGAAGAGGACGTGCGCCGGCGCGTCGCCGCTAAGGAAGTCATCATCGGGTTCGGTCACCCGGTTTACACGATTGCCGATCCGCGCAACGAGGTGATCAAGAAGGTGGCGCATGATCTGGCGGTGGCTGCGCGCGACGAGCGCGCCTACCGCGTCGCCGAGCGCATCGAGAGCGTCATGCAGCAGGTGAAGAGCCTGTTCCCGAATCTCGACTGGTTCTCCGCGGTTTCCTATCACCTCATGGGGGTGCCGACCGCGATGTTCACGCCGCTCTTCGTCATCGCCCGCACCGCCGGGTGGGCGGCGCACATCATCGAGCAACGCATCGACGGCAAGATCATCCGACCGAGCGCGAACTACATCGGACCGGAGGGCCTGAAGTTCCAGCCCCTCGCCGAGCGGCCGTAGCTCATGCACACGATTCAGACAGGCTCCTGAAGGCTCCCATGTCCCACGATGTGAAATCCGCGCAGCGACCTGCGCCCGACCGCCTGCTCGCGGCGATTGCCGATTACGCGCTCAAGCCCGCCATCGACAGCGCGCTCGCCTACGAAACGGCGACCTACTGCCTGATGGACACGCTCGCCTGCGGCTTCCAGGCGCTGAAATATCCGGCGTGCACCAAGCTCCTGGGTCCGGTCGTACCGGGCGCAATCCTCGCCGGCGGCGCACGCGTGCCCGGGACCTCCTACGAGCTCGATCCGGTCAATGCGGCCTTCAACATCGGCGCCATGATCCGCTGGCTCGATTTCAACGACACCTGGCTCGCCGCGGAGTGGGGTCACCCTTCCGATAATCTCGGCGCCATCCTCGCGGTCGCGGATTACCTCTCGCGTCGCGGGGCACCGCTCAAGGTGCGGGACGTGCTCACCGCCATGATCAAGGCGCACGAGATCCAGGGGGTGCTCGCGCTCGAGAACAGCTTCAATCGCGTCGGCCTCGATCATGTGCTGCTGGTGCGCGTCGCCTCCACCGCCGTCGCCACGGCCCTTCTCGGCGGGACGCGCGATCAGCTGATCAATGCGGTGTCGAACGCATGGATCGACGGTGGGGCGCTCAGGACCTATCGCCATGCGCCGAACACCGGCTCGCGCAAGAGCTGGGCGGCCGGTGATGCGACGAGCCGCGGTGTGCGCCTGGCGCTCATCGCGCTCACCGGCGAGATGGGCTATCCCTCGGCGCTGAGCGCCAAGACCTGGGGCTTCCAGGACGTGCTGTTCAAGGGCCAGGAGCTCACGCTCGCGCGCCCGCTCGGCAGCTACGTGATGGAGAACGTCCTGTTCAAGATTTCCTACCCGGCCGAATTTCATGCGCAGACAGCGGTCGAGGCGGCGATGACCCTGCACCCGGCGGTGCGCGAGCGGATCGAGGACATCGAGCGCATCGTCATCGAGACTCAAGAGCCGGGCGTGCGCATCATCGACAAGACCGGGCCTCTCGCAAATCCCGCCGATCGCGACCACTGCATTCAATACATGGTGGCGGTTCCGCTGATCTTCGGCCGGCTCACCGCCGCCGATTACGAGGATGCGGTGGCCCGTGACCCGAGGATCGATGCGCTGCGCGCGCGCATGCAGGTGAAGGAAAATCCGACCTTCACGCAGGAATACTACGCGGCCGACAAGCGCTACATCGGCAATGCGGTGCAGGTCTTCTTCAAGGACGGAACCTCGAGTGCGCGCGTGCAGGTCGACTATCCGATCGGCCATCGCAAGCGTCGCGCCGAAGGCATGCCGGTGCTCGTGGAGAAGTTCGAATCGAGCGTGACGGCGCATTTCAAGCCCAAGCAGGCCGCGGCGATCAAGCGCTCGTTTGCCGATCAGGGCGCGCTGGCGGCGATGCCGGTGAGCGATTTCTGCGCTCAGCTCGTGAGCGCCGCGTAGGCGCCTGTCCGAGCCCGAGCGGCGCGAAACTCCGATTGCGTCGCGCTCCGTGGGGAGCCAAGCTTGAGCCACGTCGCGCTTGCAGGCACAGGCGCGGCGCGGCGACCAGAGATCGATTTAAAATAAATGCTCTGGATTATGACGAATCGAGCTTGCGATAGGCACTCCGCAATCTGGATAGTGGAGCGATGAAAACAATCATGCGACGGGGATGGGCGGACTGGACCTCCCGGCAGCTGCAAGGCGCGATTCCTGCGCCGCCCGAGACCGACGAGGAGCGGCGCAACCGACCGGATCGCCGGCGCCGTGTGCTCTGGTCGATTCTCTACGGAAGCTTCAATCCACGGCGCCGGCGACCACCCCGTCGCTCGGGAGATTCGCGTTTTCACGCCATGGACTGGCATGGGGCGCACCTGCTCGCCGTGTCGATCGGCATCTTGATTTTGAACGTCGCGGACGCATTGTTGACGGTGGAGCTGCTCTCGCGTGGCGCCGTCGAGGTGAATCCGATCATGGCGGCGCTCATCGACGGCAGTCCGGCCATTTTCGCGACGATGAAGATGGCGATGACGGGCCTCTCCGTGCTGCTGCTGGTGATCCTCGGATGCTATCGATTCATGCGCGTGCTCAGGGTCGAGCTGATTCTCTATGGGGTGTTGATCGCCTACCTGGTGCTGATCGGCCACGAGATCAACATGCTTCAGCGCCTCGTGGGCTCCGCTATTCTCTGAGCTCGGCGCACTGCGTCACATTCCCTAACGGGCCTCCTTGGGCTACACTAGCGGCCGTTCCGAAGGACGAACGTTCCTTCATATCCCCCTGATATGGCAAGGGTTTCTTAGCCCTCGATGCACTCATGAGCGAATCACTGGCGGAACAGCTGGGCGCGAGCGCGCTGTCGGGCGCGAATGCGGATTACCTGGAGAGTCTCTACCAGCAGTACCTGAAGGATCCGAAAAGCGTTGCGCCCGCCTGGGCGGCGCTGTTCGAGCGCTGGCCGCAGCCGCCCGCATCCGAAGTCTCACAGCAGCAGATCCGCGAGCGCCTCGCCGCGCTCACCGCTCGGCCACGTTCCGCGCGAGGCGCGGCCCCCGCGAGCGAGGCGGCCAGCGCCAAGCAGGCGGCGGTGTCGCGCCTCATCCAGATCCATGCCAATCGCGGACACCTGATCGCGCGTCTCGATCCCCTCGGCCTCGAGGAGCGCCCCCGACCTTACGTGCTCGATCTGGCGTACTTCGGACTCTCGGATGCGGATCTCGAGACCGAGTTCTATACCGGCAGCCGCAACGATGCGGTGCCGGCACGCGCCAAGCTCAAGGACATCCTGGCGCTGCTGCGCTTCATCTATGAGGATACGATCGGCGCGGAGTTCGCGCACGTATCCGATACCGAGGAGCGGCTCTGGCTGCAGGACCGATTCCAGGCGCAGCGGATACAGCACCGCTTCAGCGCGGCGGAGAAGAAGAACATCCTCTGGCAGCTCACCGCGGCCGAAGGGCTCGAGCGCTACCTGCACACCAAGTACGTCGGGCAGAAGCGCTTCTCGCTCGAGGGCGGCGACAGCCTGATTCCACTGCTCGACGATCTGGTGCAGCAGTGCGGCCGCGCGCGGGTGCAGGAATCCATCATGGGCATGGCACACCGCGGGCGCCTCAACGTGCTCGTCAACATCCTCGGCAAGTCGCCGAAGGACCTGTTCAACGAGTTCGAGGGCCGCTATGACGTCGCGAGCCAGCGTGGCTCGGGAGACGTCAAGTACCACAACGGTTTCTCCGCCGATCTCAAGACCGATTCGGGCAACGTGCACGTCGCGCTCGCCTTCAACCCCTCTCACCTCGAGGTCGTCGATCCCGTGGTCGAGGGCTCGGTGCGCGCACGCCAGGAGCGGCGCAACGACAGCCGCGGCGATCAGGTGCTGCCCGTGCTGATGCATGGCGATGCGGCGTTCGCGGGACAGGGCGTCGTCATGGAGACGCTGCAGCTCTCGCAGGCGCGCGGCTTCTACACCGGCGGGACGGTGCACGTGATCATCAACAACCAGGTCGGCTTCACGACCTCGGAGCCGCGCGATTGCCGCTCGACGCAGTACCCGTCGGATGTCGCGAAGATGATCGAGGCGCCGATCCTGCACGTCAATGCCGATGACCCCGAGGCGGTTTGCTTCGTCACGCGGCTCGCGCTCGAGTACCGCATGAAATTTCACAAGGACATCGTCATCGACATGGTCTGCTACCGCCGCCATGGGCACAACGAGGCCGATGAGCCCGCGGCCACGCAGCCGCTCATGTATCAGGCGATCCGCAAGCATCCTCCCGTGCGCCAGATCTATGCGCGCAAGCTCGAGGCCGAGGGCGTGGTGAGCGCCGTCGAGGCGGCGGCGATGATGGAGGCGTACCGCAAGGGGCTCGATGAGGGCAAGCCGCAGGCGCGGGCCGCGCTCGGCCTGATCGGCAATCAGTACAGCATCGACTGGCGCGAGTATCTCGACGCGGACTGGTCCCCGGTCAAGACCGCGGTCGAGCTGCCGCGCCTGCGGGCGCTCGGTAAGGCGATCACGACCTACCCATCCGACTGGACGCTGCAGCCGCGCGTGCTCGCGATCATGCAGGCGCGCGAGCGCATGGTGGCCGGGGAGCTCGCGCTCGACTGGGGATGCGCCGAGACGCTCGCCTATGCGAGCCTGATCCAGGAAGGCTATCCGGTGCGCCTCACGGGTCAGGACAGCGGGCGCGGCACCTTTTTTCACCGCCACGCGGTGCTCAACGACCAGGTGACCGGGCGCCGCTACATCCCTCTGCAGCACATCGCCAGCAATCAGCCGAAGTTCACGGTCATCGACTCGATCCTCTCGGAGGAGGCCGTGATGGGGTTCGAGTACGGCTTCTCGACCACCGAGCCGCGTTGCCTGACGATCTGGGAAGGCCAGTTCGGTGACTTCGGCAACGGAGCGCAGGTGATCATCGATCAGTTCATCAGCTCCGGGGAAGCGAAGTGGGGTCGCGTCTCGGGCATCACGCTGTTCCTGCCGCATGGCTACGAGGGGCAGGGCCCCGAGCATTCATCGGCGCGCCTCGAGCGCTACCTGCAGCTCTGCGCCGAGTACAACATGCAAGTGTGCGTTCCCTCGACGCCCGCACAGATGTTTCACATGCTGCGCCGGCAGATGCTGCGTCCGCTGCGCAAGCCCCTCATCGTCATGACGCCGAAGAGCCTGCTGCGCCATCCGCTCTCGGTGTCGAGGCTCGAGGAGCTCGCGACGGGGAGCTGCCGCAACCTCATCGATGAGGTCGATGAGATCGATGCGCGCAGTGTGACGCGCGTCGTGCTGTGCAGCGGCAAGGTGTATTTCGACCTGCTCAAGGCGCGCCGCGATGCCAAGCTCGAGCGGGTGGCGCTGGTGCGCCTCGAGCAGCTCTACCCCTTTCCCTCCGAGGAGTACGAGGCGATCATCCGCAAGTACGAGAATGCGCGCGAGATCGTCTGGTGCCAGGAGGAGCCGCAGAATCAGGGCGCCTGGTATCAGATCCGGCATCGACTGCAGGGACCGCTCGGGCCGCACGATGAGCTTCTCTATGCCGGCCGGCCCGGCGCGGCGGCGCCCGCGACCGGCATCGCGGCGCTGCACGAGCAACAGCAACGCAATCTCGTGACCGCGGCCCTGCAGGGTGTGCCACCGCAGGAAACCTCTCGCCAGACGCTGAGTGTGCCGACGGCTCAAAGCAGGACGGGATCATGACCATTGAAGTTCGCGTACCCCAGCTGCCCGAATCGGTCGCGGACGCGACACTCGTAGCCTGGCGCAAGCAGCCGGGCGACGCCGTGGCACGGGACGAGAGCCTGGTGGATCTGGAGACCGACAAGGTGGTCCTGGAAGTACCGGCTCCGGCCGCCGGCGTGATCAAGGAGCTCAAGTTCAAGGATGGCTCGACCGTCACGAGCGGCCAGGTTCTCGCTCTCATCGAGGAGAGCCCGCGAGCGGTGGCCGGCGCGGCGGCCACGGGCACTTTCGCAGTCCCGCCGGCGCCTGCTGCTGCGAGTACGGCCCAACCCCTGGGCGGCGGCAGCCCACCCGCCACCGTCGCCCCCGCGGGCGCCGCAAAGCTCAGTCCCGCCGCCAAGCGCGTCGTCGAGGAGAACCAGGTCGACCCCAAGGCGGTCGTCGGCTCGGGTCGCGACGGGCGGGTCTCGAAATCCGATGTCGTCAACTACCTCGAGAAGCGCGAGGTGCCCGTCAGCGCGCCCGCAGGGGCGGGAGCGGCGGGAACGGTGGGAGCAGCGACGGCGGCGGCGACGCCGGCCAGCGCGCTCTCGCGCGCCGGCGGTGCGCCGGGCGCTGCATCGGCGGCGCCGGCGGGTCCGGCCGCGCGGGCGGCGGGCGGCAGCGGCAGCGGCGGCGGCGCGCGCGGTGCGCGGCTCGAGCAGCGCGTGCCGATGACGCGCCTGCGGGCGCGCATCGCCGAGCGCATGGTGCAGGCACAGACCACGCAGGCGCTGCTCACCTCGTTCAACGAGGTGGATCTTGGGGCGGTGAATGCGCTGCGCTCGCGCTATCGCGAGGCCTTCGAGAAACAGCATGGCGTGCGCCTGGGCTACATGTCCTTCTTCGCCAAAGCCTGCATCGAGGCGCTCAGGAAATTTCCCGCCGTGAATGCTTCGGTCGAAGGGACCGAGATCATCTACCACGAGTACTTCGACTTGGGAATCGCGGTCTCGACCGATCGCGGGCTCATCGTTCCGATCCTGCGCGATGCGGATCAGATGAGCTTTGCCGAGATCGAGAAGGCCATCGGCACCTATGCCGAGCGCGCGCGCACCGGCTCGATCACGCTCGAGGAGCTCACGGGTGGCACCTTCACGATCACCAACGGGGGAGTCTTCGGCTCGCTCCTGTCCACGCCGATCGTCAACGCTCCGCAGAGCGCGATCCTCGGAATGCACAAGATTCAGGATCGACCGGTGGTCATCGACGGACAGGTGGTCGTACGGCCGATGATGTACATCGCGCTCACCTACGATCACCGCATCATCGACGGGCGTGAGGCGGTGCAGTTCCTGGTCACCGTCAAGCAATGCCTGGAGGATCCCGCGCGAATGGTGCTCGCGATATGAGCGAGGCCTTCGACGTCGTCGTCATCGGCGCCGGGCCCGCCGGCTATCCCGCGGCCATTCGGGCCGCGCAGAACAAGCTCAAGGTCGCGTGTGTCGATGAGTGGAAGAACCACGACGGCTCGCACACCCTGGGGGGCACCTGCTTGAACGCAGGCTGCATCCCCTCGAAGGCGTTGCTCGAGTCCTCCGAGCTCTACCTGCGCGCCCGCGAGGAGTTCGCGGTGCACGGCATTCGTATCGCCGACGTGCAGCTCGATCTTGCTGCGTTGCAAAAGCGCCGCGCGTCGGTGGTCAAGGCCATGACCTCGGGAATCACCGCGCTCTTCAAAGCCGCCGGGGTCACCGCGATCGAGGGCCACGGGCGCCTGCTGGCCGGTAACCGCGTCGAGGTCACGCATAGCACGAGCGCCGAGCGCACCCTCGAGGCCAAGCACGTCGTTCTGGCGCCGGGCTCGACGCCGATGCGCCTGCCGGCCGTTCCACACGATGGCCGATCGATCGTCGATTCCTGGGACGCCCTCGAGTTCGATGCCGTACCGAAGCGCCTGGGCGTGATCGGAGCGGGCATCATCGGGCTCGAGCTCGGCAGCGTGTGGCGTCGCCTCGGGAGCGAGGTCACGGTGCTCGAGGCACTGCCGACGCTGTTGCCGATGGTCGATCAGACGATCGCTCGGGATGCACAGCGGCACTTCAAGAAGCAGGGTCTCGACATCAAGCTCGGCGCGAAAGTGCTGAGCGCATCGGTCGTGGGTGGCCTCGTCACGCTGAAATACACCGATGCGAGCGGTGAGCACCCGCTCGAGGTCGATAAGCTCGTGGTGGCCATCGGCCGGCGTCCCTTCACCGAGGGGCTGCTCGCAGAGGGCACGGGCATCAAGCTCGACGCGCGCGGCTTCATCGAGGTCGACGAGCACTGCCGCACCGGGGTGCCCAACGTCTGGGCGGTCGGCGATGCGGTGCGCGGCCCGATGCTCGCGCACAAGGGCAAGGAAGAGGGCCTGATGGTCGCCGATCTCATCGCCGGTCATTACGGCGAGGTCAACTACAAGGCCGTTCCTTCGGTGATCTACACCGCCCCCGAGATTGCCTGGGTGGGGCTCACGGAGGAGCAGGTGAAGGCGAGCGGCCGCCCGTACAAGGTGGGCGCCTTCCCCTTTGCCGCGGACGGTCGAGCCCGCGCCATGGAGGCCGGGGTGGGAATGACCAAGATGATCTCCGCGCGCGACGATGACGAGATCCTCGGGGTGCACATCATCGGCCCGCTCGCCGGGGAGCTCATCGCGGAGGCGGTGCTCGCGCTCGAATACTCGGCGAGCACCGAGGACATTCAGCGCACGATGCACGCGCACCCGACACTCTCGGAGGCCATGCACGAGGCGGCGCTCGCGGTCGACAAGCGCGCCATCGACGCGATCAACCGCTGATCCGAGGGCATCCCGCCGCGGCTGCGGCGCGTGGCCTATTTGTCGGCATTGAAGATGTCGAGCTGCACCTTCCAGGCGCCGCCCGGCTGCTTTTTCCACACCACCACGTACTTGCCGACGCTCGAGACCGGGTTGCCGTGGTCATCGAGCATCTTGAACAGAAAGGTGCCCACGTCGTAGGCCATGTCCCTGGATCTGGATACCTCGATCTTCGTCGGCTTGAAGGTGAGTGAATACCCCGGGATCTTCATGGTCTTTGCCCAGGCGGCCTCGATTTGCGCGCGCCCGGTCGCGATCGGTGCATTCTGCGGGAGAAAGGAGCCCGTCTCGGCGTAGACGGATGCGCATTTTGCTGCATCCTTGCCGTCGGCCGCCTGCGACCAGGCGGCATCGAGGTCACGAATCTTCTGCTCATCGCCCCCTGCAGCGCCCGCGGATTCGCAAGCGAGCCAGCTTGCACCGAGCACACATACCACCCGCTGCATTCTTCTCATGGTCAGTCTCCTTTGGGTCGGTCGTTACTTGTGCCGTCGCGCCCCGATCACATTTGGGACCTGCGCGATGCGCGCGAGGACACGGGAAAGCTGCGGCAGGCCGCTGATCGAGATACTGATTTGCAGGTGGGCTACCTGATCGTGTGCGTCGGTGACGGTGTGCATTGCCTGAATGCTGATTTTCTCGTCCGCCAGCGCGGCGCTCACGTCCCGCACGAGGCCGCGCCGGTCGAAGGCGCGCACCTCGATGTCGACGGGAAAGAGCGCGCCGGGCCGCTCACCCCAGTCGACCGCCAGCACCCGGGCAGGCGAGCGCGCCGCAAGGCGCGCGAGGTTCGCACAGGCGCGCGCATGAATGCTCACACCACGCCCCACCGTGATGAAGCCCGCAATGGGCTCCGGCGGAACAGGGCGGCAGCAGCGCGCAAACGTCGATAGAAGATCACCGATGCCCTGGACCTCGACCTGCGCCTCGGTGGGCGTGACCGCACGGACGGGGCGCGCGGGCTCGGCAGGCGATTGCGTCTCGCGGGCATGCAGCACGCGCTGCAGGGCTCCGAGCAGTTGTGCCACGCTCACCTCGCCCAATCCCAGGGCCTCGTGCAGGGCATCGACACTGTCGAGCCGCAGCTCCGCGAGCAGCTCGGGCATCGGCAGCTGCTGCAGACCGAGCCGCTGCAGCTCGCGCTCCAGAAGCTCCTTGCCCGCACTTTCGTTACGCGTGGCATCGAGCTTGCGAAACCAGGCGCGTACCTTGTTGCGATTGCGCGGGCTCGCGAGGAAGCCCGATTGGGTCGCGAGCCAGTCACGGGAGGGTTGGGGCGTCTTGGCGGTGATGATCTCGACGCTCTCACCGTTCTTCAGAACGTAGTCGAGGGCGACCATGCGGCCGTTCACTTTCGCCCCCCGCGTGCGGTGGCCGAGATCCGTGTGCACCTGGTAGGCAAAATCGAGCGGCGTGCCACCGACCGGGACATCGACGATCTCGCCCTTCGGTGAGAGCACGTACACGCGGTCCTGGAACAGATCGACTCGCATGCGGTCGAGGAAATCGCGCGGCGGGTCATTGCCCTCGCTCGGCGCGAGCAGGGCGCGCAGCTCGTTGATCTTGCGCTCGTACGCCTTCTCGCTGCGACCGCCTTCCTTGTAGCGCCAGTGCGCGGCGACGCCATGCTCACTGTTCGCGTGCATCTCGTGGGTGCGGATCTGGACCTCGACCGGGAGCTTCTCCGGGCCGATGACGGCGGTGTGAATCGAGCGATAGAGATTGCCCTTCGGGGTGGCGATGTAGTCGTCGAATTCCCCGGGGATGAAGGGCCAGAGCGAGTGCACCACTCCGAGCGCGGCGTAGCACTCGCTCACGGTGTCGACGAGTACCCGAATCGCGCGGATGTCCATCAGTTGTTCGAAGTCGAGCTGCTTCGTTTGCATCTTGCGCCAGATGCTGAAGATGTGCTTCGGGCGCCCCTGCACGGTGGCCTCGACCCCCGTCTGCACGAGCGCGCGTTGCAGTGCGCTCTTCAGATCCTCGATGTAGCGTTCCCGGTCCTTGCGCCGCGCCTTCAAGGCGGCGGCGATGCGCCGGTAGTCCTCGGGCTGCAGATAGCGAAAGGCGAGATCCTCGAGCTCCCACTTCACCTGCCAAACACCCAGGCGGTTTGCGAGCGGCGCATACACCTCGCGCGTCTCGATCGCGAGCTTGCGCTTGACCTCGGGGGCGGCGGATTTGGCGGCGCGCATCCGCTCGAGCTGGGCGGCGAGTCGTACCACGACGAGACGGACATCGCCGATCAGCGCGAGCAGCATCTTACGCAGCGCCTCGGCTTGCGCGGCCTCGAGCTCGCGTTCCGGCGTCCAGTCGGCGGGCAATCCGAACTGGCCGAGCGGTATCAGCTCACGCGCCAGGCGGGCGGCCTCGGTCCCGAACAGCGTCACGGCTCGCTCGCGCTCGATCAGCCTCGCTTCGATGAGCGGCTGCAACAAGGCGGCAAGGACCACGTCCTCGTCGGCCTCGAGTCCCCGCACGATCTGCGCGACTTCCAGCGCGCTCGCGCGCCTGGGCTCGGCGGTGCGCTCGATCTCGAGCGCACGCACGGCGGCGAAGGCAGCATCGAGCCGCGAGCTCTCCAGACGTACGGGGCTGGTGGTTTCCATGGCGATCGGTCCGAAGCCGCAGTGACGGTCCCTCGTTGCGGTATCATACCGCCCCATGCCCGTGATCCCGACGGACTGGCTCGAGAGCCGCTGCGCCGCACGGCGTCTCCCGCGTGCGCCCGGTTAGCAGCACGGTGCGCGTGCTCGGCATCGACCCCGGATCCCAGCGCACCGGTTTCGGCATCGTCGATGCAACCGGGGCGCGGCTCTGTTACGTCGCCAGCGGCGTGATTCGCACCCCGCAGAGCGACTTCTCGGTGCGGCTGTGCGAGATCTTCCGTTGCATGCGCACCATCGTGGCCGAATATCGGCCGCAGGAGATCGCCGTGGAGCGCGTATTCGTCAACCGCAACCCGGACAGTGCGCTCAAGCTCGGGCAGGCCCGGGGCGCGGCCATCTGCGGCACGATCGATGGCGACGCCCCGGTCTTCGAGTACGCGACTCGTGAGATCAAGCAGGCCGTGGTCGGGTCGGGCAGCGCCGAGAAGCTTCAGGTCCAGCTCATGATGCGCAATCTGCTGCGTCTCGAGGGCCGCATCGCCGCGGACGCCGCCGATGCCCTGGCGGCGGCGGTCTGCCATGCGCTGCAGGGTCGCATGCGAGCCTCGATTGCCCGGGCGGCCGGCCGCGGATGATCGGTTACCTCAAGGGACGCCTCGCCGCGAAGCACCCTCCCTCGCTCATGATCGAGGTTAACGGCGTCGGCTACGAGCTCGAGGCGCCGATGTCGACGTTCTACGGCCTGCCGGCGGTCGGTGAGCCCGTGGCGCTCTTCACGCACCTGGTGGTGCGCGAGGATGCGCATATTCTGTTCGGCTTCGGCACCGAGAGCGAGCGGCGCCTGTTCCGCGGGCTGCTCAAGATCTCGGGCGTCGGACCCAAGATTGCGCTCGGCCTGCTGTCGGGCGCGAGCGTCGAGGAGTTCCTGCGCATCGTCGAGGCCGAGGATGTCGCGATGCTGACACGCATTCCCGGCATCGGCCGCAAGACCGCCGAGCGCGTCATCATCGAGATGCGCGACAGCGTGCAAAAGCTCGCCCCGAGCACGACGATGGGCGAGGCGCTCGCCGGGGCGGGACCGGCCTCGGCGCAGGGCGAGGCGTTCAGCGCGCTCATCACCCTGGGTTACAAGCCTGCCGAGGCAAGCCGGCTCCTCAAGGCGGCCGATGAGCCCGGCCTGTCGACCACCGATCTCATCCGCCGTGCGCTCAAGGCCGCGGCCAAGACTTGAGCACGGCTCTTGATAGAATCGAGCATGGGCATCGAGCAGGACCGTCTCATCACCGCCACCGCGACTCGCGACGAGGAGCTGGTCGACAAGGCGGTGCGACCCAAGACCCTGGCCGATTACGTGGGTCAGCCCACGGTCAAGACGCAGATGGAGATCTTCATCCAGGCGGCGCGCCAGCGTGCAGAGGCGCTCGATCACGTGCTCATCTTCGGTCCGCCCGGTCTCGGCAAGACCACGCTCGCGCATATCATCGCGAATGAGCTGGGCGTCAATTTGCGCCAGACTTCGGGCCCGGTGCTCGAGCGGCCGGGCGATCTCGCCGCACTGCTCACGAACCTCGAGCCGCGCGATGTGCTGTTTGTCGATGAGATCCACCGGCTTTCGCCCGTGGTCGAAGAAGTGCTCTATCCGGCCATGGAGGACTCGCAGCTCGACCTGATGATCGGCGAGGGGCCGGGTGCGCGCTCGATCAAGCTCGACCTGCCCGCCTTCACGCTGGTCGGTGCGACGACGCGGGCGGGGCTTCTCACCTCGCCGCTGCGCGATCGGTTCGGCATCGTGCAGCGGCTCGAGTTCTACTCGACGGAGGAGCTCACCCGCATCGTGACGCGCAGCGCTGCGATCTTGAAGCTCAAGCTCGAGCCGGAGGGGGCAGCACGGATTGCCGAGCGATCCCGCGGCACGCCGCGCATCGCCAATCGGCTGCTGCGCCGGGTGCGCGATTATGCCGAGGTGAAGGCGGCCGGCATCCTCACCGGGCCGGTGGCGCTCTCCGCGCTGGACCTGCTCGAGGTCGATCCTCAAGGCTTCGACACGCTCGACCGCAAGCTCCTCTTGACCGTGATCGAGAAGTTCGACGGGGGCCCGGTCGGCATCGACAGTCTCGCGGCCGCCTTGAGCGAGGAGCGCGGCACGATCGAGGATGTGATCGAGCCGTTCCTCATCCAGCAGGGCTTCCTGATGCGCACCGCCCGCGGCCGCGTCGCCACGCGCCTGGCTTATCTGCACTTCGGGCTGCCGGCGCCGAGTGCCGAGCGCTCGCTCAATCTCTCGCTCTTCAAGGATGCGCCGTGAGGGCTCGGCCGAGCTTCTCCATGCGCTGCTCCGTTTACTGGGAAGACACCGACGCCGGTGGCGTCGTCTACTACGCCAACTACCTCAAGTACCTCGAGCGCTGCCGCACCGAGTGGCTGCGGGCGCTCGGGGTCGATCAGCGCAGCCTGCGCGCCGAGCGCGGCCTGCAGTTCGCGGTCGTCGACCTGAAGGTGAGCTATCACAAGCCCGCGGTCTTGCACGATGAAGTTCTCGTCACGGCAGAGCTCGAGCAGCTCACCAATGCGACCATCGTATTCGCGCAATCGGTCCTGCGCGGCGACACGAAGCTGATCGATGCGAATGTGCGCGCCGCCTGTCTCGATTCGCAGACACTGAGGCCGCGCGGCATACCGAAGGAGCTGTTCAAGGAGTGGCGAGATAATGCCGAATGACCTTTCGGTCTGGACCATGGTGCTCGACGCGAGCCCCATCGTCCAGGTCGTCGTTGCGTTGCTGTTGCTGGCGTCGGTCGCCTCGTGGGCGATCATCTTTCGCAAGAGCCACGTGATCTCCCAGTCGCGCCGCCGCGCCGACCAGTTCGAGACGCAGTTCTGGTCGGGTGGGGATCTCACGACGCTCTATCGCAGCATCGAGACCAAGGGCCGCGCGGGCACGGGCCTGCAGAGCATCTTCGAGTCGGGGTTCGGCGAGTTCAGCCGGCTGCGCCAGCTCGGCACCTCGGCGGATCTGCTGCTCGAGGGTGCGCGCCGCGGGATGCGCGTCGCTCAGATGCGCGAGATGGACCGGCTCGAGCGCAATCTCGCGACTCTGGCGACGGTTGGGTCGACGAGTCCCTACGTGGGCCTGTTCGGCACCGTCTGGGGCATCATGTCGGCCTTCCATAACCTCGGGAACGTGCAGCAGGCCACGCTTGCCGCGGTCGCCCCGGGCATCGCCGAGGCCTTGATCACGACGGCGATCGGCCTTTTTGCGGCCATCCCGGCGGTCATCGCCTACAACCGCTTCGCCGATCAGGTGAGCCGATTGGAACTTCGCTTCGACACGTTCGTCGAAGAGTTCTCGACCATTCTGCAGCGTCACGGTCCGGCCCGGGCGCCTGCCTAGGGCCCAACGAGCCATGCCCGCACCGCTGCGCCGACGAAAACTGATGGGTGAGATCAACGTCGTTCCCTACATCGACGTGATGCTGGTGCTGCTGATCATTTTCATGATCACGGCGCCGCTCCTGAAGGAAGGCATCAAGGTGGATCTGCCGAAGGCGGGAGCCAAGCCAATCGATCCCGCGTTCCTGCAGAAGCACGAGCCGCTCATCATCACCGTCGATGCGCGCGGGCGGCTCTACATCAATTTCGGATCGAACCCCGACAAGCCGGCGAGCGAGTCCACGGTGAGCATCCGCACGACGGCGCTTTTGCATCGGGACCCGCAGACGCCGGTGCTCGTCAAGGCCGACAGCGCCGTGCCGTACGGCGTGGTCGCCCACGCCATGGTGCTGCTGCAGAGGGCGGGGGCGGATAACGTGGGTCTGCTCACGGACCCCGAGCGCTTGATCTTGCCCGCTCACGGGACGAGCGGCGCGGTGCGCTGAGCGGACGGCGATGGCGAGCGAGATCAAGGAAAATTCCTGGCCGATCATGTTGTCGATCGGGCTGCATGCGGCGATCGCCGCGGCGCTCCTGCTGATGACCCTCGTCTCGGCCGATCGAGTCAGCAGCGAGCGTCCGGCGGCACCGGTCAATGCGATGGTCGTCGACTCGCAGGTGCTCAAGTCGTTCCAGCGAGCCCAGGCGGAGCGGGCCGCCGCGGCCCAGGCGGCGGCTCAAGCGGCCGAACAGGCGCGCGCCGCCGAGCAGGCCCGCAATGCTGCGGCGGAAGAGGCGCAGAGCGCCCGGATTGCCGCCGAGGCCAAGGCCGCGACCGAGAAGCAGGCCGCCGCCGAAGCGAAGGCGGCCGAGGAGGCGCAGGCGGCAGCGCAGGCCAAGGCTGCAGAGGAGGCGCGGGCCGCCGCGCAGGCTCGCGCGCAGGTCGAGGCGCGCGTCGCCGCCGCGCGCGCCGCCCAGGAGGCCGAGCGACGCGCGGAGGAGAAGCGCGCCGCCGATGCGAAAGCCGCGGCGGATGCCAAGGCGGCCGAGGCTCGTCGGCTGGCGGAGAATCAGGCGAAAGCCGATCGCGAGGCCGAGCTCAGGCGTCAGATTGCCGAGGAGGAGCACGTCGATGCGGTCGAGGCCAGTCCGCTGCGCGACCGCTACCTCGCAAGCTTGCAGGATCGAATCCAGCACGCCTGGATCAAGCCCCCCTCGGCGCGCGTCGGCATCAAGTGCCAGGTGCAAGTGACCCAGGTCCCGGGCGGGGAGGTCACGAGCGCACGTGTCAGCCAGTGCAACGGCGATGCCGCCGTACGCCAGTCGATCGAGAACGCGGTCTATCGCGCCTCACCTTTGCCGGAGCCGCCGGATCCAGCACTCTTTCAGCGCAACTTCACGATCGAGTTCAAACCCGATGAATAAATCTCGCACGCTCGCCCTCATCGCCCTCATCGCCCTCATCGTCCTCGCGCCGCGCAGCTGGGCGGGTTTTGTCGTCGAGGTGACGCGCGGTCAGGACAATGCCATTCCCATCGCGATCGTGCCCTTCGCCCCCTCGGCAGGTGATGCCGGCGCTTTCGATGTCGCGCAGCTCGTCGCCGACGATTTGAATCATAGCGGGCGTTTCAAGCCGATGAGCCGCACCGACATGATCGAGCAGCCGCACACGGGGGCCTCGATCTCCTTTGACGACTGGCGGCGGCTCGGCAACGACTACATTCTCGTCGGACAGCTGCAGCCGCAGGGCGCCGACCGAATGACGATCAGTTTCGAGCTCTACAACGTGCTCAACCGTCAGCGCCTCCTCGGCTACCAGATCACGGCGAACCGCAGCGGCATGCGTCTCGCGGGCCATCAGCTCGCCGACATGGTGTTCGAGAAGATTCTCGGGATTCGAGGCGCGTTCGCCACCCGTATCGCCTACGTCTCGGTGCAGGGCCAGGTGCCCAATCGCGTCTATCGGCTCATCGTCGCGGACGCCGACGACGAGAACAGACACACCGTGATGCAATCGAACGAGCCCCTGATGTCGCCCGCCTGGTCGCCCGATGGACAAAGCCTCGCCTATGTCTCCTTCGAGGGACGCCTCTCGACGATCTATGTGCAGACCCTGCGCACCGGCGAGCGGCACGTGGTCTCCGCCAAGGCGGGCGTCAATCAAGCCCCCGCCTGGTCGCCCGATGGCAAGAAGCTGGCGCTCACGCTCTCGACCCGCGACGGCAACCTCGACATCTACGTGCTCGATCTGGCCTCCGGTGCGCTCAGCCGCATCACGGATGATCCCGGGATCGACACCGAGCCGCAGTGGTCGCATGACGGCAAAAGCCTGTATTTCACGTCCGACCGCGCCGGCGGACCGCAGATCTATCGCGTCGGCTTGCAGCCCGGGGACCACCCGCGAAGGCTGACATTCCAGGGCAACTACAACGCACGCGCCCGCCTCTCTCCCGATGAGTCGCAGCTCGCCTTCGTCACGCAGGAGGAGGGCGCCTACCGGATAGCAGTCATGGATCTCAAGGGCCGGGGCGACACTCAGATCATCACCAAGGGACGCTTCGATGTCTCGCCGAGCTACGCGCCGAACGGCGCCATGATCCTCTATGCGACGCGCGATCGCAGCCGCGGCGTACTCGCCGTGGTGAGCGCGGACGGTCGAGTGCAGGAGAATCTGAGCTCGGACGAGGGCGAGGTGCAGGAGCCGGCCTGGGGGCCGTTCTGATAGGCTAGGACCATCGTAAAGAGGCGGGAAAATCAATGAAGAGAACCTTGTCGATTGCGCTGCTGGCGGCCGCGGTGATGCTCGCCGGCTGTCCGAAGAAGAACACGACCGTCGAGTCGCCCTCGCAGGGCTCGACCGTTCCCGGGGCGCAGGGCGAGGGAGCGGGAGCCAGCGGCGGCACCGGCACCACCCCGCTCGAAGGGGGCGCGGCCGGTGCAGGGGGCGCGGCGGGCCAGTTGGGCGGACCGCTTGCGAAACACACCGTGTACTTTGATTTCGACAAATCCGAGATCAAGCCTGAGTTTGCCGACCTGATCACGGCGCACGCGAAGAACCTGACCTCCCATCCGAATCTCAAGATGCGGCTCGAGGGCAACACGGACGAGCGTGGCACGCGCGAGTACAACATCGGTCTCGGTGAACGGCGCGCGCAGGCCGTGCGGCGGGCGTTGATGCTGCAGGGTGTCTCCGAATCGCAGTTGACCACGGTGAGCTACGGGGCCGAGCGGCCCGCGGCGGAGGGAGACGACGAGAGCGCGTGGGCGCAGAACCGGCGCGTCGACATGGTCTATCTGCCGTGATGCCGCTGCGCCTCATCGTGCGCGCCGTCCCACTCGCCGCGCTCGCGCTCGGCGGGTGCATGACGACGCCGCCCGATGAGGACCCGGTGCAGATCAAGCTCAAGGATCTCGACGCCCGGGTAGAGCGCATCGAGCGCGTGATCTCGAACCAGAGTCTGCTCGATCTGTCGAATCAGCTCGAGGCGCTGCGCAGCGACGTGCGCGGCGTGCACAACGACGTCGATCAGATGCAGCACGATCTGGACAGTGGGCGCAAGCAGCAACGCGATCTCTATGCCGACCTCGATCGGCGGCTGAAGGCGCTCGAGTCCCGTACCGCGGGCCGAAGCGGCGGCGAGGGCTCGGGATCGGGCGGCGCATCCGGAGCATCCGGCGCATCCACCGCGGGTGCGGTTCCTGCCGGCGCCGGCGCCGCGGGCGCCGCCTCGGCGGAGGGGGCCGGGGGCGATGTGCCAGTACCCGGGGGCTCGGACACCGCGAATTACCAGGCCGCGTTCGGCTTGCTCAAGGACAGCCAGTACGACAAGGCGGTCGTCGCTTTCAAGCAGTTTCTCCAGGCCTTTCCCGACAGCGCCTACGCGGACAATGCGCAGTACTGGCTGGGCGAGGCATACTATGTGAACAAATCGTTTCCCGAGGCGCTTGCCGCCTTTCAACGGGTGGTCGACAAGTATCCGCAATCGCGCAAGGTTCCCGATGCGCTGCTCAAGGTCGGATTCTGTGATTACGAGCTCAAGCAGTTTCAGGCCGCGCATGAGGTGCTCTCGCAGGTCGTCTCGACCTATCCGGACACAGCGGCCGGCAATCTCGCGCGTCAGCGGCTCGACAAGATGGCGGCCGAGAAGCACTGAAGCGCGCTTTTGCCTCGTCGAGGCCGGTCAATACATCACGGGACCGCGCAATGGCTTTCATGGCTGAAACCGACACCCGGCGCGAGCGCCTGCGCATCAACGAGATCTTTCATTCGCTTCAGGGCGAAGCCGACGCGGTCGGCTATCCGACCGTATTCGTGCGCTTGACGGGATGTCCGCTCCGATGCCAGTACTGCGACACGGCTTATGCTTTTCATGCCGGCGATTGGCACGACCTCGAGGATATTCTCCGGGAGGTCGCCCGCTTCGGTGCGCGTCATGTGTGTATCACGGGCGGCGAGCCGCTCGCCCAGCCGAGTTGCCGCGCGCTGCTCGCACGGCTGTGCGATGCGGGCTATCGGGTGTCTCTCGAGACGAGTGGGGCGCTCGACATCGGGGTCGTCGATGCGCGGGTGAGCCGGGTGCTCGATGTGAAGACGCCGGGCTCCGGCGAGGTCGAGCGCAATCGGCTCGAGAATTTCGCGCTCCTCACGCCGCACGATCAGATCAAGTTCGTCATCTGCTCTCGTGAGGACTTCGATTGGAGCGTCCGTTTCATGAAGAGCCATGCGCTCGATACGAGGTGCACGGTGCTGTTCTCGCCGAGCTACACCGAGCTCGCCGCGGCGACGCTCGCCGACTGGATCCTCGAGGAGCGCCTCCCCGTGCGATTCCAGCTGCAGCTCCACAAGGTCCTGTGGGGAGACGTGCCCGGTCGATGAGCGTTCCGGCCGTGGTCCTGCTCTCGGGTGGTTTGGACTCCGCCACGACACTCGCCATCGCGCGCGAGCAGGGTTTTCGCACTTTTGCGCTCAGCGTGCACTACGGTCAGCGGCACGCGGCTGAGCTCGCTGCGGCGCAGCGCATCGCGAGCGCACTCGGCGCGTACCAGCATCGCGTGATGGGAGTCGATCTCGCCGGCATCGGCGGATCTGCGCTCACCGACGCCTCGCTCGCCGTTCCCGAGACTCAGACTCAGGGCATTCCGCTCACCTACGTCCCGGCGCGCAACACGATCCTGCTCGCGCTCGCGCTCGGGTGGGCCGAGGTGCTCGGGGCGCGGGACCTCTTCGTCGGGGTCAATGCAGTCGATTATTCCGGCTACCCGGATTGCCGCCCGCAGTTCATTGCCGCCTTCGAGGCGCTTGCCCGGGTGGCCACCAAGGCGGGGGTGGAAGGTGCAAAGTTCAAGGTGCATGCCCCGCTCATCGAGCTTTCCAAGGCCGAGATCATTCGGCGCGGCCTGGATCTCGGGGTCGACTTTGCGCAGACGGTCTCCTGCTACCAGGCGGATGAGGCGGGACGGGCCTGCGGGCGCTGCGATGCCTGCCGCATCCGCGCCCAGGGATTTCAGGCGGCAGGTGTGACCGACCCTACGCGTTACGCTTTGGTATGATGCGCGGCTTCCCGGGGGACGGTAGCTCAGTTGGTAGAGCAAGGCCCTTTTAAGGCTTTGGTCCTGGGTTCGAGTCCCAGCCGTCCCAGATTCCCAGGTAGTCCCACGTAGTCCCAGGTAGTCTCAGCCACCTCAATAAGCCATTGAAATCCGATTGTTGTTGGCGCTTGAGTTCCAAGCTGTCTGGAGGCCAGCCCGCGCTAAGCTGGGGTACCACGTCGGGGTATCGAGCGAGGGTGGGGTACTGCAAGCGGCCGCAGCCGCGCTGACTTCGCCGTTCGCATTTGGCTCGTCCAGCCTCGCGGCCTTCTGGTCATGAATTAGACCCACAGCATTGAAGGCCGCAGTTGGCAAGCGGGTATTCGTCGGTAGTTGCACAGAGAATAATGGTCTCGCGGTCTCCGCCGGCCGTCGCATCCAACCACTGATCTCGATCGGCGACGAGGGCACCGCACGATCGCATGGGCCCGAGCGCCTGGGCCACGGCGCCGCGGGCGGCAGCGAGAAGCGAGTCGATCATCCCTCGCAGGCCGCACCGGTCATCAGTCGCAGGAATTCATGCACCTCGCTGACCTTCTCACCGGCGCCTGCGACTTCGCCCAGCAGACGCTGTTGTCTTCCCGAGGTTGGTCGCTTGACGTTCGTTTTGCATGATCGACACCAACCATTAGGTTCTTCTAGATGGCTCGATGAGATCTCCAAAATCACTAAAGCATCGTAAGCGGCAGACGTTAGTCTTTCCGCTGCTGTGACGCGATCTTTAAAGTGGGTCGAAGCGAAAGGCCTCATCGTACTGGGCTACTGTGCCAACTCCTGGAAAAGGCAGATGGGCGCCAGCCACATAGAAGCCAGGCTGGACTGCGCGCCGAAGAAGTCTCTGCCGCGTTGACCGTGCTTTGATCTGATTGGCGTCGTACTCCCACGTTAGCTCGGGTCTCGCGAACTGAATGGACGGCACGTGGATGATGTCCCCCCAAATCAATAGGATGTCACCCGCCGCGCTTGATACCTCATATGCGGTATGACCGACTGCATGGCCATGCGCCTGGACCGCCCTGACATGAGCAGACAATTGGAAACCGTCTCGAACCGAGGAGCGGCGTTCACGGAATCGAGATAGCCTCCCGATTTCGTCGAATATCGGGACTTCTTCCTGCGGGATAAGGAGCCGCTCTAGGTTTGGAAAGGCATCGGACCCATCGGCGGCCACTAAACCGTTGACGTGATCCTCGTGCGTGTGAGTGACAGCAACCGTCCTGATAGCCGAGCGAGCGACTCCCGCCTCATTAAGTGCGTCCAGGAGCGATCCCATCGTGGGTTCCCAAGAGTTCGCCGCTCCCGTATCGATAAGAACGTGCTCATCGTTGTCGATAACGAGAAAGGCGTTGACGGACAGGCACAGTCTTCCACCCACTCACTCGACCTGGGGAGGCAGTTCGGGCCCAAACGGACGATCACCGGGTTGACGCAGCCGGCTGGTCGGCATATCGACGTGACCATCCCGAAGCGCGACTACATGTAACCGGCCGATTGAATAGCGAACGTAGCTGCTCCCGGATTCCAACTCCCTCGTATAAACCGCGGTTCCCTCGCTGCTGAGGACCATTCACTATCTGCGGGCGCGCCAGGGCTCTCGCCCTGAAAGGCCAATCATCCGCCCGTCTGTACCGACGTGGACATGGGACGGACCAAACAGGTAGAGAAAAATTCTACCATAAGAGAAAAAGTATGCTATAGAGGAGTCTACTATAGAAGAAATATTAATCGGAGGGTGAGGTGTACGAACGCAGTGAGACCGTTGAGACCTGGGCCCTGTACCTCGACGGACAGTGGAGAGCGGCAACGGGCAACGGCTACTTCGACAGCATTGATCCCTTCACCGGAAAAGTCTGGTCTCGAGTGCCGCGTGCGACACCCGAGGATGTCGATCTCGCGGTGCGCGCAGCGCATCAGGCCTTCACCTCTGGCCCTTGGGCGAGCATGACACCGACGCAGCGCGGTCGGCTCCTGTACAAGCTCGGCGACCTGGTGGCAATGCACGCTGAGAAGCTCGGCGAGCTGGAGGTTCGAGACAACGGAAAGCTATTGACCGAGATGCTTGGCCAAATGCGTTACCTACCCGAGTGGTTTTACTACTACGGAGGTCTTGCAGATAAAGTCGAAGGCTCGGTGACCCCGATTGAGCGGCCGGGGATGATGCATTACATCCGCTACGAGCCCGTCGGGGTCGTGGCCGCTATTTCTCCCTGGAATTCGCCTCTGGTGTTGACTGTATGGAAGCTCGCACCGGCGCTTGCTGCGGGAAATACCGTCGTGGTGAAGCCGTCGGAGTATTCCTCCGCTTCGATGCTGTACTTGGCAAGACTATTCGAGGCGGCGGGATTTCCCCCCGGTGTCGTCAATGTCATTACGGGGGTCGGTAGCGAGACCGGGGAAGCCCTGGTCAACCACCCACTCGTCGAGCGGATTGCCTTCACCGGGGGAGAGTCCGGCGGTCGGGCCGTCTACCAAGCCGCCGCGAAATCTTTCAAGCGGGTCTCTTTGGAACTCGGCGGCAAGTCGCCGAACATCGTCTTTGATGATGCCGATCTCGATGATGCCGTTAAGGGTGCCGTCGCTGGCATCTTCGCCGCGGCGGGCCAAAGCTGTATGGCCGGATCGCGCCTTCTCGTTCAAGAGTCCATACACGATGCCTTTGTCGAGAAGCTTGTCGCCTTCGCCGGTAGCGCCAAACTGGGGGATCCGATGCGAAGCGATACCGATATCGGTCCGATCGCAACGCCTCCGCAGTTCGAAAAAATTCTCAATTACATCGCCATAGCAAAAGACGAAGGGGCCACCTGTGTACTGGGTGGAGAGCAGGCAAGCGGGCGTGATCTGGATGGTGGGCTGTTTATCAAACCCACGATCTTTACCAACGTAAATAATCGGATGCGGATCGCACAAGAGGAAGTGTTTGGGCCCGTCTTGTCGATCATCCGATTCAAGACCGAAGACGAAGCCGTCCAAATCGCGAACGACACACTGTACGGGCTCGCCGCGGGGGTTTGGACGCAAAACCTCGCTCGCGCTATCAACCTCCCGGCCCGTTTGAAGGCGGGCACCGTCTGGGTCAATGCCTACCGCGTCGTAAGTTATCTCGCGCCCTTTGGCGGATTTAAGAATTCGGGCATCGGACGCGAAAACGGAAAAGAGGCTATCCGCGAATACCTCGAAGCGAAGAGCGTGTTCTTGAACACCGAACGCGGTGTGCCCTCACCGTTCGTCATGCGGCTGCCGGGCGTCCACTGAGCGAGCCCGCCTTGTGGAAACTCGCATGACGTTCGAAGCCGATGTCGAGAGGGCGGCGTCAGGCGAAGTGCAACAGGTCGAAGCCCCTCGAAGCACGAATGCCTGCAGGGATGTCGCGGCTCTCGGCGGACTGTTTCTCTGTGGCGCGCTCGCGTTCGGAGTGGGCGCCTACGCCTTCACCCAATTTCTGGGTCCGTTGGCTACCGAGTTTGGGTGGGGGCGCGCTGCGCTCGGCGGGCTGATGAGTGCATTCTGGCTCGCGGCGCCTTTCGCTGTAGTTTCCGCCTATCTGCTTGATGGCGTCGGAATCCGCGCGCTGATCCTCATCGGAGGACTCCTCGAGGCCCTTGGAGCTGCCGGAATGACGCTTGCCTCGGAGCCCAAGGCGTTCTATCTCCTGCGCTTCTGTATGGGCGTTGGAAAGGTCGTCATCGTGACACCGATTCCCGCGACAGCGGCGAGGATCTTTCCGCGACGGCCGGGCTTGGCGATCGCGATAACCTTCTGTGGCTGGCACGTCGGTGGATTGATCATGGCACCTCTGACTGAGGAACTCATTGCCTCCCTCGGATGGCGTCACGCGATGGTGTGGATGTCGACTATAACGATCGTCGGGATCTGCGTGGCCCTGGCGATGCTGGGAAATCCACGCAGGCGGGGCGTCGCGCCGATCCCACCAGCCACTGCCGTTGCAAACACATGCCCAGTGTTACAAGACACAGCTTCCCGCTTGCATACCACGGGGCTCATCGTCATTGGCTTAAGCACAATCGTCTTCTACTTGTGTTACACGGGCCTGCTGGGTCAGCTGAGTCCCTTGCTGTCGGATAGTGGATTTAGCAGCCGAGAGGTCGGGGTGCTCACGGGCAGCGTCGCGATTTCCGGCGTAGCTGGAGTCCTTCTTGCGGGTGGCATCACTCAGTGGCTGAGTACGCGAGTCAGTGGCTCAGGCACATTGCTCCTGATGGGCATTACGGCATTTGGCGCTGCGCTGGTCGGACCGACTATGCCTCATGGGGTGCCGTACAGCGTGGTCATTCTTTTGGGGGCTCTGATGGGCGGGGGAGACCCCATTCTCATCGACGCTTTAAGACGTTCGATATTCCAACGTCAATTCGCGAAGGCATATGGATGGTGGTATCTGCTGTGTCTCTGCTCGTGCGCTGCCGGGCCCTATGTAGTCGGGGCGGCGTTCGATAAAACGGGCAACTATCACCTAGTGTTCAACGCGATAGCAACTGCCTGTATCACTGCAGGAATACTGTGGATCTGCATTATCAGGCCATCATCGGCCCGAAGTGCGTAGCGCCTAATATTGCCTTGGCATTGACTCCACTCTAATGGGTCATCCCGGAGGTGGCGAGCTCGTCCATTATTTGTTTCGTCGCCTGATACGCGAGATCGACGATTTCATCGATCTCCGATTCCGAGACGATCAGAGCTGGCGCGAATCCCAGGATATCACCGTGCGGCATTGCTCTTGCGATCAACCCTCGATCGCGAGCCGCCTTTGAAATACGAGGCCCCACCTTGAGTTCCGGATCGAATCGTCGTTTCGACTTGCGATCTGCAACAAACTCAACCGCGCCCAGTAGGCCAATGCCTCTGACTTCTCCAACGATGTCGAGCGGTGTAAATCGTTCTTGAAGTCGTTTTTGAAGGTGCGCGCCGACATCGCGCGCACGCTCCGCTAGCCTTTCATTCTCCACAATATCGAGGACCGCGTTGGCAGCGGCCACTGAAATCGGGTGCCCGGTATAGGTATAGCCATGGGAGAACGCCCGCGTGCGACCTGCTGCTTCTTCGATTACCGCATAAACTTTCTTGCTGACGATCGCCCCCGAAAGAGGGGCGTAGCCAGAGGTCAATCCCTTGGCGACAGTCACGAGATCGGGATCGATCCCATATAGCGTGCTGCCAAAGTCCGCACCTAGTCGGCCGAATCCGCAGACGACCTCGTCAGCTATCAAAAGCACGTCGTAGCGCTTAAGTGTCGCTTGGATTTCTCGCCAGTAGCCGGCGGGAGGCGGGATGATCCCCCCTGTCCCCATTACTGGCTCGGCGATAAAGGCACCCACCGTTTCCGGCCCCTCTCGCACAATCAACTCTTCGAGCTCCGCGGCGCGGCGGCGGGAAAAGGACTCCTCCGTCTCCCCCGGCTCAGAACCCCAGTAGTAGTGAGGAACTCCCGTATGCAAAATGCCCGGGATTGGAAGATCCATATCCTCGTGGTAGAAGGGCAGGCCCGTCATCGATCCCGCAATCACTGAACAGCCATGAAAGCCGCGTAATCGCGATATGATTTTCTTCTTCTTGGGCTGACCGCGCAGATTGTTGTAGTACCACACGAGCTTGGCTTGGGTCTCGTTGGCGTCCGAACCTGACAAGCCAAAAAATACCTTGCTCGGATTACCCGGCGCCATGCGTACCAGTCGATCCGACAGAATCGCAAGGGCCTCGGTCGTGTGGGCGGCAAACGAGTGGTAGTACGCCAATTTGTAAGCCTGTTGTGCGATCGCCTCCGCGACTTCGGTCCGACCATACCCGATGTTGACGCAGTAGAGGCCAGCGAAACCATCGATGTAACTGCGTCCCTGTGAGTCTTGTATCCGGATGCCCTTTCCCCCTGTGACGATAGTAGGGTCGCCCAGCTTGCCGGAGGCGAATTCCTTGAGCTGAGTGGCGGGGTGCAGAACGCTCGAGCGATCGAGGTCGGCAATGTTGCTCATATGGGTCATAGCATTCATCTCTCAGGCGCGAGACTCTTGGGGGGGCACATTTCCCCTTACACGGTGCGAAAGCTCTTGTTTCGATCGGCCTTACCTTGCAGGGAGTCAACCCAAGGGTTGTTTGCTCGATAGTAGAATCGCGTCTATCATAGAAGAAAGTTGTATACTTTGGAAGAGGAAGAGCTTGCCGGAATCAAATCCTGGTTTACTCGGATAAATGCGTACTAATCATGAGAGAGCGAGCACGCTCAGCGTACTCACGTGGTGGCGATCACGAGTGTTGAACCAAGCGTGATAATGCACGGGCTCAAAACTAATAGCGGAGTGGTGACAGGAATGGCTAGGCTGGCGGCGCAAAAGGCGGTGCGACATGACCCGGTAGGTCAGGCATTTGGTGATCGAGTTCGATCCCTGCGAGAGCAGGGGGATATGACCCTGGAGCAACTCTCGAAGCTATCGGGTGTCAGTCGGGCAATGCTTTCTCAGGTGGAGCGAGGTGGCAAGAGTCCGACCATCGGGATTGCCAAGCGCATAGCGCACGCGCTCGGCGCGTCGTTTTCAACCCTGGTAGGCGATGAAGGGCCAACGCGGCGCACATTTGCACTCGTGCGCAAAGAGCAACGACAGGTGTTTCGAGATCCCGAAACTGGGTTTGAGCGCCATCTGTTATCACCGCTGATTGCCGGAATGCCGGTCGAGGTTGTGTTGCATCATCTCCCAGCCAAGACGTCGACCGGCAAGTTACCCCCTTATCCGACTGGGGTGACCAAACATGTGGTGGCCTCTCGAGGACGCATCATCGTCGGCGTCGAAAATGTCGAGACTATCCTCGAGGAGGGCGACGCCCTTTATTTCGAGGCGAGTGCCGAACACTGGTTCGAGAATCGCACCTCGCGTGCGGCCGAATACTATCTGGTCATCTCCGCTGGTCAGGCTTTCCCGCGCCGCAAAGATTCCAAGTCGTGAAGCTCGGGCACGGCCCAGCGGTGCACCCGTGCCTATGGCTCCTCCGAGTGGCCGCCAAGCGCCTGAGCGCCCCAGCTTGGGGTTTTTTGCCGCAAGCCACGGCAACCCTAAGAAATCCCGCCAATTCGAACATGCTCCCATCATAGCGCCGCGCTCGTAGACCGTCCTCTGGCCTCCGAGGAGTTCTCAGTGCACCCCTGCGCGCGCCGCCCAGGTGGCAACGTAGCTCTTGAGAAGGACGTGAACTGAAATGCGCAAGTAACCTGCAATAGCTAGAGAGGAGCCGGATGACCCATGCCGGGGCCGCCAAGGTACTGCGAGTTGCGTAAGCGCGGGTGTCAGCATGAAGAGAGGAAAAATCAAGAGATTCAGCATGAATCCCTTTGGTACGTCTGGTCTCGCTCGCAGCGCTCAAGCCCAAGCTGAAATGGCCGCATGAGGGTCAGGTGTGTGTTCTGGAGATGGCCACCGAGTACCACTTTTTCAGTGGGGCCCAGTGGGTCCTGGAGCATCGCCTTCGCCCCAGCTGATTTCCATCAATTTATCCGTCAAAGACAAATGCCGGATGACCGCGTGCAAGTCCTTCGCATGCAAAAAGGCCACCTGCCAGAGGGAATTCGAGCAGCTGAGCTTCCGTCATCCACGTGCGCGATGTCGAAATAAAGAGGGTGGAACCATCGGTACCGCCGAACGTGCAACTTGTGACGTTAGGGGCGGCGACTCGTAGGACCCTGTCGATCTTGCCTTGCGGTGTGAAGGCTGTGACACGTGAGCCACCGAAATGAGCGACCCACAGGCGGCCATCACAATCGACCGTCATTCCGTCAGGAAGGCCGGCAGCGTCGTCAAACTGCACAAAGACTCGCTTGTTGGCTATCGCACCCGCATGCAAGTCAAGATCAAACTCGTAGATTGTCCGGCGCATTGAATCGCTGTGGTACAGAATCCTGCCGTTTGGTGAGAACGCCGGACCGTTAGTACACAGATAGCCGTGATCAACGGCTTTCCAACTCAGGTCCTTACCGATGTGATAGAGCGATCCGACGGGTTGAGCGCAGTCGCTGTCCATCGTCCCGGCCCAGAGACAACCCAGGGGATCGACCTTGCCGTCATTGAACTGGCTGTGAGGTAGCTCCGGTTCTGGACAAGCAACGGCTACCGCGATGCCTGCGGCGAGATCCAGCTTGAAAAGCTTGTTGTCCATGCCAGCAATGAATCCTCCACCGAGCCGCTCAGCAATGAAGCCAATGGTGCCAATATGTCGATAGACCTCGCCCCCACCCTTCGATTCGCTGTAGCGTAGGATTCGACCCAAGGGGCCGTCGACGAAGTAGAGAGCCTGCTCATCATCCACCCAGATGGTGCTCTCGCCGAGCTCGGCACGTGCCTCCCAAACGCATTCCGGTTTGGCGTCACACATCAATTGAGCCCTCGTGCGATCTCGGGACAAGGCCGCGCAAAGAGGACAGTGCCAGCCCTAGACCCAAAAGGAACATGATCGATGATGCCACGCCGATCGGCGCGACAGTCTCACCGACGAGTGTCGCGCCTAGCGCAGGTCCTACTGCGGCTCCGAAATTTGCGGCGGCGCCGCTGAGCGCAGTAGCCCGGCCGGTCCGGTCGAGCGAAGCGAGGACCCCCTGAACGTATGGAGTGGTGAACGTCGTAGTCATGTTGGAGACCAGAACGCCGGCAATGAAGAGAGGGCGCGAGAAAGCGCAGTATTCGGCAAGAGCAACAAAAATCTGTGTGGCGAATCCTAGGATGAATGGGCCGATATAGCCGCGCCGATCCCCCAATGTTGCGGCAGCCAGTGCACCCAGTGGTGTGGTGAATCCCGCTATTGAAAACCAATGCACCAGCGAATCGGCGTCCACTCCAGATTCGGCACCCGCCGTAGCTGCGAAACCCCATAGTGCGCCCTGAGCGATCCACATCACGGCTAGGGCTGCGAGCGATCGCGCCACCCCCTCGGGAAGTCGTCGATGAGTCCCGCGGGCTGCCGAGGAGACGCTGGAGACGATTCCTCTCGGCAGCAATAGGGCGGCAGGTGCCAACATCAGCAAAAACAGGAGCTCGACGAAGAAAACAGCCTCGCGGCCGGCGAAGGATTGCACGATGCCGACGACGAATAGCGCTAATCCAAAAACGCTCCCCAGCGCCAACTGCATATACGCAAACAGCCTGTTAGGGGTGTCATGCAAGGCAGGCAGTGCATTCGTACTAGCAGCAATGATGCCCGTGCCGACACCAAAAATAAGCCTCAACACAATGATGGAGGCGATTCGATCGGTCGCCAGACAGCCAATCGTGGCCGCGACGGCAATCGCGATCCCCAAAATGGTGAGCCGCCGCTTGTCGCGCTGAGCGACGGTTTGTCCCACGTAGCTCGCCGCGACCGCGAGAGCGAGTAGTTCGGCCGCTGCGATCCAGCCGGCATGAACAGGCCCGACGTGATAGCCCTCTGAGAGTGTTGAAACCTCGTATGGGAGCAACGTGATGGATAGCCACGCGCTTGTGCTGACCACGGCGAGGGCAGCCACGCGAGTGGCACCAAACTGCTCTGAACGCATGACGGGCATTGTGACCGATTTCTCGCAGTCATACGGAGCCGAAGCGTCCAGTAAAGTTGGCCACTGCTCACCTCCCTTTGTATTTCGCTGGAACGTGAAGATAGGTCATCACCAAAGGGGGAGACGCCATGCAAGTCGGCATGATGCCATTGATACAGGGCCATCCGAGAACTTCGGACGTCGAAATCTACAAGCAGGAGCTCGAGTTGGCGCTCGAGGCGGAATCGATGGGGTTCGACCTCCTGATGCCAGTCGAGCACCATTTCTTCGACTACGCGATGATTCCAGACAACGTCGTTTTCTTGAGCTATGTCGCCGCGCGCACCAAGACGATCAAGCTCATGCCCTGCGCCTTCATTCTTCCCTGGAATGATCCACTGCGCGTCGTCGAAAAAGCGATCCTCTTGGATCATTTATCCGACGGGCGGGTCGTGGTCGGATTCGGCCGTGGTCTCGCAAAGCGGGAGTTCGATGCTTTCCGTGTCAAATTTAGCGAATCCCGCGAGCGTTTCGAGCAAGCCGCTGGAATCATTTTGCGGGGTCTCGAAACGGGCTTCGTCGAGGGAGACACGCCGCTTTACAAGCAGCCGCGAATAGAGGTGCGGCCGCGCCCCTTCAGGACCTTCCGGGACCGCACCTACATGGTGGGGATGTCCCCGCAATCCTTGGAGACCGCAGGGCGCCTTGGATTGGGTTGCATGAAGTTTGCGCAAGGCCCTTGGGAGGAAACCAAGGTCGAGATCGATCGTCATCGCGCATTCTTCAAACAATCAATGGGCGTCGATGCACCGCCTCCGATAGCGGCCGACTGCATGGTATGTGACCTGAGCCTAAAACGGGCGGAAGCGCTCGCGCGGGAGCACATAACGCAATACTGGGCTCAATTGATGGAGCATTACGAGTTACTAAGCGATAACTTCGCGAAGGCGGGCGCCGCCTACGCCTCATACGCCGAACAGACCAAGCACTACCGATCCACAAGTCAAAAGGCACTGATTGATTCATACCTCGAGGCCAACATCTGGGGCGACCCGGCGCGCATCTTGGATAAGCTGCGCGAGCGCCGCGAGCTGCTGGGTGATTTTATCTTAGGTGTTTCGCCAAGCTTTGGCGGTATGGCGCATGAGGATGTTCGCCGATCGCTGCGTACATTTGTTGACCGAGTGCTGCCAGAGATCAAGACCTGGTAGCTATCGAGGCTCGGTGTGGGTAGCACATCGAGATCTCGATAGTCAGCCGATTCGCATACAGGGGGATGAGAGCAGATGGTTTCGACGACGCCGCGTGCTGTGACCGTGACTTCTGTTTACGTTCACAGGCTGGCCCGGGGAGATTGCTCCGAACGGGTACCGAGCATGCTGTCCTTGCTCGGCCTACTTGTGATGATGGCGATCGCGACATCGCCTAAGATCGCTAGAGCCGACGTGGGCGCGGACACTGAGCTTCAAGAGGTCGTCGTGACGGCGCAGCGCCAGAGCGAGCGCAGCAAGGATGTTCCTATCGCGCTGACCGCAATTTCCGAGGATGAGATGCATGATCGAGGCATACGCCAGGCCGCAGATATCACCTCACTAGTGCCGAACCTGCTGCTCAATCTCCCCTGGGGACCGGAAGCCCAGCCGGCGTTTGTGCTCCGTGGCGTTACGACCACGGATTACAGTCAAAATCAAAGCAGCCCCATCGCCATGTATGTTGATGAAGTTTACAAGGCGGTCGGCGCGGTGCAGGCGCTTCAAGTCTACGACATGGACCGGATAGAAGTGCTGCGTGGACCGCAAGGCACTCTTTACGGCAAGAACGCCACGGGTGGTGCGATTAGCTTCTATTCGGCAAACCCCAGCCTCGCGAAGACTCAGGGATATGTCGAGGTGGGATACGGTAACTATGATGACCGCTCCGTGCGGGCGGCTCTCGGTGTGCCTTTGGTTGATAACTTCTTGGCCGCGCGCGTGGCGCTTTATTACGAAGACCGCACCGGTTGGACCCAAAGCATAGTTCCCGGAGTGCAGCCTTTAAATGGGGTCGATGCACTCGCGGGACGGCTCACGATCTTGGCGCAACCGCTCGAGGATTTAAGGATGACTTTGAAGGTGTCCGCGACACGGTCGAACGGGACGCCCTATGGGCCGCACGCGCTCAATAACGAGCCATCCGTGACTGGATTCTCTGGAAATATCCCTTGGTTCGATACCGGCTCCAAGTTTTCGATTCCCAAGCAGATCCGGAGCGACAGTGCCTCATTCAAGTTGGAGGCTGGGCTGGCGGAGCACGTGCTCCTCACCTCCATCTCGGGCTTCGATTATGGCCGCTGGAACACGGTCAGCGACGATGGGGGTCTCCCAATCACGGCCCGGCTCGATGATCCAAATTCTTACTTCTCGAGCGTTAACACCTTCTCCCAAGAACTGCGGCTCGCCTCACGAGGAACGGACCTCCTGAAATGGCTAGCAGGGTTTTACTACGGGCGCGAAAGTGTACATGCAATCGTTCAGTACCACTTCTTCGACGGCTATCCAGGCTCATTCGTGACGCCCAGCGGGCAGGGGCTCTATGGCTTCGATGAATACAACAACTTCGACCAGTTGAAGGATAGCCGTGCGGCATTCATGAATTTGACCTTCGCCATAACGCCTACCGTTAGCCTGCAGGCGGGTGTGCGATACACCAAGGACAAGATT
The DNA here is from genome assembly GCA_035307465.1 of Steroidobacteraceae bacterium. Lineage (GTDB taxonomy): Bacteria > Pseudomonadota > Gammaproteobacteria > Steroidobacterales > Steroidobacteraceae > Bog-1198. Next base: position 93,376 of record DATGIA010000048.1, read on the forward strand.
GAGATCAGCAACTTCTACGCCCTCGAGGGTGGCCTCACAGGGCCTTCGGCGGGATATGGACCCATTGATGGCACGACGCTATGGACTCAGACGATTCCTTACGTGACAGGCGTTTCTTATTCACAGTATTCGAGCTTCTTTCAGCCACCGGGCGGAGTCAACCGGCCGCTCGGATACGATAACAACAACACCAGCGGTAAGATCGGAATCGACTGGAAACCCAGTGATCAGGCCTTGATTTACGCGGATTTCAGCCAGGGCTATCGGGGAGCCGCTTTCAACGGGCAAGCGTTCAATGCGCCCGCCGAACTTACGTTCGCGCAGCCGGAGCGACTTGATGCGTACGAGGCAGGCACGAAGCTGGAGCTCTGGCAGCGCCGGGCCTCCCTCGATGTCGCGGTCTTTCACTATAACTATCGCAATCAGCAGTTCCTCGACACGTTTGCATTGCCAGGTGGCCTCGGAACCGGCTTACGCACCGTTAATGCACCCAAGTCAAGAGTGGATGGTGCTGAGTTGGAGGTCCGGGCGAAGGTGACGGAAGATATCGAGCTTTCGGGCAGTCTCGGTCTGCTCAACGCGAAATACCAGGAACTGACGCTGCACGGGGTTGATCTATCGGGAAACCAACTCATCCAGGCGCCGGACGTGAACACGAGCCTGGGACTCGATTGGCGCTTCCTGAAGCTGGACACCGGGGACCTGCGACTGGCTCTGAACGGGAACTGGTATAGCAGGCAGTTCTTCGACGCCCAAAACACTCAACGTGTCTCCCAGGGCGCATATGCCATAGCAAACGGCCGACTATCATTTACCGGGGGCCGCGGGGCCACCAGTGGCCTCGATGTCGGAGTGTGGGTGAAGAATCTGGCCGATCGCCAGTACCTCCAGTATGCGATCGCGCAGCGGGACCCGAGCGAAGGCGGATTGGGATTCGATTATGGACTGGTCGGAGAGCCGCGGACCTATGGAGCCGACATCCGATACCGCTTTTGAGCCTGTGCCCTTCATGCGGTCTCTTCCTGCTTCGGAGGAGGGGATGACGCTTAACCATGCCGCTCTCCTTCTCGCGTACAGCACCAGGCGGCGGATTCGCGAGTTCGAATGCGGCTTGTAGCCATCGCCGATCGAGACCGCGAGCCGCCTGCTGCGATTCACTTGACCATTGCTGATCCACGCGGTGCGCGGATGCCGCTCTCCCAAGGGAGTCCACCTTGATCGGACGTTCCTTGGGATGCTTACTCATCGTTGCTGCGCTTACGCCAGGAGCGGTCCATGAGGTCGCGCACGCACAGAACAGCGCGATGCCCGAGGCCTCGAGCGGCGTCGAGTGGCATTCATACGGTGGAGATGTTGCGCAGGATAGATTCAGTCCGTTGCATGCTATCAACACCAAAACGGTGGAACGCCTCGGGCTCGAGTGGGCTCTTGATCTGCCCAATGAGACGAATTTGGTCGCCACACCCTTGATGGTTAAGGGCTTTTTGTACTTTCCTGGAAAATTCAGCGTTGTGTATGCAGTTAATGCTCGCACGGGCACCATCGCATGGTCTTTCGATCCCAAGGCCCGAGAAGTACTGGCCGAGACTCCACGCCGAATGACTTACAACTGGGGAACGAGTCGAGGAGTCGCGTACTGGAAGGGGACGGTCATCGTTGCCACCGCGGATGGCCGGCTGATCTCTCTCGACGCGAATACCGGAAAGCCCTTGTGGACCGCACGTACAATCGAGGACTCCACGCCCTATCTCTACATCACGGGCGCACCGCTCGTGTTTGGTGATCGCATTTTGATTGGCAACGCCGGAGGCGACTTTGGACCGAGCCGCGGCTATGTGACGGCGTACTCAGCGTCAGATGGTAAGAGGCTGTGGCGCACTTTCACGGTGCCCGGAGATCCCGCCCAAGGATTCGAGAGCGATGCGATGAAGCGGGCAGCCCGGACATGGGGCCCCGAATGGTGGAAGACGACCGGCGGCGGAAATGTCTGGAATGCGATGACTTTTGATCCGGAGTTCAATCGCATCTATATCGGTACCGGCAACGGCTCGCCATGGAATCAGTCCATCCGTGGTCGGGCAGGAGGCGATAATTTGTTCGTCGCCTCGATCATCGCTCTCGATGCCGACACGGGGAATTACCTCTGGCACTACCAGACCGTGCCGGGCGACAACTGGGATTTTGACGCGACGGAAGATCTGGTCTTGGCTGATCTGCGGGTCGGCGCGAGAGAGAAGAAAGTCTTGATGCAGGCAGGAAAAAACGGGTTCTTTTACGTCTTGGACCGGTCAGACGGCAAGCTCATTTCTGCCGAAAAGTTCGCTCGTGCCACGTGGGCCGATCGCATCGACCGATCGACTGGTCGACCGGTGGAGGCGCCCGGAATGCGACCGCATGGCGTGGCTTCGCCCGTCATCACGGTATGGCCCTGGGAAAATGGCGCACATAGCTGGCCATCCATGTCCTTCAACCCGAAGACTCACCTGGTCTACGTACCCGGGATGGATGGGATGCAAATCTATGACGCGCGAGGAATCGATCCAAACAAGTACAAGCCGGGTCCAGTAGAGATGTGGACCGGTTATTCAGATGTTATCGGAAGAGATTCAGTGCCAAAAGGGGATGAGCGGCAAGTTGCGTGGCTCAAGGCGTGGAATCCACGCGCCAACAAGGAAATATGGCGTGCCGAGCAACCCGGACTTTTTGCCGGAGGGACTTTGACCACCGCCGGCGGTCTCGTATTTATTGGCCAAGCGAATGGAGATCTTGCGACCTATGATGCAACCAGTGGTGAGAAGTTGTGGCGCTTCGATTGCGGACGTCCGATTTCCGCCTCGCCCATCTCGTATGCGATCGGCGGCGTGCAATACGTAGCGGTCCTGGTGGGATGGGGAGGTGATCCGGCAATCGAGGGCTCCATGAGCGAGCCCGGTGGCTTGCGGATGACGTATCGTGACGGAGGGAGGGGGCTCTTCGTATTCGCGCTGGACGGCAAGGCTTCGGTGCTGATGCACCCCATTCCGAAGGTGACTCCAATCGACCTACCGGAGTTTCGCCCTGATGTCGAGAAAGTCAAGCGCGGGGAACACCTGTTCGATAACAACTGTAATTATTGCCACGGCACCGATGCGCTGAGCGGAGGAATGGCTCCCGATCTGCGCGCATCTCCTTTGGCGGCGGATCGAAAGATGCTCGGGAAGGTTGTGCTGGAGGGTGTATTACAACTGAAGGGCATGCCGAGATATCCAGACTTTAGCGACGAAGACGTCGATGACCTCTACCACTACATTCGATGGCGAGCCCGCAAGGATCTCGGCTGCGTGGGTGCTGCGCGAGGGGGCGGCGAGTGCTCAAGTGATTCAAATTGAGCCGGTGAAGATGCTGCGGAATTGGAGGGAAAGATCTCGCGTAGCCACGTATCTTTCATCGCGGCAATAACTCGGTCATCCGAGGCCGGCATCGCGGGCGCACACCGGTAGCGAACGATCATGACCCCGTCGATATGAGCGCCGATCATGAGGGCTATCATTGCAGCTCGATCGCGACCCAGGGCGGGGTTGAGCTCCGCTACGAAATCAGTCAGCAGTCGATTGTAGGCGAGGTAAACCTCCTCGATGAGTCTCGCAACCTCTTTGTCCTTCGAGGCAAGAGCGTAGAGCTCGAAGTAGCAATCACTCACGACGGGATCTGTGGACCAGCCGATAATTTCGTCTGTGAGTACATGAAAGCGTTCGCGTGCTGACAGGCCCACGTCCTGTTCGATGGCGCGGAGCCTGTCGATGTAGCGGGAGGTGATCGAGTTGATCGTAATCTGCAGCAGGTTCTCGCCCTTTCCAAAATAGTGCTGAAGTGTACTGAGGGTTACGCCCGCTTGGCTTGCAACGCGCCGCATAGAAAAGCTGCTCATCCCCTCCTTCGCGAAGAGTTCCACCGCCACCGCGACGATTTCCTCAATCCGCTTTTCCCGCTGTCTGTCGCGGGCCGATTCCTTGTGGTTCAGTAGCTTAGCCGCACGCGCGGGGTTATAGCTGCTCGGAAGCTGGCGTTTCATTGCGTCCAAGTGTTGCACACCTCAAAGGTCCTAGTCGCCTGGTACGCCGCCATTGGCGCTACGAGAGGGGTTCCGGGAGTGAATAGTACACTTGACACAGAAAACATGGTATATGTGACCTATAGTGAGAATGCTTCTCAGATTGATTGCTGTGAAGCGAGCGCAGCCACCGAAGCGGAGCGGTACATGGTCCGATGGCCGGAGGTTCCGAACGTGCTACCCGACGATGAGCTATTGGCGGCCCCTGAGGCGCTCGCGATTGGTAGGTGGCTATCCGAACGTGGGCTAGATGATTGTTTCGCGCTGTTCCGCGGCGGACGTCCCGTTTCTGCTCGTCAGCTGCTGAGCATGCTTCGGACGGCCGCTCGCATCGCAGACGACCCTTTGATTGGAGTCCACGTGGGCTTGGGTTTGCATCCCACGAGCTACGGGATTGTGGGGTTGGCGCTGCTCAGTAGCGCCTCACTCCGACATGCCTTGCGGATCGTGGGCGAGTTCGGCGCGTTGTTGAGTCTCAAAGTACGGATCGATCTCGAGCATTCGGGGAGCGAAGCCCGCCTGGTTCTCCAGGACTGCTTCGATCTGTCGCCCGGGCTGTTGCAGCTGTGCTCGCAGTTGGAAGTCGCCAAGCTGTGCACTCTGTTGCGTGATTTGGCGGGCTGCCGTATCAACCGGGTGGAGATCGCCGGCTCTCCGGAGCTGCATCCGCAGTTGCAGGCGGCGTTTGGCGTGCCGGTGCTGTGTGAAAGAGCCACGAGTCATGTTGCGTTCGACAGCGCATTGCTCGATATGCCGCTGCCGCAAGCCGATGCGACGACACATGAGCACAGTCTGCGCGCCTGCACTGATTTGATCTCCACTCTGCGCCGGTGTGACGAGATTCGCCGGCGAGTGCGGCAGATGGTCCTGAGTGCTAAAGGAGCAGTCCCCAGACTTTCTGAAGTCGCGGGTCAGCTTTTTCTTTCGACCCGGACTTTGCGACGAAGGCTCGGGGATGCACAGACCTCTTATCAAGTGATCGTGGGGGAGACGCGCCGCGATTTGGCGGTTGGATATCTGACCCGGACGACCCTAAGTACGGAAGCTATCGCTGAGATCCTTGGATACAGCGACACCGCTAATTTCCGACAGGCGTTCAAGCGGTGGACAGGAGAGTCACCGCAACAGTACCGCCGCATGGCCCGGAGTGGAGATACGGCGGGACGTTTCTGGGAGGGGAGCTGCACCCATCGCACAATGAGTGAAGGCCCTCATCGCACCCGGGCCAGTGCTCTCCGGTTAAACGAACACAGTCTAGGGCAGGTCTCTGCTTGCTGAATAAAGGAGGGAGTGTAGTGCAAGCAAAATTGCTCGAGTGCGTCGATGCCGGCCGCTACCGAGACGCTATGCGACGAGTTCCTGCGGCCGTGACGATCGTGACAACCCGCTTTGGTGACGAGGCAAATGGATTGACGGCCACCGCCGTCTGTTCGGTGACGGTCGATCCTCCACAGATTCTCGTATGCGTGAACCGGGGAGCCACCGCCGACACGCTGATTGCGAAGTCGCGACGATTCGTCGTGAACTTTCTGTCCGAGGGGCAAGAGGATCGCGCCCGGAGGTTCTCTCAGGCGAAACTCCCAGGACACGTGCGCTTCGAGGGAATTTCATGGGTCGAATTGGCGAGCGGCAGCCGAGCGATGGCCGATGCCATCGTTGCCCTAGACTGCAGCGTGAATTCAGACCTCACCTGCGGGACCCATTCGATTTATCTTGCCCACGTCCTCGATATCCGTGTGGGAAACGTGGCGCCCCCCCTTCTCTATCGAGCCGGCGAGTTTTGCCGCCTTCAGGGCTCGGCGGAGTCGTCATGACTGCTACATCTGCACCGAACTCGTTGAGGCCGGTAAGTTCCGCCCACGACAAACCGGAGATACTGAGCGTGCGCACCGCCGCGCGATCACGTCTCTTCCACATCGAAAGCGTTCAATTGAAGTTTGCAAACGGCAGCCGGCGCGAATTTGAGCGCATAGCGGCGGGGCCAGGACCGGGAACGGCTCTCGTCGTTGCGATGCCGGACCCTGCGACCGTGCTTCTCGTCCGGGAATATGCGGTGGGTCTCGATCGTTTCGAACTCAGTCTTCCCATGGGGAGGATCGAGCCGGGGGAATCCGCACTGGGGGCGGCAAACCGAGAGCTCATGGAAGAGACGGGATTCAAAGCGACCGAGCTCAGGGTCTTGCATACCTTGACGCTGGCGCCGGGAATTCTCGGATACCAGGCGGAGATCATTCTCGCAACGGGCCTCACTCCCTGTGCTCTCGAGGGTGATGAGCCTGAGCCGCTGGAGCTGGTTTACTGGCCTTTATTGCGCCTCGACCGGGTCGCGATCACGGGTGAGATCTCGGAAGCCCGGACTCTCTCGGCGCTGTTTCTCGCGCGCTCCATATTGGGCTCATAGCATGAGGCGTACGCAGCTATGCAGCTGCTCGGGCGCGCAATAGCGCTATCCGGGTGTCAGCCGGCTTTGCTCCAAAAACTTACCCACGATCTCTGCACTCGGGTCTGAGACGTCGACCAAGAACATTGGGCGAGGGGATCGACATGGCAGTATTGCAGTCCACTCAAGACGGCGTGCGTTCCTGACATTCGCTCCCCCATTCAGCCGTTCCATTTGCGGTCGTCGAGCAGGTTCGCCTGCATCGAGGGCCGACAACCTTCTGGAGCTGACCAGACTCGTCGGCCCGCACTTCCTCTAGTTCCTCTGGGCTGCCGTCGGGCGTAAACTGACTGGTCGCAGCCGCCAGGAGAACGAGGTAGAAGACGGTCGATGTGGCGGCCCCTATTGAAAAAAGCGATTAAGGTAGAAAGGTACATCACCGCGGCCGACATCTACTTCGCGAGTTCGTAGCGCACGCGTCGACCCGCCCACGGCTCGGTGGCCTCGACCAACAGCTGCCCTCCCGGTGAGCAGAAGTGGATAGGCCGGATAACTGCCGAATATTAGTAACGGGCCACGAGGACGATACCGGGGCCCAGGGACGTAGGAGGGGACCATCGCTCATGCGCCTAGCCGATTTTATCGATCGTCATGCCGAGGACATTCTCGTCGAGTGGGAGCAGTTCGCTGCGACAAAGCTTCCGGCCGCCGCCGGCATGGGAATCCTCGCGCTCCGCGATCACGCTCCCTTAATCCTGCAGGCGATTGCTGCCGATCTCAGAACCGCCCAGAGCGCCGAGCAGCAGCGATCGAAGGCTGAGGGCCGGGCAGTGGTACTTGCGGATGCCCCCAGCACGGCAGCGGAGGCCCATGGCGCTGCGCGGGCGCAAAGTGGTTTCAATCTCAACCAGATGGTCAGTGAATACCGTGCGCTGCGCGCGAGCGTACTGCGTCTGTGGAGTACGTCGGGAAAGCCCGAGGATCACGAGGCTGTCAAGGACATCATCAGATTCGGCGAGGCAATCGATCAGGCCATTGCCGAATCGGTCGACTACTTCAGTGCCGAGATCGATCGCGCACGAAACCTCTTTCTCGGAATGCTCGGCCACGAGCTCCGAAACCCTCTCAATGCCATCCAAGTCACCGCTCAGCACCTCGCGAGGTCTCGCTCCGATGAGATCGTATCAAAAGCGGCCCAGCGGCTCATTGACAGTGGTGCCCGCATGCAGGCACTCCTTGACGATCTGCTGGATTACAGCCGCACGACCTTGGCAGTGGGTATCAAGGTAGAACCCGCTCCCGTCGATTTTGCCGAGCTTTCCCGGAAGGTCTGTGATGAGCTGGGATCAGCTCATCCCGACCAAACGCTCGAGCTGCAGATGACGGGAGAGCTCCGCGGGAGCTGGGATCCGGGTCGCATTCAGCAGGTCTTGAGCAATCTGCTACAAAACGCCCTTACCTACGGTGACCGCCGCGCTCCGGTGATCCTGGAGGTGCAAGGCGCGGAACGCGAGATTTGCGTTCTGGTGAAGAACCGGGGGGCTGTGATTCCGGCCGAGGCGCTACCGACGTTGTTCGACCCGCTGAGCCGAGGTCCCATGCCGGATCTGGCCGGCGGCAACAGCCATCTGGGCCTCGGGCTCTTCATTGCAAGAGAGATCGTCAAGGCGCACCGGGGTGAGATCCACGTCCGATCCGAAAGGGGTGAAACCGGTATTTAGCGTGCGGCTGCCCCGCGCACTGCAATGAGCGGGTGAGGTAGGCGAATCGGTACGAGCAAGCGAGCGAGCGAGGGACGCTCATGGTTCGGTTGAATCCCGCGTTGTCGGAGCTTTGCGGAGGTTGGCAGAGGATCCATGGCGCGAAGAGCAATCACTCATTATTCGCCGCGGTGTCTGACTAGAAATGAAGCTTGTATCCGGTCGCGTCACTCGCTAGGGGATATCGTGGATGAGCGCTCACCGGGCTTAACTTGGAGAACGATCGTGCGAGCAAGGACAAGCGGCGCCGATTGGGGAATAACAAGGATGAACATGCGCCCAACAAGCTGGACGTCGGACTTTGTCCAAGATCATTTTAGACACTCGGTGCGCGTCAGCGCCCTTTGTTCAGTTGTAGGCCTATTAGTTTCCTGCGGCGGCGGTGGGGGCGATCCAGTCACCTATACGGTGAGCGCTACGGTTACGGGTTTGCAGGCTGGCAAAAATGTTGTCCTACTGAACAACGGAACGGATAGGCTCGTGGTTTCGGCAAACGGCACAACTGCGTTCGTCACGCCGATACCTACCGGTGGCAAGTACGCTGTCACTGTCGAGACGCAGCCGACGGGCCAAACCTGCGCGGCTTCACAGGCCACTGGGCCCGTCAGCTCCTTCAACGTCAATGTCGCGGTGGGCTGCAAGGCAAACGCATACACCGTAAGCGGCACAGTCTCAGGTCTTCTGACCGGCAACAGTGTAGTTCTTCAAAACAACCGCGCGGATGATACGTCAGTCGATGCAAATGGCCCGTTCAAATTCAGTTCGACGATTTTGAGCGGGTCCGCCTTTTCAGTCACTGTGTCAGTACAACCCCAGGGACAAAATTGCACTGTTGCAAATGGTAGCGGCACCGTTTCGGGTTCAAACGTCTCTAACATCTCCGTGGCTTGCACGCTGCTCGCCTACATCATCGGTGTGAATGTCGTGGGCCGGTCAAATATTGCCGGCTTGGTGCTGCAAGACAACGGTAAAGACGATCTTGCGCTCACTGTAAGCGGTGCCTCCCAGTTTCAAACGCCCGTCTCTAGCGGCTCTAATTACGCGGTTACGATTTTGACGCAGCCAACCGGGCACACTTGCATAGTCAGCAATCCGAATGGACGCGTGGCGAATGCTGATGTCAGCGTTACGATCGTATGTCCTGCGAGCATATTGTATGGGACGAGGTTGACCCAGATTTACGCATACTATATCGACGAAAGGACCGGCTCTTTGACCGCTGTCGCTGGAAGTCCGTTTGCGGCCGGCACTCAGCCAACAAAAATTGATTTGGCGCCAAACGGCAAATTCCTTTACGTCACAGATTTTGGCGGGAATGCCGTATTGGGATACTCCATCGATCCGATATCCGGCGCACTTTCCAGTATTGCTGGTAGCCCGTACGCCGTCGCATCGCCTTCTCCTGCATCGATTACCACCACTCCAGATGGTAGTTTGATCTTTGTACTAACCGGTGGATCACAGAATGTGACGTCATTTGCTGTGGACCCGTTGTCGGGCACACTTAAGCCAACCGCTATCAGCCCGTTTTCGGTTGATCTCGGTGCGACAAGCATTACCACGGAAACAACCGGTAAATTCGCTTACACAGCCAACCGAGGAAGTAATACGGTTTCCGGATATGCCGTCAACTATACGACCGGCGCGCTTACACCCATCGTAAATGGCACGTATTCGTTCGTTGATCCAATTTACCTGAAGGCCTATCCCCAAGGCGGGTTTCTATATGTCCTGGACTATATTAGCGGGTTGCTATATGCCGAGACCATCGACTCCAACACGGGCGCTTTAGGCGCGGTCACCGGCAGCCCCTTCGTCGGGGGAAATTCGACGGCGCTAAGTATCGACTCAACTGGCCGGTACTTATACATCGCAAATGCGTTCGCCGGTGTTGTGTTAGGCGACACTATCGATACATCGACTGGCGTGCTCACCCCAATGGCTGCAAGTCCGTTTGTGCCCCAGGCTAGTGGCAACATGCCAACGTTCATCGCGCTGGATCCAAGCGGTAAGTTTGCCTACGTTATAAATAATGGGGCCATTGTGGCGTTTGCTATCGATGCAGCGACAGGAGCACTTACGGTCGTTGGCGATACTGGAGCAAGCGCCGACAACGTGGCAATCGGTACGATTCAGTGAAAACCCGCATTGCTGGACAGCGGGGCGCTAACGCAATCAAGGTTCGGCCTTTGTACCGCCGAGCGCTTAAGGATGTCTCTTCGTGGCCGCTATCAACCCTGCGAGGCGGATGTCGTGGACGCGGCGTTCGTCGTTCGCTCGGTCTGCGGCGGAACCGTTCCCGATCGGACCTCCGCATTGGTGCCCATTGGTGTCATTGGCTGATGCTCCGGGCGAATGGCGTGCAGATAACCGTGCAACTGCGCGACTACGGCGGCACCTTCACCGACCGCGGCGGACACGCGCTTCACCGAGCCCGCGCGAACGTCGCCGACCGCGAACACGCCGGGCAGGGAGGTCTCGAGCGGTAGAGAATCTCGCTTACAGCCCTCGATACCGGCAGTGAAGCCCGTTGCCGGCTCGCCGGTCCGCACGAATCCCTTGGTGTCCACGCTCACAGCGCATTGCTTGAGCCAGTCCGTATTCGGCGTGGCGCCGATGAACAAGAAGACGTGGTGGATCGCGCGCCGCTCCTCCTTTCCGCTCGGCCGATGGCGCCAGCAAACCGCTTGCAGGCCTCCGGCCGGGTCCCCTATCAACTGAGTGAGCTCGGTCTCGGTGTGAACCTCGACGTTGCGTAAGGCACCAATGCGAGTGACGAGATACTGCGACATGCCTTCGCTCAGGCTCGCGCCGCGTACCAACAGATGCACCCGAGAGACGTGGCTCGCCAGGAATACCGTGCCCTGACCCGCCGAGTTGCCGCCGCCTACTATGACCACTTCGCGTCGCGCACACAGCCTCGACTCGATTGGCGACGCCCAGTAGTACACGCCTCGTCCTTCGAAGCTGCTCAAGTTCGGCAAGTCGAGCTTCCGATAGCGCGCCCCGCTCGCGATGACGATTGCCGCGGCTCGCACTGGCAGGCCCTCGTCCAGCCCCAGCTCGTAGCCTCGCCAGTCCGAGGATGCATCGTTTGGGGCTGCTTTCAGCAGCTTGACTTCTGCGGGAATTGCGGTCACGGCGCCGAATTTCTGTGCCTGCGTGTAGGCCCGACCCAGTAGCGCTTCGCCTGATATGCCCGTCGGAAATCCCAAGTAGTTCTCAATGCGCGCCGAGGCGCCCGCTTGACCGCCCGGGGCTTGCGCATCGAGTACCAAGACCGATAGGCCCTCCGACCCGGCATACACGGCCGTAGCCAGTCCCGCAGGACCCGCTCCGACAATCGCTACATCATAGAATCGGTCCGCAAGGAAGCTCGGGAGCAGGCCGAGACAATGCGCAAGAGTATTCTCATGCGGGCTGCGCAACATGGTACCGTTCGGACAGACGGCGAGGGCAACTCCGCTTGAGATATGCCCAAGTGCTCAATCAGGCTCGCAGCGTCGGCATCTACGGCGGGATCGAGCATCGTGTGCGGGATGTAGTTTCGTCTCAGAAAATTCTGCAAGCGCAGAGCGACCGGCGTGTCGCTCGCACCCAGCAGCACTAATCCCGCGCCGGCTTGTATGAGGAAAGCGCGCCGCAAAATGAAGGCGCGCATAATTGCTTCGCCGATCTCCGAGGTTGCGATCACGAGAGATCGCAACCGCGTGGAATCGAATGGGACGGCTTCCGCGCCGTTGTTGCCCGCGCGCCCTTGAGTGAGCGTCAGAGCACCCGCGAGCTGGCTAATGTCGCCCGTCAGCTCTCCGGGTCCATGGGTAGTGATTTCACTCTCGTGTCCGAGGCCATCGCGCTGGAGAACCTTAATCGAACCCAAGAGAACAAGATAGGCGGGCACACCGGCTTGTCCGACATCGAACACGATCTCATCGGGCTTGAACCGTCGCGGCTCGCCGCCAAACCGCCGTGCGGTTGCGACTTGCGCTGAACTCAAAACGGGAAACATCTGCTCGCGACGGCGTTCGATAAGAGGGGACGGTGAAGAGGACGCCATGGGTGGACCTCCGATCGAGCCATTGAGATCGACGAATACAAGCTGTAACGGCGCTCTGACACGCGGCCGCGAGATCAACGAACTCGCCGGGCCCATTTTGGACCTTGTCATCAGGCGTTGGTCGGCCATGCAAGGAAATCAGAGATTTACCGAGACCGCCGAAGGGAGCGCGAGACAACGCCTACTTTCCGCAGAATACACGGTGAGCATGCGCTCGTGGTGCTGAGCGCCCCTAAACATCAGCCGGATGCTCGCGAAGGTCTTGCATGACAAAAAGCTGCTCGCAATGTGCGTGAGCTGCGGGCAACGCTGCTTAAGATCTCATTTCGCCTTTGATGAAAGCCAGCAAATCAGCGTTGACGCGCTCCGGATCGATGATCGCAATACCGTGGGCGCCGCCCGGGTAGACCTTCAGGATCGCGTGCGGAACGATAGAGGGTACGCGGCGCGCGGTTGGGCCGATTGGCACGATCTGATCGTCTTCGCAATGCAGGACGAGTAGCGGCTTATCGCACTTGGCGATATCGGCAGTGTAGTCGAGCTCCCAGCTGTAGGTGGTCTCATACTGAGCCTTGGCACCGCCGAGCAGGCCCTGAAACCAGAACAAGTCGCGCATGCCTTGAGTTGCGGGGGAATTTGGGCGATTCGCGCCGAAGAAGGGTGCCGACAGCTCCTGGTAGAAGGAGGAGCGATCGTGTGCGACTCCCGCACGGATGGTGTCGATAACAGATTTCGGAACGCCCCCGGGTACTCCCTCCTTTTGCATCATCACCGGTACGATCGTATCGAGCAGCACCATCTTTGAAACGCGCGAGGTCCCGTGACGTGAGATATAGCGCGCCAGCTCACCGCCCCCGGTCGAATGCCCAACTAAGACCGCGTCGCGAAGATCAAGACCGTTCATCAGGGCATCCAGATCGTCCGCCCAGGTGTCGACGTCGTTTCCTGAACCAGGTTGATCGGAGTAGCCGTGACCCCGCCGGTCGTGGGCGACCGTTCGGTAACCTTTGCTGTTGAAGAAAAGCATTTGTGCTTCCCAAGCAGCCCCGGTCAATGGCCAGCCGTGCGAGAAGACGATAGGCGGGCCCTTGCCCCAATCACGATAGTAGATCTCGGTACCGTCACGGGCTGCGATCCTCGGCATGGATGTCTCCTTAATTGGTTGGGCGGCCTAAGCCATTCCAGGGTTCACTAGCGCGACGCTCGACGGAAAATGCGAAAGTCCACTCTCCGGCGACATGCTGGGAATGTCAATGAGGCGTGATCGTTGCATCGTGACGTCAGCCGCTCAGGCCGGGCCTCGGTTCAGCTAAACGGCTATCGCATCGGCTGGGCGTGGAAAAATCTCGCGGAAATTTTGATGCCTGAAATCCAGAATCATGCCCCCGCCATCATCCTGCGCGCTAGCCTCCTAGGACCGCCAAAGCACAAGATCTAGTCGACAGAAGATGCTTCGACCGCAATTTCGAGCCCTCGTGGTACCGCGCTCGAGAACGGGTGGTGGCGCGGTGATGCAACTTACCTCCTGCTTTTTTGAGTAGTGTTGGGGCAGGGCAATTACGCATCGAGGACTTCGGGCACCAACCGGATATTTCCTGTGTCGGGCCCTCATTTGTAACACTAGTTCAACGGCTGACAGATCGATTCGATGAACAGACCTTCCATAAGAAAAACAATTACTTCAGAAATGCTATTCATCATAATTCGATAGATACAGTTTCCACACGGCCTCAGTGAAGACCCTTTGGGCCGGTATTGGGGGGGCCGCCCGGCGGCGTGCCAAGATGCGGCGCTGCGCTCGCCCCGGTCCGACCGGCCGCGGAGGGGTTGTTCGGGGCGGGAGCTCGTGTAGCTCCGTCGATCGCCGGCGAATGGGTGCAGGAAATGCTCCGAATGACGCGCTCTCCTTGAAGAGTCGAGTACTCGGCGGCCTTCATCTTATGAAATGCCTATCGGTGGGGCGCCATGCGGGGTGGCTAACAAGCAGTACTCGGACCTCCTCGTCGTCGCGCTACCCACGATTGGCTGAGGCACTGCCGGATAAATGACGATGCACACGAACGCATCACGCACTTCGGCCGTTACAGCACCGCGCAAGCGTCTCGCGTAGCTGCGCGAGTTTCGGCGGTTTTGCCAACACGCGGTCCACCATCGGCGGTGCTGCCTCGGCCGCCATCGGTCGACCCCACCCGGTGAGCATGATCACCGGCGTCGCGGGCGAGACCGCCTTGACCGCCAGCGCAACTTTCTTTCCATCCACGTAGGGCATGCCCAGATCCGTGATCACGACCGCGAAGGGCGTGCCAGCGGCACTCGCCGCGCGGAACCGATCGATACCTTCCTCACCGCCGCTCGCGCCCTCGACCGTGTGCCCCTCACCCTCCAGCGCATCTTTCAGAGATTGCAGCAGCAAGGGGTCATCGTCTACGAGCAGAATTCGTAAGCGCATCGGCACACTCTCGGTGACGAGCTCCGTCGACGGTCCCGCCGCCGGCGCGGGCGCAACCGGAAAGCTGAGGCGCATCGTCGTACCACGACCCACCGCACTCTCGATCGCCAGTCTGCCGCCGTGGCGTTGCGCCATCCCGTAGACCATGGCGAGTCCAAGTCCCGTACCACGCTCGCCCTTGGTCGTGAAAAAGGGCTCGAGGCATTTGGCGACGGTGGCTTCGTCCATTCCCGTGCCGCTGTCACAGACCTCGATATCCACCTCACCATCCTCCGTAGCGAGCCGGGTCCGCATCGTCAACACGCCTCCCCCTGGCATAGCGTCGACCGCATTGAAGACGAGATTCACCAGCGCATCGCGAATCTCACTCTCGCTTCCAAGAACCGCCGGCAAGTCTGCCGCGAGCTCCGTGTCAAGCCGGATCTCGATGCCCTGCGCGCGCGGCATATCGCTCCATCGAGCACGGGTGAGATTCACCACCTGCTCTACCAGAGAATTCAACAATACGGGCGCGAGGATCGTCTCCGGCTGGCGCGCGCCATAGAACTGGCGCAGTCGCCCGATGGTCTCGGCCGCATCCTCGATCGCCTGGCGGATCGTCTCGAGATAAGCGCGTGCCTTCTCGCTCAATCCGCGCTCGTTCGCGAGCAGCGAATCCGTATATAGCGCGACGGGCGAGAGGGCATTGTTGATGTCGTGTGCGATGCCGCTCGCCATCTGGCCGAGCACGCGCAGACGCTCTTGTTGCATCACTACTTGCTGGCTCTGTCGCAAATCCTCGTAGGCGAGCCGCAACTGTGCATACAGATGCACCTGGTTCGCGGCGAGCGCCGTATGCGCCCCCAATTGGCGCAGGAACTCGCAATCGGCGCTCGAGAAGCTGCGCGCCTCGCCACGCGCCACCACCAACAACCCGAACACCTTGGTCTCCACCACGAGCGGCACGAGGACCAGTGAGGCGAGTCCCCCGCGCACCAGACGCTGTGCGAACGGCAGGTTCACGACCGCGAGGTCCGGTTCATAGACGAGCTCTCCGTGCACCGAGCGCGAGAGCCCGTTATCGTCGATCTCGATGCAAGCCTCCTCGCTCAGCGCGGGCTCCAGGGTGAGGGCGAGCGTCTGGCTGCGCAATCCGATGCTGGTGATGCTGAGGAGCCGATTCGTCTCATCGTATCGGCACGCGCACACGAAGTCCGCCGGCAGCTGCTCCTCCACCGCTCGCACCACGACCTGGAATATGCTGAGCAGATCTTGACGCTCGCCGATCGCATGGGTGATCTGCTCGAGCAGCTTCAGGCGCTCAAGCTGGGCATGCACCTTGCGCTGCGCGGCGCGGCGCTCGATGTCGGCCCGATGCAAGGACAGTGCTGTGGCCCAGATCAGTCCACCGAAGACGACGATATTCGAGAGCGCGAACAGCGAGATGCCCGCTTCCGTGTCAATCCACCCGGCGCGTTGAGCCTCGAGCCGCAGCCACCCGAGGATCACCGGGGCGAACACCGCCGCCGGTACCAACTTTCGGGCGATCGAGCCGCCCGCGCTATCGCTCCGCAAGAGGGCGACCAGCCCTCGATCCGCTCTCGCACACAGCGTTCCAGCACTCAGTACCAGAAGGAGTATCGCGGTGTGGAATGCCATCTTGGTGTAAGGCAGCAGCGGCTCGCCGCCAAAGATGTAGTGACTGATCCCGAGCCAGCCGCTCATCGCCACCAGGAGGCACAGCGCCTGAAATACGCCGAAGAGCCGCGTCGTGCGGACCAGCGTCAGTGCCGATCCGAGTAAGAGGAACCCGACCGCCGTCGCTGGCGCCATAAGGCTGAGGGCCCCGTTTCCCGCCCCGCGCCGCAACCCTCCTTCAAAACCGAGCTGATCAATGGCGAGATTCCAGCCGAAGCCATAATCGCAGAGCCGGTAGGCGCCGATCAGGGCGATGAGCGCAGAGCCGGATCCAACCCATTTCCGCCAGGCGCTATCGCGGGCGAGTGCCCCGCGGGAGTCGGATCCCGAGACGCTGAGCCAGAGCACCGAACCGGCCAGCGCAAATGTGAGCGCCGTGAGCGGGGACATCTTGGTCTGCCCCGGCAATACGCTCATCAGCGCCTCGATGCCGAGTGCCCAGCCGGTCAGCACCGAAACGGCGGCGAGCACCGTCAAGCCGCCCGCGCCACGAGCCACGGACGTCGCCGTCCAACTGCCGTATCGGCTACCTTGAAGAGCGCTTGATCCTATGGCCGGCTCCCTGGCTCACCCTTGACGGGCGTCCATGACGCATCATGCCAGGGGCCGTCAGGCGTTTCATCCACCGCGGCTGACATGTGCGCACACTCCCTGCAGCCGCCGGAGAGACAGCCATGATCAGGAACAGCAGCTGGATCGCGCGCTCCATGTGCCCCCGGGTCTGGCCCGATCGCGGCGGCAATGCGTCCTACGGTTTAGCCATTAAAGTTGCCCTCATCACTCTGATGAGGCTGTCGGCGATGCGAAAGGCTCGGGCTCTGAGTGCGCAGAGCGCCAAGCGTGAGACCGAGCTTCTTAGTTCTTCGCGAGTGAATCCGGGGTAGGAGGGTGGCAAGCGGCCGGATCAGAGGGAGGAGCTCTCAGGCCAATCGGCCGCCCGCAAGCAGGTATCTGAAATCGGATAAGCTGCATCCACGGCGGGTTTGTCGGCGACGTCGAACAGCCGGAAGCCGCCATGGCAAAGGGCATTCAGTGACTCAGTCAGCCAAGGGCGTATTCCTAAGCTACGCGTCAGAAGATGTAGACGTGGCGAGACGCATTTGCGGCGCGCTAAGCGTCGCCGGAGTTGAAGTTTGGTTCGATCAGTCCGAACTCCGGGGCGGTGACGTCTGGGACTATAAGATCCGTCAGCAGATCAGGGACTGTGCGCTGTTTGTCCCGATCATCTCGGCTCACACGCAGGCGAGACCGGAGGGCTATTTCCGCCTGGAATGGAAGCTGGCGGTCGACCGATCGCACCTGATGGCTACCGAGATGCCGTTCCTCGTACCGGTTATTGTGGACGGTACCACTGAGCCCGACGCGCTGGTGCCGGCAAAGTTTCGGGAGGTTCAGTGGATTAGGATGCCGATGGGCGAAGTGCAGGCGGAGTTCGTGCACCGCATCGCGACACTTCTCAATCACCCGCCGATTGCGCACCCTGCGATCAGTCCTAATCGAGCGCTCATTAGGACACGCTTTAGTCGTAACTGCGTTTTGTGCCGTTGCAGTCGGGGTGCTCGCGCTTGTGAGCAGTGAATGGGTATCACACGGTCCCGTCCGACAAGTCGAAAAGGCCACTGCACCCGGATCCGCAGCACTAACGCCTGCCCTCATTTCAGAGAGATCGATCGCTGTCCTTCCGTTTGTCGATCTGAGCGAGAAAAAGGATCAAGAATATTTCGCTGAAGGTATCGCCGAAGAGATCATCAACCTGCTGGTCAAGGTTCCGAACCTCAAGGTAGTCGGCCGCGCCTCATCATTTAGCTACAAAGGCAGGGGCGACGATTGGCGCGCGATTGCGGCGGGGCTTGGCGCCGCCTACGTCGCCGAAGGTAGCGTTCGTCGATCGGGTGACCATGTGCGCATCACCGCTCAATTGATTGACACACGTGATGGCGCACATCGCTGGTCGGAGACCTATGATCGAGCTGTCAATGACGTCCTCCAGGTACAGGCGGAAATCGCCGCAAGCCTCGTGAGAGGTCTTCAGCTGGAGGTTGCACCATCGCTTCTCTCGCAATGGGCCGCATCGACGCACAAGAGCGAAGCGTACGATTTGTATCTGCGGGCCCAACACGCAATCTATCGGTTTGACGAGCGCGGGCTCCAGGAAGCTGAAGCCGACTTGCATCGAGCGCTCGACATTGACTCGGCGTTCGTGCCAGCGGCCGAGACGCTGGCAGCAACCGAGTTCGACCTCGCCGAGATGGGCTACGTTCCCCCCACGACTGGATACGAACGGGCCCGTGCGGCTGCCGTGGCAGCGC
The DNA here is from genome assembly GCA_035307465.1 of Steroidobacteraceae bacterium. Classification (GTDB taxonomy): domain Bacteria; phylum Pseudomonadota; class Gammaproteobacteria; order Steroidobacterales; family Steroidobacteraceae; genus Bog-1198. Next base: position 112,098 of record DATGIA010000048.1, read on the forward strand.
TGAAGCTCGAGCCAAAATCGGGGCTCGCCCACGCGGTTTTGGGCGCCGTACAGTTCCAGTATGACTGGGACTGGTCAGCTGCCGAAGCGGAATTTAAGATTGCAGCAGCGCTCGCTCCGCGAAATCCCTTCGTCTTGATCGAGGCAGCTACGGAGCGCACGTCGGTCGGTGACTGGAGCGGGGCGCTGCAGTATCTGAATTCCGTGAATTCGGCTGACCCGCTTGACGCTGCCACGTACACAGCTCTCTCGAACGTGTATATGCATCTCGATCGTCCAGCCGAGACTGAGAGTGCCGCTCGGCGCGCCTTGGAGATTAGCCCGACCTATTCTGGTGCGCACGGAGTGCTCGGCGAAATCCTTTTGCTGGAAGGTCGGGTGGGCGATGCAATGTCGGAATTCAGAATCGACAACCCGAACGAGACGCCCACTCCGCATCTCGTGGCGGCCTACTGGGCGGAGCACCGTATGAAGGAGTCAGACGCTATATTGGCGCGCCTGATGCTGCTTCCACGAGACGCTACCTCTCCCACGGCGGTCGCCGGCGCTTTCGCCTATCGGGGAGAGAAGAGGCGGGCGCTAGCCCGACTCGAGCAGGCGTACGCGCGACATGACAGCCGCCTCTATTGGATCCGAGGCGAATTGTTGTTGCGAAATGTCGAGGGCGAGTCAGAATACGCTGCGATTCTTCGCAAGATGAAATTGTTGCAATAGCGAAACAGCGGCTGAAGCGTCGCTATGTGTGGGGGTTTCATACTGGCTCACAGGAGCCGGGACAGCTACCCGGTGCGCCGCTGGTCAAGAACCTTGTTCAATATACGGCCTAGCACCTGCCGTTCGTGCTTGCTCAGGGGTCGGAATGACGCGGTGGTGACCTCGGACACGATTTTCTGTCCATCAAGGAGAAGCGATCGTCCCGACGGAGTGAGTCGATGGATGGTCGCACGCCCCGTTCCCGGGTGTCGCTCAATCCAGCCCGCCGCCAACAATCGGGTCAGCAACGAGCCGAACGCCTGATCGGAATTGAATGTCTGCTCCGCCAGGCGATGCTGGGAGCATCCCGGATTGCGCTCGATTTCTCGAAGCGCATTCCATTGTACAAGGCTAACCCCTAGGGACCCGAGACGTTTATCCAAGGCGCGGTGATGGGCGTATTGAACTCGCTTGACCAGCCACCCCAAGTATTCTGGTTCGCTTGACATGTACGTATTAGTATATAAATATTGGTAGTAAAAGCGCAACCGGACGATTCGGGAGATCCCCACAATGCGAGGAATAGCATGCTTAATCTCCAGATCATCATTGGCAGCACCCGGAGCGGTCGCAATGCCGACCCCGTTTGCCATTGGTTCGAGCCCATCACTCGCTCACATGGGGCGTTCGCAGTCGAGACGGTAGATCTGCGTGAGTGGCCGCTGCCGCACTTCCAAGAAACCATCGAAACCGTTGGTGACTTTGCCAACCCGACGTATTCCGATCCCCTGGTGAAGCGTTGGGACGACAAGATCAAGGAAGCGGACGCGTATATCATCGTTACGCCGGAATACAATCACAGTGTTCCGGCTGTGCTCAAGAACGCCATCGACACCGTTTTCTTCTCGTACGGCTTCCGCCACAAGCCCGTTGCTTTTGTCGCTTATAGCCTTGGAGTATCCGCGGGTGTTCGGGCGGTCGAACATCTCAACCAGATCATGCTGGAGGCTGAGGCGAACCCGATTCGTACCCAGACACTGATTCCGTTTGTTGCGAGCGCTTTTGGCGCTGATGGCCGACCGGTTACTCCCGCCTTGAATGTCGGCTTGACGGTGATGTTGGACGATTTAGCCTGGATGGGAAGCGCTCTGAAGGTGGCGCGCGCCGCAGGGGCACCGCCGCCCGCTGCTCTGCGTATCCGAGCGGCCAACGCGAAGAGATAATCCTCATCCGCGGCAGGCTTTCGCGAGCATGCCAAAGCAGTATTCAAGCGCCGGTCCTGGTTTCCCAACGGGCCAGTAACCCCGCCATAGGGGAACCTGGTGCAGCCGTTGTCAATGTCCTTTTACCTCGGGCGGCGCGGACGCGGACTGATCCGACGTGCGTCGTTATAAGGGCTGATTGGCAGCTCTGCGCTGCTTTGTTTGAAATTTCTGCGTCGACCCAAGCATCTGGGGTCGGTGCTGAACCGCCCCCTCATAGAGCGCTGCAATGGTGGCACCAGCTCTCGTCCGAGCGGTGTCAGCTCGTAGTCCACGCGAGGTGGAATGGAGATTATTCAAAGGTCGATTGCAGCCCATGCATGCTCGGTCAGGCGAGCTTGCCCTCGACCTGGGCGCCTTTTAGTGCGCTAGCCACCTCTGTCACTCGCCGCCCCTGGAAGGTGGCCACTTCAAGTTCGTCGGCGGTGGGCGCCGCGCCTTGCTGGCCGGAAACGGACGAGGCGCCGTAGGGCGTTCCAGCGCGGAATAGCACCGGATCGGCGTAACCCAGCGGCACAATGATCAGCCCGAGATGCGCCATTGGGTTGTAGAGAGAGAGGAGCGTCGACTCGTTGCCACCGTGCTGGGTCGAAGTTGAGGTGAAGACCGCGCCGACTTTGCCATTGAGCTTGCCCTGAAACCAGAGGCCGCCGAGGCTGTCGATATAGGCCTTGAGTTCGGCGGTGGTCGCGCCGAAGCGGGTCGGCGTGCCGAATACGAGGGCGTCGGCCCATTCGGCATCAGCCTCGGTTGGCGCCTCGTATTCCGTCTCCATCCGCGCTTTGTTCTCGGCCCAGCCGGGCACGCGGGCGATGATCGCCGGGTCGACGAGGTCGCGGGCACGGCGCAGCCGGACTTCTGCGCTCTGGCTCATGGCCCCCTTGGCTACGGCGTTCGCGAGCGCTTCGGTTGAGCCGTTGCGGGAGTAAAAGGCGATCAGGACATGGGTGGGCATTGTGGACCTCGGAAGGAAGAAGCTAGAGAGTTGGGGGCATGCAGCGCCCCCTGTCGAGGATGGATATTTACGCAGGCATCGACACCGCGATCTTGTGAGCCAGCACGACTGGCTGAGGGATGCCGATGACGACTATCCTCCCACTCGCCGGTCTGGATTGAAAACCTGCGCCATGATTGCGACGAGCTCGGGGTCTCTCATGTCGAACAGCGCTCCGTTCCCTGTGATCCAAGAATATGTGTGCAAAAGGCGCGTGATTTTCCACTCATCATCGATGCGCTGAAACGTGTTTTCGTACCAGCCGTTCTGGATGTACTCGGCCGCGCCGCCATCGGTCGGCTTCCAGTGACGGGCCACCATATAGACCACTGCCTCGGCACGATCCCCTTCGAGCGTGATCGAGAAATTCGAGTACTGGTGGTGACGGCGGACGGGGCTAAGGATGACCTCGGCGAACCTCGTCCAAAGATCCGCATCCACCTCGACCTCGGGCTGACCCGTCAGGCGCTCGAAGTTCACCCGAAAGCGGTCGGCGAAACAGCTGCGATAGAGCGGCCAATCGCCCAGATCGAGCGCACGGCCGAAATTGAGCATTACCCGCTCCACCTCGGAGCGCGCCCACAAGGTCTCGATCATCTGGGCCTGCGTCGGCGGAGAGCGGCTTTTGGGGGCACTCATCGCAAACCTCTTAATACTTGATTGTGAAGCGCACACCCATCGTGCGCGGATCCTCGAGATAAGCAGTCGCCGGTCCCGGAATGCCGGCGGCCGCGGTCGCTGCAATGACGGCTCGATTGGTCATGTTCTTCACCCAGAGGCCTGCGGTCCAAGCAGTGGCATCATAGGTGACAGAGGCATCGGCTTTGGCGGAGCCGGTCTGCTCAGTCCCTTTGTTGTGGACGTAGTCCGCAAACCAGGAGCTCTCGTAGCGGGCATCGAGATGCCAGCGCAGTGTTGCATTCGCGAGCGGCTGATTGTGTGTGTAGCCCGCCTCGATCACCCAGTCTGGGGCATAGGCGGGCTGCAAGCCGTCATAGCTTTTACCGTTGGTATCGACGACATCGACATTGCGTGCCCGCGAGTAACCGACATTGAAGTTTGCCGTGTCCTCGTTCAGAACGCGCGCGAGGATGTCGAGCTGATCGCCGCGGATGCCGACCTTGTCGCCGTTGAAGATGAGGTTATAGGGGGCGGATATGTCGTAGGCTTGGATGATCAGGTTGTGAAATGCGTAGTAGTAAGCTTCGTTGTTGATTTGCAGGCGGTCATCGAGCCAGCGCGACTTGAAGCCGGCCGTGTATGATTTGAGCTCCTCCGGGTGGACCTCATTGCTGAAGGTCGAGGTGTTGGGAAGCGCGTTGAAGGTCCCCGGCTGGAATCCCGTCTGGATGACGCCATAGACCATGACTTGCGGCGCCACGTCGTACTCGAACCCCGCCTTCCAGTCGACGTGATTGTAGGTCTTGTCGAATTCGTAGGGTGCACCGCCAAGCGCCACCACCTCGAAGCCACTCGCCTCGCGCTTGGTCGAGCTCACGCGGCCACCGCCGGTGAGACGGAAGGCGTCGGTGACGCTATACGTCAGCTGGCCAAAAAGCGACGAGCCTTGCAGCATGTCGGAATTGACGTTGGTCTGATAGAAGCTGAAGGGCTCATTGACGAACAGATATTCAGAGCCGCTGTTTCGGGAGTCATAGTAGTTGAGTCCCACCAGCCACTTGAAGGACCCCGGACCGTTGCTCGACAGCCGCAACTCTTGCGAGATCTGGTTGTAATGCGCGGTGTTCGTCGATTCGATCGCGCTCAGCCAGTAGATCGGTCTGGCGTCGAGGTACAGATACGAGGGCAGGTAGCTCAGGGTCATGTGCTCGAATTGGTAGTCGATCTCACCGCCGATCATGTCGGTCTTGTAGTGGTTGCGTGCCGCATCGGTCTGGCCGAACGGCGCTGCGTATCGGCCGGTGCGCGTGTCGTTCCACGGGTTGGTGAAGAAATAGCACATCTCGCAATAGGCACCCGTCGCGGGGTTCGTACCCTTGTTCACGAGATTCTCCGTAAAGCCGCGTTTCTCGGCCGCCTGCGCCCATAGGTAGATGCTCAATGCGTCCGAGGGCTTGATCAACGCCGAGAGGCGAGCGCTTGGGTCGTTCTTCGAGTCCGCTCCGGTCACCTCGTAACCAGTGTCATAGGCATAATCGAGGGCCGCCCGAAGCGCGATACTGTCGCTGACCTTGACGTTCTGCGTGACGGTGGCGTGCACGTACGAATAGTTGCCCGCCTCGATCAGCGTCTCCCCGTCGTTGTTGAACGAGGGCTTGGCGGGCGTGAGATTGATCGTGCCGCCGATCGCACTCCGCCCATAGAGCGTGCCTTGGGATCCGGGTAGTATCTCGAGCTGCGCGACGTCGAAAAAGGCGGCACTCGTTGCCTCGCGCGGCAGATAGATGCCGGCGAAATTGAAGGCGACGTTCGGCTCGACGTTCGGGAAATCGAGGTTGGCGCCCACTCCGCGGATGAACACCTGGGTGTTGTTGCCCTCCGCCTGAAATCGCACGGAGGGCACCACCTGCTGCGCCTGCCTGAGGTCCGTGACCCCTGCGTCGATCAGAATATCGGTCGGCAGGGCGGTCACCGCCGCAGGCGCCTTCTGCAGATTCTCGGTTTGTTTCTCCGCGGTGACCGTGATCTCCTGCAACGCGTCGCTAGAGTTCGTGGCAGCCGGCGCCGCGTCGGACGCCCAGATGCGGCTCGCGGCGAAGCTGGCGAGACCGACCGAAACAGCCGCAACGCGCTTGAAATTACGTGTCATGCGTCCCCCGTTTTGTGCTTTAGATGGTGCGTGCGATACCAGTCGCTCACCTCGCCCCCGGTCGTCGGCCATATGGCGCTATGACTCGCGATGTATGCGAGGGCCGCCTCGATGTGCTTCATGCGGAAGGGGTGGCCCGAGATGAACGGGTGCACCGAGATCGACATCACCCGGGGCAGCTCGATCGCCTCCTCGTAGAGCACGTCGAACTGGTCGCGGATCATCTGCCCGAACACCTCGCCGGAAGCGCCCTTGCCGGCGATGGTGGGCACGTCGTTGAGCTCGAGGGTATAAGGCATCGTCACGAGGGAGCCCGTCTTGACGCGCATCGCGACGGGCAGCTCGTCGTGCGCGTAATCTGACACGTACTCGATCCCCGCCTCGGCGAGCAGATCGGGAGATTCGAAGCTTTCCGCCAGGAACATGCCGAGCCATCCTCGCGGGCGCTGGCCTGTCGCGGCTTCGATGATGTCGAGGTTGCGCTTGATGAATGAACGCTGCTCCTCGACCGACATGTGGGTGAGCACGCTCGTGTTGTTGTCGCCCTGCGCGCCCCATTCCCAGCGTCGCTTGTTGCCCTCACGGATGATTTGCGGATATTCGCGACAGACGTCGCTGTTGAGATTGACCGTGCCGCGAAAGCCGTGGCGATCCATCGCTCGCATGATCCGCCACAGGCCGACGCGATTGCCGTAGTCCCGCCAGCCATGGTTGAGGATGTCCGGGCTCAGATGCAGCGTTCCGGGATAGACCGCATGGGCCGGCGCGGTCGAGCCGAAGGGGACGTGTTCGATATTGACGTAGATCAGGATCGCGAGACGTTTGCCGCCCGGGAATGGCACCGGCTTGCGGTTGATGATCGGCTCGAAATCGTAGCGCGGCGACTGCGTCGATCGACGATCATTCGGCGCATTGGCCGGTTTCCCCGTCATTCGACTCCCCTCGAAGCTCATCGTTGTGATGAATGCACCTTAGCCTGATGCGCTTCGCGTCTCGAATGACAAATGGCAATGCGGGCCATTGCCAATGAATATGAACGTCGCCGTCAGTGCTGCGGTTGGGGACTCTCCGCGAGGCTCCACAGCGATCCCATCTTCCCGAGATGCAGCAACAGCGGCACGTGCGACGTGCGCCGGTGCACCTCCACGCGGCCGAGGAGGATTGTGTGATCGCCTTCCTGGTGGCGCGAATAGGTGGTGCATTCGAACGTCGCGACGCTGTCACGCAGGCGCGGGGTGCCGCCGATGCCCTCGTCGAATTCGCCTTCCCAGCCAGCGAATTTATCCGGGGCCGGCCGTGAGAAGTGGAGGGCGAGCTTTTCCTGGCTCGCGGCGAGCACACTCAAGATGAAGTGCCGGGAGCCGATGAACGCATCGGCGCTGCGCGCATCGTCGCGGATGCTCCACAGGATGAGTGGCGGCGCCAGCGATACCGAGGCAAAGGAGTTGATCGTCATGCCCTCGCGTTTGCCCTGCTCGGAGACGGTGGTGACGAGACACACACCGGTCGGGAAGGATCCCAGCGATTGCCTGAATTCGAGCGCATCGGTCGTGACGGGTGTGTCGCCGGTGATCAGCATCCAGGAGTACATGCAGGTTCCTGCCGCTCAGTACTGCCCTTTCGGAGTGAGACCGAGCAGGTGCTGCCCGACCATCGCGGACACCGCATCCCAGTTGAGTGTGATATGGCGGACGATCGCGGCGGAGTCCCGCCACATCCGCTGGATGGGTTGATCGAGCGAAAGGCCGCTGCCGCCCACGGCCGAGAACAGCAGGTCGACGGCATCGCGGGCCAGCTTCGCCGCAAAGGCGTGGTCGCGCCGATTGCGGATGCGCTGATCGATGCTAAGCCCTTGGCCGGCGAAGATGCTCTTCTCGACCTCGGCAGTATCGCGTGTGATGATGAGCCGCGCGGCGTCCGCCATGGCCGACGCCTCGGCCACCTTCGACTGCACCGGGTAGAACTCGCTGAGGCGGTTGCCGCTGCCGGCAACGGCACCGCGCGTCACCCGCGTGCCGCACAGGGCCACGAACTCCTCGACCGCGCCCAAGGCCGTGCCGAGGAGCGGCGAGATCAAACAGACCGGCAGCGCGGAGATGAAGGGGATCGAGTAGATCGGATTCGTGTTGACGCGTGCGCCGGGCGAGGAGCCCGCCGCCGCTTGCGCGACGCTCAGTTTGCGATGCGCCGGCACGAAGGTCGGCTGGTCGATCGCGATGGCCTTCGATCCCGTGCCGGACTGGCCGGACACGTACCAGTTGTCCTCGATGCGCCAGTCGGATCGCGGCAGCAGCAGAAAGCCCGCCTCGGGAGGGGCGCCCCGCTCGGGGCCAGGGAACTGTGCCCCGAGGATCACCCACTGCGAGTTGTCCGCATTGGAGACGAACTGCCATTTTCCGTGGACGCGGAATCCACCCTCGACCACCTCGAGCGTGCCGGTCGGTGCGTACGATACACACGCGAACGCATTGGGATCGCCCATCCACACATCGTCCTGGGCCTCCTCCGGGAAGCAGCCGATCATCCACTGATGGCCGCACCCGATCGCGCAGCACCAAGCCGAGGAGGTGCAGCCGCGCCCGATCTCGCTGATGACGTCGATGAAAGCCGTGAAGCCGTATTCGTAGCCGCCGTAACGGCGCGGTTGCATGAGCTTGAAGAACCCCGCGCTTTGGAACGCTTCGGTGGCCTCGACCGAGACGCGTCGCTCAGCCTCCGTGCGTTGGGCGTGGTCGCGGAGATACGGCACCAGCTCGCGCGCGGCATTGACCAGCTGCTCGAGTCGCGGCGCCGACGCCACGGGCGAGAGGCGGCCCGGCGCCGACTCATCGACCGGACTTAGATTGATGAACTCGGTGGCGCGTGAGGGTAGGCTGGACATCTGATGGGAACCTCATGCGACGGGCGATGCGCCCTCGGCCGATGGACTGCCGGCGATCGTGAATTGGTTGGTCAAGGTGCCGATCGTCTCCACCTCGATGCGCACCGAGTCGCCGGCCTTAAGAAACACGCCACGCTCCGCCCCGACGCCGGCAGGCGTGCCCGTCGCGATCACGTCACCGGGGTGCAGGGTGAGCCGCGTGCTGAGGTGGGCGATCTGCTCCGCCGCCGAGAAGATCATGTGCGCACTCGAGGAGTCCTGCATGAGCACATCGTTCACCCAGAGCCTGATGCCGAGCGCGCCGATGTCGGGGATTTCCTCTAGCGGGCAGATCCAGGGCCCGAAGGGCAGCGCGCCCTCGAAGCACTTCTGCGACACCCAGTCGTAGCGAAAAGGCGATTCAACCGCGACGCCGGAGCGGCGCAGATGATCGCGCGCCGACAGATCGTTTACGATGCTCAGCCCCGCGACGTACTCGAGTGCGTGCGCCTCGCTGACGTTGCGGCACTTGCGTCCGATCACGATGGCGATCTCCGCCTCCCAGTCGACCCGCGTGGAATACGTGGGCAGCTCGATGGGACCGGGCCCGCGGACACAGCTCGCCGAGGCTTTGATGAAGTGCCATGGCTTCAGGCCCGCCGCGTGGGGATCCGGCTCCGGGGGCAGCCCGAGCGCCTTCGTCATCGCAGCGACGTGGTCGTGATAGTTGGCGCCAGCACAGAATATGACCCCGGGCCGCGCAATCGGAGCGAGCAAGCGCACCCGGCCGAGCGACTCGCAGGGGAACTCGGCGCGCCCCGAACGCACGGCACGTGCCGCCTCGCCGAGCTGCGGGCCCACCTGCGCCCAGTGCGCGAGGGCGCTGGCCACCGAGTCGCTTCCGGCGGCGCCTCCGAGCACCGCATCGAGCCCGACGATGCGCTCGTCGATGACGATGCCCGCACGCACGGCCCCCGCCTGCGATCCGTGCGCGGTGGTGAAGCTTGCCAGCCGATAGGAGCTCTCGCGCACGATCTTCTCAGGCGCCGGGCGTCTTGCGCCGCGTAGACTCCGGTCGCGCGAAGTTGCGGCTCAAGTGGCCCATTCCCGGCTGATCGCCGCGCTCGAACATCCAGCTGTAGCCGCCCGGGGGGTTGGCGAGGATCTCCCAGCTGTTGTCGTCGGCATCCCAGAAGAAGAAGCTGTAGGTCCCGTGCTGCACGATGGGCTTGCTGATCTTGTGAAGTTTCCAAAGCTCGGCATCGCGCACCACCAGTCGATGGCACAGATCGACCTCTTCCTCGGTCTCGACGTCGATGCCATTGTGATTCAGCATCGGCATCTCGCCTTTCTTGCCTTCCGGCACCTGAACGACCACGTAGATGTGCTGGCCACCGAGTCGGCACCACAGAGAGATCTTGCTCGGGCGAACCACCTCGAAGCCGAGGAACTCCTCGTAGAAGCGTCGGGTGAAGTCGAGGTCCCGGCTCTCGAGCGTCCCGTGGGAAAGGAATTTGAGCTTGAGCGTGGGCTCCTTGGCGGCGGCCGTTGTCGTGTGGGAATCGTTGGGCGACTCGTTCATGAATGCGGACCTCTTGCAGAAGAATCGATCGACTCGCCGCGAGTGAGCCACTCCCACATGCGTTCGTACAGTCCGCCCGTGGTGATCGCCCGGTCCCGGGCTTCCCCGTCAGTGAGCTCCAGGCCGGTTTGCCCCGTGGCAAGGACGCCTAGCTCGACGCGCGCCGCATCCTCGAGATACCAAGCGAGCGTCAGCGCCTCCTCGAGCGAGCGACCGACGCAGAGGGCACCATTGGCGCGCAGCACGATGGCGCGGCTGGCGCCGAGCTGATCCGCGACCCGCCCGGCACGGTCGACATCGCGGACGAGCCGTGGGTCATCGTGCAGCGGAGGCGCTGGGGAAAAATAGGCGCCGAAGCCATGGCGTGCCCGCGGGGTGCGGCCGAGCGTTGAGAGGGTGATGAGCTGGGGCGATTGAAAGCGGACCACCGCCTCGACGTCGGGGCGCCGGCGATAGACTTGCTGATGCATGACGACTTCCGGCAAGACCGCCGCGGGCAGCGAGCCGGTGAGCGGTACCCTGACCGGCTCATCGCCCGCTGCGAGGAGCCCGAGAGGCTTCGCGGCGGTGACCGCGAAGGATTCGTTGTCGAGGCGGACGCTGACGTGACCGTAGGCGTGGACCAGGCCCGCCCGGGCGAGCGCATGGCCGGCGAGCCGCAAGCGAATCGCGTAGGCCGGTGCGAGATCTTCCGGCTCAGGCACAGTGCGCCTCGGTCGCAGTGAACTCCGGGATCTCGGGCACCGCGCCCCAGGCGCAGAACGAGCGGTTCTCCGCCGGGAACTGTCGGGGCCGGTAGCCTTCCTCGTCGGTGATGATGCGCACACCCGTCGAGTACTCGTACACCATGCCGTCAGGACCCTCGAAATAAAGGAATACCGCCCCAGAAGTCGGATGCCGGCCCGGCCCGAAGAGGATCTTCACGTTCTGTTGCTTCAGAAAATAATAGGAGCGCATCAGGTCATCGATGCTTTCCACTTGATGATTAATATGCTGCACCCCCGAGCGCTTTGATGGGAACAGCGCCATTCGGTGATGCACGGGATCGATGCGCAGGAGCGGTGCGTCGCCGATCCAGTCGCTCACGCGCGCGTTGAATAGGCTGGTCCAGAACTCCTCGTCCTCGCGCGGCGAGCGCGAATGCAGTCCGATGTGAGAAAAGCCGGTGATGCCGGCGTCGCGCGAGGGAAAGTAGCGCCGATTGCCGTGGGCCGGCCGCACGACCAACTCGAGGTTGTTGCCGGTGGGATCGGCAAAAAAAACCGCGCGATCCACGTGCCGCTGCTCGCACTCGGCCACGCTCGCTGCACGCACGCGTATGCGCGCCTGCTCCAGACGCGCCGCCGCCGCGTCGAGATCCGCCGCGGAGCGCACCTCGAAGCCCACGGAGTGCTGGCGGGCGTCTTCGATGGTGTAGACGAGCGTGTGCTCACGTTGATCGGAACGCAGGTAAGCCGCCGCGCGATCGCGCTGCACGAGCTCGAGGCCGAGGATCCGGGTGGCATAGGAGACCGCATCGTCGAGGTTCGCCGTACCGAGCCGGACATAGCGTATGTCATCGAGGGAAATCATGAGCCTTTTTGAATCCTTTGCACCGGGGCCGCCTTGCCCCCTCAGGTAGCGACGCAAACATTGCGCAGCTCGCTGTAAAACTCGAGCGAGTGCACTCCGCCTTCACGCCCGATTCCGGATTGTTTGGCGCCGCCGAACGGCGTGCGCAGATCGCGCAAGAACCAGGAGTTCACCCACACGATGCCCGTCTGCAGGCACGCGCCCATGCGAAAGGAGCGTGACACGTCGCGCGTCCAGACGGTGGCCGCGAGTCCGTACGGCGTGTCGTTCGCGAGCTCGAGCACCTCGTCCTCCTCGTCGAACGGCCGGACATGGCAGCAGGGGCCGAAAATCTCCTCGCGCACGACGCTCGAGTGCTCCGGCAATCCGGTCCAGATGGTGGGCTCGATCCATGCACCGCCCGCCATGGCGCTCGGCATCTCCGGCACCCCGCCGCCCGTCACGGTGCGGGCACCGTCCTGCGCGGCGCGTCGGTAGTAGTGCAGCACTTTCTCACGGTGCGCAAGGCTGATGAGCGGCCCCAGGCCGGTCGCCTTGTCGGAGGGATGACCCGGCTTCAAGGCGTTCGCCCTGACTCGCAGCGCCTCGACGAAGCGCTCGAAGATCGGGCGCTCGACGTACACACGCTCGGTGCCGAGGCACACCTGCCCGGTGTTCAAAAACGTGGCCCGTGCAATCCCGTTCACGGCAGCCTCGAGATCAGCATCCGCGAACACGATCCCCGGATTCTTACCGCCCAGCTCGAGTGACACCGGCCGGGTGCCATCCGCCGCGCTCTTCATGATCGCCGCCCCGGTGGCACTCTCGCCGGTGAAGGTCACGGCGGCGACGTCCGGATGACGGACGAGGTGCTCACCAGCCGAGTCGGCGCCGAAGCCGTGCACGACATTGTAGACCCCCGCGGGCATCCCAACACGTTGCATGACCTCACCGAGCAGGGTCGCCGTGGCTGGCGTCTCCTCGGAGGGCTTGACGACGACACAGTTGCCGCATGCCAGCGCGGGCGCGACTTTCCAGGTCATCAGCAGCAGCGGCAGATTCCAGGGACAGATTACTGCGATCACGCCACGCGGCACGCGCAGCGAGTAATTGAACGCCTTGCCGCCCTCGGGAGTGCTCATCTCGAAGAACTCGGTCGGCACGTTTTTGACGGCGTCGGCGAAGATGCGGAAGTTGGCCGCACCGCGCGGAATGTCGAGGTGCGAGGCGAGCGCGCGCGGCTTGCCCGTATCGTTGACCTCGGCATCGACAAAATCGTCGAACCTCGTCTCGATCTCGCGGGCGACGGCATGGAGCAGGTCGGTGCGCTGAGTCAAGGTGAGGCGGCTCCATGGGCCGCGCAACGCCGCTCTCGCTGCCTGCACCGCCGCATCCACTTCCTCACGACCGGCCTCGGCCACGGTACCGACGATGCTGCCGTCGACGGGCGAGCGCTTCTCGAACTGCCGTTCCCCGGGCGAGGAAACGAAGCGATTGTCGATGAAATGCATGAAGGTCGCGGCACTCATGGGTCATCGACGTTACGGGGGCCCTGCTCGGCGGGTCTAATGAAATGTCGACATACCGGAAATACAATCACGACATAACCCGGGCCGTCGAGCCATGCTCCGGATCGATGCGCGGCGCGTGTATGATCGTCGACCGGGGGAGGGGAATTCCATGGGTTTCAGTAGGCTCGATCTGAATCTGCTGCGAGTTTTCGATGCGATCTTCCAGACTCGCAGCGTTACGGAAGCGGCCGTCTATCTGCACCTGACCCAGCCGGCTGTGAGCAAACAGCTCAATCGCCTGCGCGAGATCCTCGAGGATCCTCTGTTCGTGCGGACCAACGACGGCATGGCGCCAACGCCTCGCGCCGAGTCGCTCGCGGGCCCGATTCGCCAATCCTTGAGCGAGATCCGCAAGGCGATCGAGGGCGAGATGGGGTTTGACCCGGCAAAATCGGACCGCACCTTCCGCATCTTCATGAGCGACCTCGGCCAGATGGTGTTCTTGCCGAAGCTGCTCGACCTCATCGCCCGGGAAGCCCCAGGCGTCAACATCCAGACCGTGCAGGTGCCGCCGGCGCGGATGCGCTCGGTCGCACTCGAGTCCGGAGACGTCGATCTCGCCGTGGGACACTTCGAGGAGTTCGAGGGCTCGATCCACCGGCAGGTGCTGTTCGAGGAGCATTATGTCGGCATCGTCCGGCCGGACCATCCGACGATCCAGTCAACGTTGAGCTTTCAGCGCTTCCTGCAAACGCCTCACTTGGTCTATCAGCCCTCGGGGGGCGGGCACATGTCGCAGGAGAACGTGCTCGACCGCGCTTTCTGGGCCGCCGGGGTCGCACGCCGGGTGGCGGTGCGGGTCGCACATACGATGGGCCTCACCTCCATCGTTTCGCAGACCGATCTGTTGGTGGTGGTGCCGCACCGGCTCGCACGCGCCTGCGCGGCGCTCGTCGATGTGAAGATTCTCGACCTGCCGATCGACATCCCGCGATTTCAGATCGCGCAGTACTGGCATGACCGCTTCCACATCGATCCCGCCAATCGCTGGCTGCGGCGCATCTTCCTCCGCCTCTACGGCAGCCTGCCGGCGGCGGATACGGCAGTGATTCCCGCGGCTAACGACAGTCTTACCCGCAGCGAAGCTGATGCCTGAAACACCGGCGCTGCCCGCGGCGCTCGGGCGGTGAGGCGCCAGAGCGCGCGCCGCACGCATGCCGCGCGGATATGCGCCGCATGTCGACAGGTGATTTGACCGACCCCGTGACCCGAAAGTTA
>DATGIA010000049.1:0-48801 GCA_035307465.1 Steroidobacteraceae bacterium
TGGCGCGAGTCGTCACGAAGTTGGGTGAAGCTGAGCGCCAGAACTACCCTTTGTCGGACATGATTCTGGGTCCCGCCGAACTGGTCAGCGGGCTGTCGCGCGACCTGACCCTGTTGCCCGGCGATGTCATCGCTTGCGGGACTTCCTTGGGCGTCGGATCCATTCCTCAGGGCGCGACGGTGCATGTTTCGGTCGACGGCATCGGTGTGCTCTCCAACACGCTGGTGGCCCGGGATCTTTGAGCGCACCGTTAGTTGCTCCGCCCACCCTGGTCAAAGGATTCGATTCGCGTCGCCGCACGTGGGGGGCGATGGCACGGGGGACATTGCCGATGGCAGCGGCACTGAGGATCGTTCATTTTCCAGCCATCGTGGCGATCGCCGTATTGCTCGGGCTGTGTGAGCCATCGAGGGGCGAGACCGCGGTAACCCTCGGCCCTGAGGACTATGCCCGGGCCGAACGCCTCCTTCCGGCGAACACTGCCGCGCTGACTCTCGGGGTGCCGCACGACAGCGGGTGGCAAAGCGATGGGAGCCTTCATTATCGAGTGCGGACCGCGGCCGGTGAGCAGCTCATCCGCATCGATCCCGTGCGCGGCACCCGCCACGTGCTCGAGCCCGCCGGTGACTCGAAGCGCGATCTCGTCATCAACCGCGAAACGGCGACCGAGGTGGCGTCCCCCGACGGTCGATCGTTCGCATTTATTCGAAACGACAATCTCTGGGTTCGAGACGCCTCGGGCCATGAATCCCCTCTGACGGCGGATGGGCAAGTGGACTTCGGTTATGCGACGGACAATGCGGGCTGGAAACACACCGCACATCCCGTCGTCCTCTGGTCCCCGGATTCGAGTCGCATTGCCACCTATCAACAGGATCAGCGCGGTGTGGGCGAGACTTATCTGCTGACCACCAACCCGGGCCATCCGCACCTCGAGCGCTGGAAATACGCCATGGCTGGAGATCCGGTCATCCCGACCATTCAGCGAGTCATCATCGATGTGGCGACCCATCGGGTGAATCGTCTGCAGATTCCCCCGGATCCCCATCGGTCCTCCATCTGCTATGACATCGAATGCGGCGATGGCGAGCTCGCCGACGCACAGTGGAGTGCCGATGGTCGTCAGCTCGCGTTCGTCTCCACCTCCCGGGACCATAAGCAGGCGGTGCTTCGCGTCGCGGATGCCACGACGGGAGCCGTACGGGAGGTGCTGCGCGAGCAGGAGTCGACGTATTACGAATCTGATCTCTCGGAAGCCAACATGGGAGCAGTCAATTGGCGCTTTCTTCCGGAAAGCGGCGAGGTTGTCTGGTATTCGACCCGCAATGACTGGGGTCACCTTTACCTCCACGACCTGTCCACGGGCCGCGAAAAGCATGCCATCACGAGCGGTGCTTGGAACGTCATCCAGGTACTCAGCGTCGATGAGAGGGCTCGGGTTATTTATTTCCTGGGCGTGGGGCGTGAGCCGGGCGGTACGCCCTACGATGTTCGGCTCTACCGGGTAGGATTCGACGGCCGGAAGCTCTCATTGCTCACGCCCGAGAAGGGAACCCACGAGGTGAGTTTGGATCCCTCCCGCAGGTTCTTCCTCGACACGTATTCGAGCCCGGAGCAGCCGCCCATCTCGCTCCTGCGCGCCACGGACGGTCGGATCATCATGCGCCTCGAGGCGGGGGACGTATCGGAGCTCATAAGGCAGGGTTGGAAGCCGCCTCGGGTCATCACGGTGAAGGCCAGAGACGGGAGAACGGATTTGTTTGGCCTGCTTTTCACGCCTTCCAAGCTCGACCCGCTTCGCAAGTATCCGATCGTGAATTACATCTACCCGGGTCCCCAGATCGGTAGCGTTAATCTTTGGACCGACAAGCAGCAGTGGCATTTCGCGCCCTCGCGCGGTGATGCGCAGGCACTCGCGGAGCTCGGGTTCATCGTCGTGGAAATCAACGGCCTGGGCACCGAATTGCGCTCAAAGCATTTCCACGACACCTGGTACGGCAACATGGCCGATAACACCTTGCCCGACCAGGTGTCCGCCCTGCATCAGCTCGCACAGCGATATACCTGGATCGACTTGTCCCGAGTCGGGATCTATGGCCACTCGGGCGGAGGCTATGCTGCGGCGGCGGCGATGTTCAGGTATCCGGAGCTTTTCAAGGTGGGCGTCTCCGAGTCAGGCAATCACGATCAGACCGGATATACGGATGACTGGGGCGAAAAATTTCAGGGGCTGCTCCAGCGCGATGCCACCGGGCACACCAACTACGACAGTCAAGCCAATCAGGCCGCGGTTGATCGGCTGCAGGGACACCTGCTCCTGGCACACGGCACCCTGGATGAGAATGTTCCCATGAATCTCACGCTGCTGCTCGTCGATGCCCTGATCAAGGCGAACAAGGACTTCGACCTCCTGTTGCTGCCGAACCAGAATCACGTCTACCGCGGCACGGCTGAGCGCTACATGACTCGGCGACGCTGGGACTACTTCGTGAGATACCTGCTCGGGACTCAGCCTCCGGCCTATCTGATCAAGCCCTTTGCGGATGAATGAATGGGGCGAGGATCGTCAGCCACAAGGCGCATCGCGCGATACCTACAGGATTTCGCTCGCTCAGCTTACTGCCATGATCCAGCAGAACTGTTTACCTTCTCGTACGCGCGGAGGTCTGAGCCTGTGATTCGTTTTCTTGCCCTTGGCTGCACCCTATCGTTGTGCCTGATCGCCTGTGCGCCCTCGTCGCATGTCTTGGTGGGCACTGCGCGCCCGCCCATATCTGCCGCGGACGTCAAGATCTACCTGCGACCTCCTCCCACCTTTGAGGACATCGCGATTCTCAACGCATCGGCCGACAGCATGTTCGGTACCGGCGGACAGGCCACCGTCGACAAGGTCATTGCCCGCTTGAAAGAGGAAGCGGCGAAATTGGGAGCGAATGGCCTGATTCTGGAAGATATTTCCGATCAGCAGACCGGTGCGATTGGCGGCGGCAGCTCCTCGGCTTCCGTTTCGAATAACTCAGCCGTTGGAGTTGGACTGGGAGGCTCGCTCGGAATCTACAAGAAGACAGGGCATGCACGCGCCGTCTATGTGCCCCCCGCAGTTGCGCCCGCTGCGCCCCCACAGTAGGTGGAAAAATCAGGCGCCAGCGCGCTCTGTCGACGCAGTTCCCCCGACCTTCGGCGAGTATTTCTGCTCGCTCCGGGCGCTCCAGCGATACAGGTCCTCGTCGCCACAGTGCGGACATTTGATTGCGGTCAACGGATCGTCGAGCTCGGCCGATGCTTTTGCACCCGGAGTCGCGATTGCAATCAGCAGTCCACATGATCGGTTCTTGCAGAGCCAGCCTACGTATGGCTCCTCCGGCACCATTTGCTGGGCCGGCTTGACATCGACGTGACGGAGCGGCGCCGAAGCGACCGATTTGTGTGAGGGCGTACCCCGACTCTTTGCTGGACGCTTGATCGCCATGGGACTCTCCCGCGGGTGGGAACCCCCAAGAGCCTAGCGCGGCGGCGCCGCGACCGCCAGCCTCCTTGGCTCAGCCGCCTCCTGAAGCGCGGGCCCCCGTCGATCCGCGTCTCAGCAGTGCAGCGTCCGACAGCGACCTCCGACGCTGAGAGAATGATTCCTCCCGGTCATGATGAACAGCGCTTCGTGAGAGGCTTTTTCGGGCCGGCAGTTGCCGGTTCAATCATGGAGCGGGCCATGGCAAATGAGAAGCAGACAGGTGGAACTGAACGAGGCGGCTCGGGCAACTTCGCGAACGATCCGCAGCGGGCCAGCGAGGCGGGCAAGAAAGGCGGTGAGCAGTCGCACGGAGGGTCCCAACAGCAACAAGGCGGATCGCAGAGCGAGCGGGGCGGCTCTGGCAATTTCGCCAACGATCCCGACAGGGCCCGCGAGGCCGGTAAGAAGGGCGGCGAGCACTCCCACCGCGGCAAGTAGCACGCCGGAGGTCGGGACCGGGGGTCCCGACCTCTTCAATGCGCATGAGTTGCTCTGGCGTATTGAGAGCACCCGCCGGCTTGACGCCGCGGAAGAGGAAACACTACGTACTTCCCCTGAACAGGCGCGGCGGCCATAACGGATACACTCGCCATCATGCCTGTCAAGAAGCGAGGTGCAGCTTGGTTAGCGCTCGTGCTGGGCGTCCTTATGATCTCCGGCGGAGCGCAGGCCACGCCTTCTCAAGGGCACCGCCTCTATGGTGCTTGCGTGAGTTGCCATCAACCGAACGCGTGGGGCTCTCCAGATGGCACCATTCCGAGCCTCGCGGGCCAACAAGATCGGTACTTGGAGAAGCAGCTTGCACTGTTCCGGTCGGGAGCGCGCGTCGACCGGGCGATGCAAGTCGTCAGCGCGCATCCCCAATTCGGGAATCACCAGGAGATCGTCGCGCTCGCCCGCTATCTCTCGCGCCTGGAGCCGAACCCTCATCCAGTAAAGGGCTCGGGAGAGCATCTGCGATTGGGGCAGGAGACGTACACGCATATCTGCGCCGCCTGTCATGGCGCCACCGGGCTGGGGGAGGCCGCCAACCGCGTCCCCCGCATCGCGGCCCAACAGTACCCTTACCTCCGAGAGCAGATCGAAGCTGCTGCACTTCTGCACAAGGACTTGGCGCCGCCAGAGATGACCAGCGCGCTGCGCAGCATGAGTCCCGCGCAGAAGGATGCACTCGCCGATTACATTTCGCGCCTCGGCGACCTGGCGGATGCGCCGGTGGAAGCCACGCCGCCGCCCTATTCCCGCTGAGAAATAGTTGACCTTCGCCCCCCTGCGGCGGATGTCAGAAAACCCGCACGGGCCTTCGCGCCGGTCGATCGCCGTCGAAGACGGTCTAAGTCTTGGTCTGGTCAATGCCGCATGCGGCCGCCGGCCCAATGAGCGGCGCAGCATGTCGAGACCGGTCAAGCCATCCGGTCAAGCACGGATCCAGGTCACAGGGGGGCGCGATCAATGAGCGAACCGAATAACTTTCTCACGAATCCCATGCGCTCCGGGGAGCCGCAGGCGGCATGCAAGTCGCGGGAAGAGCTGATTGCAGAGATTGCATATTATCGCGCCAAGGCGCGAGGCTTCGAGCCGGGTCACGAATTGGATGATTGGCTTGCTGCGGAAGCCGAAGTCAGGCGGATCTGTGATCCGCCCTGATCGTGCCGCGCAGTGTCTGCTTCTCAGTTCTTCGATGATGTTCGGCGGGCTGGATGAGTCAGGTCCTACAATTGACGCATGTCGAGGGAACCGTACACGCGCACGTCGCAGGATCTGACCTTTCGCTCGGATCGCGACACGGCCCTGACGCTGGCGCTGCTGGTGCTTCCGTTGATGCTGCTCTTCGCGATGTTCGGACCATGGCCGGGCCGAGCCCCGCCGGCGCCGCTGCGATGGTTATCCGTGATTACACTGATGCTCGGGGTCGTCATGCCCGTGTGGGTGTATTTTGGTACGGACTACACGCTGCGGGCTTCGGAACTGCTGATCAGGTCCGGGCCGTTCCGCTGGCGTATCCCGCTGGCAGCCATTCATGAGGTCAGCGAAAGCCGCAGCTTGCGATCCTCGCCCGCTCTGTCCATGAATCGCCTGGCAATCCGTTTCGGTGCGGACCGGACCTTGCTCATATCCCCGCTGAACCGGCAGGAGTTCCGCCGAGAGTTGGAGCGGCGACGTGCCGGGGTGCGGCAGTACGCGCCGTGAGGCAGGTGCTAGGAATGCGGCGTCGTCGGCTGAACGCTCGCGTGCTTCCTCACTCGGCGGCGATTCCGAGGGCAGCGCCTGCCATCACCGTACCCGATGCTCGATTTAACCAGCGCACCGCACGCGCATTCTTGAACAGGCGTCGTGCCCGCAAAGCCGTGAGCGCATAAGTAAAAAGTATGGTCGACAGCAGCACGACGATCATCAGCGCAACCTCAGCATAAGTGCGAGCCGTCATTTGTCGCAGGTCGACCACTGCAGGCAGCAGGGCCAAAAAGAACACCATGGCCTTCGGATTGCCCAGTGTCAAAGTGAGCGAGGCCAGGAACGATCTGAAGCTCGTTTCCGCGCGGTCCATCTCGATGCTCTCGACGGGGCGCGCGGGCGCTCTCCACAGGCGCAGTGCCAGATACAGAAGGTAGACCGCACCCGCATACTTCACGATCGTGAAG
The DNA here is from genome assembly GCA_035307465.1 of Steroidobacteraceae bacterium. Classification (GTDB taxonomy): domain Bacteria; phylum Pseudomonadota; class Gammaproteobacteria; order Steroidobacterales; family Steroidobacteraceae; genus Bog-1198. The sequence goes on from DATGIA010000049.1 coordinate 6,151, forward strand.
AGCAGCTGTGCTCGTTGCGCGAGCGCCGCCATGCCGGTGGCCGCGAGAGTGAACCACAGCAGGTCGCCGACAACAAAACCGCCGATGAATGCGGGTAAACCGCGGGCACCGCGCCCCAGAACGCGAGCAACGATCGCGGCAATGCCGGGACCGGGAGTGGCGACCGCGAGCGCATAGACGAGACACAGCAAAACGAGCCCGTGAAAAGACATCGCAATATCCTATCGCGCCACAGGGAGAGCTGCCATCAGCTCATCGATCGGTATCCCACCGAGGCCGGCGCGCAGCTCGCCCTCCTTGAGCGCACTCGCCGCGGCGACTAGTGTCGACATCGCTCGACGATACAGTGCCCCGCCCAGACTGACGCGGCGTACCCCGACCTCGGTCAGTACATCGAGCGGTACGGGGTCCGCGCGCGGTCCAATGAGGACATTCAAAGGTTTCGGCGCCACGGTGCGCACGGCCGCCTTGATGGCCTCGAGATCCGGCAGCGCGGGTGCATAGAGCACGTCCGCCCCCGCCTCCGCAAATGCGGCGAGGCGCCTCAGGGTATCCTCGAGATCGGGTCGCCCATGCAGGAAATTATCAGCCCGCGCGGTGAGCAGGATGCGACCCCGGGCCGCCCTCGCCGCATGCTGGATGCGCCGAACCGCGAGGTCGAAGTCGTGGATGGGGCGCGCGCGGTCGGCCGTGGAGTCTTCTATGCCCACTCCTGCGAGACGCGCCTCGACCGCGGCCTCGACGGTCGCGACGCAGTCCTCGGGGTCCGGACCGAAGCCGTCCTCGAGATCGCCATTCACGGGTAATCCGCTTACGCGCGCGAGCAACACCGCATTGGCTATCGCCTCCTCGCGGCTCACGGCGTGCGCGCAATCCTGGCGTCCGAGCGCGAATGCGATTGCGAGGGAGGTGCTCCCGAGTGCCTCAAACCCCGCTCGCTTGAGGAGTGCCGCGGACGCTCCATCCCAGGCATTCGGCATGATGAACGCACGCGGACGCTCGTGCAGTCCGCGAAAAATCTCGAAGGATGTCTGTTGATCCATCCGCGCAATGTACAACAGGTCATGAGCGGACGCAGCTGCGATGCCGCGGCTCGGGCCGGCGTGAGCGAACGGATGCCTACTCGGAATTTCCGGAGGCGGGCTCACTTCTTGTTGATTGCTGTGCTAGCGCCCAGCGCTCGTACGCGGCGCGGGCGTGCTCGATGCGCTCGGCAAGGCTGCAACTCTGCAGACCTGAACTTGCGCTGCGCGGCTGCGTGCGCGCTTCGGAGGAACGATGGTCTTCCATGGAATGTGACCTTATCCGAGCCGGAGCGCTGGTGGGATCCGGAAAATTACGTAGGAGCCGCAGACTGCGGCGGTGGCGGCTGCCTCGTATTCTCTGGCGACGGGCACGGTCCTGCAGCGGACGGGCGCCCTGCTGTAGAGTGCAACCGCGCTTGAAAACGGGCTACGTGACCCGACTCGTCACTCGACGCACTCCCCACCTCGACGCGGATGATTTCGCCGTTATACTCGCGCGACTGCCGGATACCCCACCTGTGGCTTTCATGCAGAAGTTGCGTTCCTTCTTGATCGCTGTCCTCCTCATCACCGTCGTGCCGCAAGCCGGGCGCGCCGCCGATGTGCAGACGATGGAGGATCTGGTCGTGACGGGAGAGCGCGCGGGTCCGGGCATGTGGCATGTGTACAAGGACAGCGAGCATCTCTGGATCCTGGGCAGCCTTTCGCCCCTGCCGAAAGGAATCACCTGGCGCGCGAACGAGGTGCAGCGCCGGCTCGAGAGCATCCGGCAAGTTCTGGTGCCGAAGCCTCTCGAGATCGGCATCGTGCACATACTTTGGCTGCTCGTGACCGAGCACAAAGTGTTCATGCTGTCCGGAGGCAAGAGACTCAAGGACGTGATGGCGCCCGATCTCTATGCGCGTTTTGCACAGCAGCGAGCCAAGTACGGTAATGATGCGAGCAAGTGGGAACACTTCCGCCCCATCATCGCGGCCGCGCTCCTTCAGCAGGAGGCGTTCAGGCAAGCGGGTCTCTCGGCGCGCATCGATCTCGGCGCAGCGGTGCGCAAACTCGCACATGATCGCCACATCCCGCTCGATGAGGTGAAGGTGGCCGGTGTTGGAGACTTGATGGACACCTTGAAGGTGATGCCGCAGTCCACCGAGAGCACCTGTGTCGCCGCATCCCTCACGACCATCGAGAGCGACCTTCCGCGGCTCAAGGAACGCGCCGCGGCGTGGGCCTCAGGCAATGTCGAGCGGCTCGAGAGTCTACCGGAGCCCGCGGCGGTCGATGATTGCGTGGCGGCGCTCGATGCAGGAGCGGCCCGCGGTGACCTCTTTGCGCGCATTCGCCACGCCTGGCGCGAGGCCTTGGAGAGCGCGCTGCACAGCGGCAAGCCTACGCTTGCGGTGGCCAATATCGACATGCTGATCGAGAAAGGCGGGCTCCTCGATCAACTGCGGGCGCAGGGCTATCAAGTCGAGGCCCCGCCCGGTGCCAAGCGCTGATCGCAAGCGAGTGGCTCAGGTTTGAAGAGCGCGCCCGAGTGCTTCCAGCAACCCGGCCGTGCCTTGCTCCCGCGACCCGCCGTCCTGATAGCCGTCGAGGAACGACGCCTGCTCGGTGAGCACCAGCTGTGTCCCCCCATCCTCCGGACTCATCTGCAAGGATGCGAGGGATACGGAAATCTTGCGCGCATCGAGGTGCATCTCGTAGGTGTAGATGAGCCTCTCGCGCGGTACGACGTCGAAATAAACGGCATCGAAGCGCGTGACGATGCCGTTTGCCCAACGTACGTGCAGGGACTCGCGTCCACCGGGTCGCACATCCAACCGCCGTACGAGCTCCGTCGAGCCGGGGATTGCGCCGAACCATTGCGACTTGGCGGTGGGGTTGCTGAAAGCCTCGTAGACCCGCTCGGGCTGAGCTCGGTAAAACCGCTCCAAGGTGAAGCTCCCGTGAGTGATCGAGCGCGCCGTAGGTGCGCCCTTCGATCCGTCGAGGAGCGCGGCGAGCCGTTCCAGGGTCTCGCTCCAGCCTTGGTGCGCTCCCTCGAGCAGGGACCGCGCGGAAGGCTGCACGTCGCGGTAGGTTTGCGTCACCTCGAGCCGGGTGCCGTCCGCTTCGGAAAAGACGCGAAACTGGGTGCGCGCGCCAAAGAGGGGGCGCTCCGCAGCGTCATGGACCTTCATGTCGATGACGATACGATCGTGCGCAAAGATCTCCACATACTGCCCGCGCGTCCAGTGACGCTCCCCCGCAGGGGATCTCATGCAGATATCGAATGCGCCGCCCACCCTGAACTCCACACGCGCTTCGCTCACCTCATAGCCCTTGGGGCAGAACCATTGCTTGAGCGATTCCGCGGAGCTCAGAGAGCGAAGCACGAGCTCGTGGGGGACCGGAAGGTGGCGAGACAGCTGAATGCGCTGCGGTTCGATGCGGGTTGCTCGGTCAGGACTCATGCGAAGTTCCTCCTGCGGGTGAATTCAAACGCTCGAGATAGTCGCCGAGCCGGTCGAGGTGCCCCTCCCACTCGCGGCGTCGGGAGTTGATCCACTGCTCTGCGAGGCTCAGGCCCTCGGGGGCGATACGACAGGTGCGAACGCGACCCGCCTTCTCCGAGCGGACCAGACCGGACTCCTCGAGCACCGCCAGGTGCTGCATCACCGCCGGCAATGACATCGACAGGGGCTTGGCAAGAGCGCTGACCGAGCGGGGACCCCGCGCCAGCTGCAGCAGCATGGAGCGTCGGGCGGGGTCGGCCAGCGCCTGGAAGGTGCGATCGAGGCGCCGCGATTGGTTAAGCATGATCTTAAGTATATCGTCGGCCAATAGTTAAGCAAGTGCCTCAGTGTGAAGATGATGACCGCGCGATGGGCGGTCACCGCGCAACCGTGCCCCCATTTGACTCATTGCCGGCCGCCCGCCGACACCCGTTCAAAGGCGCCGGCACCGGGCTTGCGCTTCGCCGCTTCCGGGGTGCAGGCTTTGCTACGAGGGGCGCGATCGTTCCTCGAAGATGTGGACGCCGCCTGTGATGGCGCGCCACACCTTCCAGCGTCGCATTGATGCGGAGTGCCGGTCGATGACCATCACAGCGGCTCGTCAGGAACTCATCCTGGCGGCAGACTCGCGAGTCAGCGTGCGCCGGCCCGGTTCGGTGTTTGGTTCGATTCAGAGTGCGCTGCGCGAGGTGGTCCCAAGCGGTCGCCTCCAGCGAATCACTCTGTCGGATGCCGGGTCCGGGCCGGGGGGCGGATGGAGCGCTGATTATTCCGGCGTGAGTCGCTCTGTCACCGCTCTCGATGCGCGTCGCTCGATCGCGGCGCGCGCCCTGCCCTGGCGGGGGCGGGAAGCTGTGGCGCGCCCTCGCAGCGATCCGACCGTGCCTTACTTGCAAACCCTCGATGCCTTCGCTTCGCTTCCGAAGGGCACGCTGCTCGACGTTCTAGCATAATGGGCTCGCGTAGGGCGGGAGCCTGCCGCATCAACGGGGGATGTTCCGCCATGTCGATGATCTTGATGGCGCGCAGCGTGCGCGCGGGGCATGGCCCTGCCTCCCACGCCGATCAGCCCTCGGAGTGCGGGCTTCGCAGCGTCTTCAGGGTTGCCGCCCTCGCTGCAATGCTGTGGAGCGTTGCCGCGCAGTGCGCTTCATCGGACACTCCGGTGACGCAGGTGGCCCCGGCCGCCGTCGGCATCGATGCGGCGCCGCTCGAGCGGCTCGACCACCGGATCAAAAACGGACAGCTGCCGCTCGTCGACAGCCTGCTCGTCATGCGCTGCGATAAAATCGTCTTCGACCGCAGCTACGCACATGACTATGGTCGTCTGTATGCCAAGGAAGCGCACACCAAAGGGCCTTTGAACGCCCGCTTGACGGGCCCTTACAACTATTTCGATCCGACCCTCCATCCCTACTATCACGACCTGCGCGTGCACTCGCTGCAATCGATCTCCAAGACGGTGACCTCCGTGCTGCTGGGCATCGCCATCGCGCGCGGCGATTTCAAGGCGCCCTTGTCGACGCCGGTGTTGCACTACTTCGATGAGCGCGCGGTGAAGAACCTCGATGACCGCAAGCGCCGCATGACGCTCGAGAATCTCCTCACCATGACGAGCGGGCTCGACTGGAACGAGGATGTGGCCTACGACGATCCATCGAACCCATCGGACCTCATGGAGGCGAGCGATGACTGGATACAGTTCGTGATCGACCGGCCCATGATCGCGAATCCGGGGACCGTGTTCGAGTATTCGAGCGGAGATGCCGAGCTGCTCGCGTATATCTTCCAGAAAGAAACCCACATTGATATCGAGGAATATGCCAACGCCTATCTGTTCCAGCCGCTGGGGATCCATGCGTGGCACTGGAAACGCAGCCCGCTCGGTGTCGTCGATACCGAGGGAGGACTGTACCTGCGGACCGAGGATCTGACCAAGATCGGACAGCTTTATCTGCATGAGGGCAATTGGCACGGCAAGCGCATCGTCTCGGCGGACTGGGTGCGTGCGTCAATAAGCCCGCACATCGATGCACGCGAGGGCTTCAAGTACGGCTACCTGTGGTGGCTTCTGCCCTATGGCAAGAGTGAGCTTGCCTGGGTCGCACGCGGCTTCGGCGGCCAGCGGTTGATGGTCTTCCCGGACGAGCACCTCATCGTGACTTCCACCGCGTGGCACATTCTGAAGGATGCCTCCCTAGAGTTCGACGTCCTCAAGGAGCTTCTGCCCGGAGTGCACCCCGTCGCTTGTTCGAGCGTGCCGTGATCTGCTCCTCACTTGGGGAGCGATGAGTAGCCGCGTGGTTTTTGCAACGGCACCGCTCGAACGCGGCACTGCTTCTCGCCGCATTTCGAGCAGCGCATGCGCCTCGCGATCTCCTCGAGCCGCGCATCCCATCCGCACAAGCGTCCGAGAGTATGAGGCTGGGCGAGGCGCTCGTAGCCGCAGGCGGCGCAGCGGAGAATCAGGGTATATTGGCCGAACTCATCGCTCAGCTTATCGACGCGAAATCGAGCAGGCATTCCTTATTGTTCGATCCCACCCCCGCAGCGTCCATCCAGGCCGAGGAGCCTCTCGGTACTGTATGAGGCCGTGCTCAGGCGCGGATTCGCGAGGCACGCGATGGCTTCGAGGTGGGTACGCAGGGCAGCGTACGCCGCACGAGTCCCCCGATGGTCAGCCCCTGCACGAGAATCGAGAAGACGACGGTCCCGTACGTGAGGGCGACCACCGTATCGCGGTCCGAACCGCGCGGCAGCGATAAGGCGAGCGCGACGGAGATGCCGCCGCGCAAGCCACCCCAGGTGAGCGTCTTCCACGCACCCGCAGGCAGGTGAAACAGCCGTGACAGGCTCTCCACGGGCAGCGCGACCGTGATCCAGCGCGCCAGCAGCACGAGCGCAATGGCGACCAGCGTCGGGCCGAGCAGTGCCCACTCGAACCTCAGCATAATGATCTCGAAGCCCATCAGCACGAACAGAACGCTGTTGAGCACCGCATCGATGAGCTCCCAGAACTCATCCAGACGGCGGCGCGCGTCGATGGACAGCACGCGATCGTGCCGGCGACGATGGCCCACGTGCAGTCCTGCGATCACCATGGCGAGTGGACCCGAGACCCCCAGATGGTTGGCGAGGGTATATCCGCCGATGACGGCGGCGAGCGTGACGAGGACCTCCACCTGATAGCCGTCCGTCGTGCGCAGCAACCAGCTCGTGAGGTAGCCGACTGCGGAGCCAAAGAGCATCCCGCCTCCGGCCTGCAGCGCAAAGAGCCCGATCATCCCAAGCGCCGTCGGCCGGGCGCCATCGAGCATCGAGGCCGCGACCGTGAACAGCACCACGCCCACGCCATCGTTGAACAGCGATTCTCCGGAGATGACGATTTCCACGCTCTTCGGAGCGCCCGCGGTGCGCATGATGCCGAGCACCGCGATCGGGTCCGTCGGGGAAATGAGCGCGCCGAATACCAGGCAATAGCTGAAGGGTAGGGCCAATCCCAACCACGGCAATACGGTCCATAAGCCCACCCCGATCAGCCCGGTCGAGACCATGGTGCCCAAAAAAGCGAGGATCGCCACGGGCCCCCGATAGGCGCGCAGCTCGACGAGATCGATGTGCAAGGCGCCGGCGAACAGCAGCAGCGAGAGCATGCCCTGCAGCAGAAGCTTCGAGAAGTCCACCGGTCTCAGCAGCGCCACGACCCATGCGCCAAGACCGATGCCGAGCTTCTCCAGTCCCACGAACAGGAGCGAGGTCAGCATCGCGATGCTCATCAAGCCGACCACGTTCGGCAGCCGGACGAAGCGATGATTGACGTAGGCAAGAAATGCCGTCACCACCAGAAATATGGCCGCGATGTCGAGCATCGCGTGATCATCCCACGGAGTGACGCGCTGCGCTCGCCTCCAGGGAGCACCCTGAAGGGGCACAAAATGGCCCGGGCGGCGGGACGTTCTGTCCCGCCGCGCCGGACCGCGCGGAGGCCCTCTTAGCGGGCCGGCTGCACCTTCAGATCATCGACGACATGGTCCTTGCCAGCGACCTGTGCCGCCTTCATCTCGACCTCCTGTTTCTCCTGCTCCGAGCGCACGACCCCATTCAGGGTGACCGTGCCGTTGACCGAGATGATCTTGACGTTGTGGGCGTACGTCGACAGGCTCTTGTCCGCGATCACGCTCTTGCGTATCTCCTGCGTGAGCTTGATGTCGCTCGTGTCCTGTCTCTGGTTATCCGCATTGCCCGTTGCCGTCCCGGCATTTTGCTGATTGGTTCGGGTATTGTCCGGTGCCGTCCCGGACTGCTGAGCGAGCGCCAGGCCGCAGCCGAGCACCGCAGCACACCCCAGCCAGTGGATTTTGCTCATGTAAGCCGCTCCCTTCATGCCCTTCGATCACGAGGGTCCATCGGTTCGGTCGGATCACGCAGCGCATCGGGGGGTCTGCGCAGATCACCCGGTGCAGCGGTCGTATCAACGCGCTCGATTTCGACCATCTCCTCCTCGACCGCGCCCGCGCCCGTGCCCACGCCCGTCGCATATCCCGGATCGACAGCGGCCTGTCGCGTCGTGGCACTGTATGCGGGATCCTCGCGGTAGAGAGGGTCGGCCGGGTCGACGGTGCCGGCCGTCCTCATCTGCGCCTCGCTGCGCACGGTGCGATCCGCGGACGCCTCACCGCTCGAGGCGATGTCCCGCGCGCCGCTTGCCTTGAGCACTTCCTTTGCCCTCTTCACCTGCTCCGAGGTCTCACAGTGCACGGAGAGCAGATTGCCGCCGTTCTTCACATGGCCCTCGTAGCGCTTCGCTTCGTATTCCGGAATGCCCAGGCCGACCAGAGCGCCGACGATGCCGCCGACGGCACCGCCCACGCCCAGCCCCGCAAGGCCGGCCATGATGGGACCTGCCGCGATGAAGGGTCCCAGGCCGGGAATGGCGAGTGCCCCGACCCCCGCCAGCACCCCGAGCGTGCCGCCAATCACGCCACCCGCAGTGACGCCGGTCGTCGTGCCTTCGGGCGCCTTCGTTTCTTTCGCGTGCGCAAACTCGCGAGTGCTCTGGGTGTCGGGCAGCAGCACCGAGATGTCGCTGCTCGGAAACCCTGCGTTGATCAGAGAATCGACGGCCCGCTCGGCCTGCTCGATGGTGGGATAAATGCCGAATACCGCTGTGTTTTTGCCTGCCATACGTGCTCCTCGGTTGGGGAAGGCCTGCGCGTGACTTTCGCCTCGCGCTCATTTTGAGGCCCTACATTGAGCGCGGCCCTTGAGGCTCGCTGTAGGCGTGCAAGCCAAAATGCGCGCCAAGATGTCTTATAGTGCCGAGGGAACGGACGCCCGGAAGGGCCGAAAAGAAGCAAGCGCCCGACACCGGTATCGCAGATTCGACAGTCGGCAGCCGCGCCTGCACATACGCTGCAAGGGGCCGGCTTGGAGGAGGATTACGTATGAATGCGCGCGCGGCATTTTCTCGATTGAGCGGACATCATCGGATCGGGGGCGAGTTGCGGCGAGCCGAGGGCGGCGCAGGGCTGGCCGTGGTCGATCCGGCGACCGAGGAGCGCATGGGTGAGATCGTCGAGGCGACGGGTGCGGAGCTCGAGCGCGCCGTGACGGTGGCCAACGAGGCGCAGCGGGCCTGGCGCAAGGTCAACTACCACCGGCGTGCGGAGCTGCTGCATGAGGTCGCGCGGCGCATGCTGGCCGCGCGGCCGCTCATCGCCGAGATGCTGACTCGTGAGATGGGCAAGCCCTACAAGGAATCGGCTGACGAGGTCGCCTGGTCGGCGACCGCCGTTGACTACTATGCCGAGATTGCGCGCCACGAGGCGGGCAAGGTCTTGGGTGCCACGGTCGACGGTCAGTTTCACTGCACCACCAAGGACCCGCTCGGCGTGTGCGTGATCATCCTGCCATTCAACTACCCGCTGTGTCTGCTGTGCTGGCAAGCGGCCGCCGCGCTCGCCTGTGGGAATGCCGTCATCATCAAGCCATCCGAGCTCACGAGCCTTACGACGCTCGAGTTCGTGGCGGCGTTTGATGCGCTTCCCGCCGGGCTGGTGCAAGTGCTGTGCGGCACCGGTCCGACCGGGCGGCAGCTCGTCGAGCATGCGAACACTCACATGGTCGCCTTCACCGGAGGCATCGAGACGGGACGGCGCGTGGCGGAGACCTGCGGTCGCCTCTACAAGCGCTCCCTCATCGAGACCTCGGGCAACGACCCCTTCATTGTCATGCCCTCGGCACCGCTCGACATTGCCGCGCGCGCCGCCGCCTTTGGTGCGTACCTCAATTGCGGGCAGGTGTGTGCAGCCGCGGAGCGTTTCTACGTGCACGAGCGCGTGTATGAACCCTTCATCGAGCGCCTCGCCGAGCATACGCGCGCGGTGCGCGTCGGTAACGGCCTCGAGCGGGTGGACATGGGGCCGCTCGCCTCGCAGCGCGAGCTCGCCCGCTATGAGCGCGTGCTCGAAGGCGGGGTGCGCGATGGGGGCCGCCTCGTTGCGGGGGGCGGACGGCCGGCCCATCTCAAGAAGGGCTGGTTTGTCGAGCCCACGGTGCTCGGAGAAGTCCCCGCCGATGCCGCCATCATGAACGATGAGACCTTCGGGCCCGTGGCGCCTGTATGCAAGGTGCGCAGCTTCGAGGAGGCCATCGCCTTGGCGAATCGCTCCCGCTACGCGCTTGGGGCGACGATCTACACCACCCAGCTTGATGAATCGATGCGCGCCGTGGAGGAGCTCGAGGCGGGAATGGTCTGGGTGAATGCCCCTCTGCTCGACAATGATGCCGGTCCGTTCGGGGGACGCAAGCAGTCCGGCATGGGTCGTCAGCTCGGCGCCGAGGGGCTCGACAGTTTTCGCCACACGAAGCTCGTGATGATTGACCGTGCGGCCCAGGCGCACGATTTCTGGTGGTTTCCCTACGCCGACGCGGAGGCGTACCCCGGATCAAATCGTTGAGCGAGCCACCCTCCTCCCGGACGATCGATCCCGCGCTGCAGACTGACCCTGCATTGCCGCCAGAGCTCGAGACTCGGATCTCGATCCTCGAGCGCACCGCCCCTCGCGAGGACTTCGATTCGCGCTCCTGGATATGGATCATTCTCCTCGGGCTGATCGTGCCTGTGCTCTTGCTCGTGATTGGCTGGAACACATGACGCGCGCCGCCGCCGCCCCCGATGCCGCCCCCGACGCCGCTCCGGCCGCCACTCCGCTCGCCGTAGCCGTCGCCGATGAGAGCTCCTGGCCGCTCCTGCCGCCCGAGCGCTCGTGGGGCGCGGCGCGCCTCTCGCTCACGCTCGTGACGACCACCGCAGCCACCTGGTGCTATCTCATCGGCGAGTCGGTCGGTGGCTATCTGGGATTCATCCGTGGCGGTCTTGCTCTGACCGCAGGCTGCCTCGTGGGCATGCTGCTCGTGCTGCTCGCGGCAGGCCCCGCCTGCATCCGCTTCGGCATCGACTCGATCGCCTCGAGCAAGCCCCAGTTTGGATCACGAGGCTGGGTGGTGCCGGGGGCGCTGCAGGCCGTCTCGATCATCGGCTGGAACTCGCTCTTGATCATTTTTTTCGCGAAGTCCGCCGTGCAGCTCGCCCTCGCGCTCGGCCTCCTTGGAGCAGGCGCTCACAGCACGCTCCTCGTTCCATTGTTGACCCTGACTGCCTGCGCCATCATATTTCTCGCGCTGCGCCGAGGTGCGCGCGGCGTATCGATGGTCTCGAACATCCTTTTTGTGCACGTGTTCGTCGGCCTGTGGATGCTGTATCTGCTCGTATCGCGACGTTGGCCTGAGCTCATGAGCGCGGTGCCCGCGCTGGCCGCGCCGAAGCCCCTCTGGAACTACACCACCGGCTTTGAGCTCGGCATTGTCTCGACGCTCTCCTGGTGGCCCTACATCGGGGCCATGATCCGCATGGCGCCCGATGCGCGCACGGTGGTATTGCCGGTGCTGCTCGGCATGGGTGCCCCCGTGCCGCTGTTGAGCTTGATCGGCCTGGCCGGCGTGCTGGTGCTCAAGACCTCCGATCCCGCGCAGTGGCTGCGCACCGTGGGGGGGCCCGCCTATGCGATCGTGTCGCTCGCGTTCGTCACCGCCGCGAATTTCGGCACCACGATTGCGGGCGTCTACGCCTCAGCGGTCGGCCTGCGCAACTTTCGCGCCCTCGAGCGTCGCTCCTGGAGCGCGCTGCTCCTCATCACGCTCACGCCGGTCGCGGCCGTCGGTGTCCTCATTCCGGAGCTGTTCTTCGCGAAGTTTTCGAGCTTTCTCGCCCTCATCGGCGTGGCCTTCGCGCCGCTTTGCGGCATTCAGATCGCCGACTATTTCTTTCTGCGCCGCCGGCGCATCGACATCAGGGCGCTCTACGCGTCGGGTGCGAGGCAACCTTATTACTACTGGATGGGCATCAACTGGGCCGCCCTGCTCGCGCTGACCGCGGGCTGCCTGGTGTATGTCACGCTCTTGAATCCCATCACCTACGCCTCGAGCGCAGCCTATCCTTACTTGACGGCCTCGCTGCCGGCCGCACTGACCGCGGCTCTGAGCTACGGACTCGCCAGCCGGGTCGTGATGCGCGCCGGACGCGGCGGCTATCGGCCCGCCGAGGAGACGCCTCCATGAGTACTTCGATGAGCGCTTCCCAGACGCTGCCCGACCAGGCGCGCATCGTCATCATCGGGGGCGGCGTGATCGGTTGCTCGATCGCCTATCACCTCACGAAGCTCGGCTGCGGTGACGTGCTGCTGCTCGAGCGTGCTCAGCTCACCTCGGGCACGACCTGGCACGCGGCGGGCCTGCTCACTTCGCTGCGCGACACCGAGGCGCAGACCCGGCTCGCGCAGTACTCGCAGGAGCTCTATCGCGGTCTCGAGGCGGCCACCGGTCAAGCCACGGGCTTCATCGACTGTGGGTCCATTCAGCTTGCAAAGAGCGCGGACAAGGCCGAGGAGATGCGCCGTGGGCTGCTGATGGCCACCTCGTTCGGCGTCGAGGCGTATGAGATCGGCCCCGCGGAGGTGAAACGGCACTGGCCGCTCGCGCAGGTCGAGGACCTCGAAGCTGCGTTTTATTTCCCGCGCGATGGGCGCATCAACCCGGCCGACGTGACCCGAGCGCTCGCGAAAGGCGCACGGCAGGGTGGCGCGCGCATCATCGAGAATGTGCCCGTCACGGGCATCACCCTCGAGCGGGAGCGGGTCACGGGGGTCGAAACGGCGCGCGGCAAGGTGCGCGCGGAAGTCGTGGTCAACTGTGCCGGGATGTGGGCCCGCGCGGTGGGCCGACTGGCCGGCGTGAACGTGCCCTTGCAAGCCGCCGAACACTACTACCTCATCTCCGAGCCGATCGCGGGAGTGCATCCGCGTCTGCCGATCCTGCGCGACCCGCAAAACTGCGCCTACATTCGCGAGGAAGCCGGCAAGGTGATGGTCGGCCTGTTCGAGCCGCAGGCCAAGCCGTGGAGCCTCGGGGGTGTGCCCGCGGATTTCACCTTCGGCGAGATCCCCCCGGACTGGGATCGCATGGCCCCCTACATCGAGAAGGCCATGCAGCGGGTGCCGGTGCTGCTCGAGAAGGGTATCCGTCTGCTGTTCTGCGGCCCGGAATCCTTCACGCCCGATCACAACTACCTGATGGGTGAGGCGCCGAATCTCAAGAATTTCTTCGTGGCGGCGGGCTTCAACTCACTTGGCATTCTCTCCAGTGGAGGGGTCGGGCAGGTGATGTCTCACTGGATCCTCGAAGGACGTCCGCCGATGGACGTATGGTCGGTGAATCTGCGCCGCATGCATCGCTGGCAGGACAACGATCGCTATCTTGCCGACCGCACCGTCGAGACTTTGGGGATCGGTTATCAGGACCACTGGCCGTTTCGTCAGGCGCAAACTGCTCGCGGCGTGAAGAAGAGCATCCTGCATGATCGGGTGGCGGCCGCCGGGGCCTGTTTTGGCGAGTCGGCCGGCTGGGAAAGACCGAACTGGTATGCGCATCCCGGGCAAGCGCCCGAATATCGTTACTCCTGGGGACGGCAGAACTGGTTCCAGAACAATGCCGAGGAGCATGCGGCGGTGCGCGAGCGGGTGGGCCTGTTCGAGCAATCCTCTTTCGGCAAGCTCCTGGTGCAGGGCCGCGATGCCGCCCGCGTGTTGAACCACATCGCGACGGCGCAGATGGATGTGCCGGTCGGACGGTGTGTGTATACCCAATTTTTAAACTCGGCCGGCGGCATCGAGGCGGATCTCACCGTGACCCGGCTCGCTACCGATCGCTTCCTGGTGGTGACCGCCGCCTTCACGCTCACCCATGTCGAGTCGTGGATTCGCGATCACATCCCCGAGCAGGCCCGCTGCACGATTTGTGATGTGTCCGATGCCTACGCGATGCTCAACATTCAGGGCCCGGGCTCGCGCGCATTGCTCCAATCGCTCTCGAGCGATGACTTCTCGAACGAGGGATTTGCCTTCGGTACCTGCCGCGAGGTGCGCATCGGCTATCAAACGGCTCTTGCCTTGAGGCTCACGTTCATGGGCGAGCTCGGCTTCGAGCTCTATGTCCCCACGTCCTTCGCCCTGCCTGTTTACGATGCCATCGTGGCCGCCGGCGCCGCCCATGGGCTCAAGCACTGCGGCTATCACACGCTGAACTCGTTGCGCATGGAAAAGGCCTACCGGGACTGGCCGCACGACATCGGCCCGTCCGATACCCCGCTGGAGGCGGGACTTGCCTTCACGTGCGACTGGCGCAAAGAGGAAGGGTTCATCGGTCGCGAGGCGCTGCTCGAGGCACGTCAGGGCGGGCTCCCGCGGCGCAGACTCGTGCAGTTCCTGCTCGAGGACTCCGCGCCGCTGCTCTATCACAACGAGCCGATCTATCGCGAGGGTGAGCGCGTCGGTTTCATAACCTCCGGCATGTACGGACATCACCTGGGCGCGGCCGTGGGCTTGGGCTACGTCGCGCACTCATCGGGCGTGAGCGAGGCGTTCATCGCGACGGGCCGCTTCGAGATCGAGCTCCCTTTCGGCCGCGTCGGCGCCCGCGCCTCATTGACCCCGCTGTACGATCCGAAGAGCGCGCGGGTTCGACTCTAAGCACTCAAGCGCCCGGAGCGCCCGCCTCGAATGTTGCCTGGCTCGACCCAAAGTCGAGCCAGGGACTACACCCGTGCACGACTCTGCCGGTATCCTTGTGCAAGCCCAGAGGGGAGCGCGCGTGAAGCAGGAGGTCGATGTCCTCATCGCCGGCGGTGGCGTCATGGGGTCGGCGTGCGCCTACTTCCTCAAAGCTCGTCTCGGATTTTCGGGATCCGTCCGCGTCATCGAGCCCGATCCGAGCTATCGCAACGCGGCCAGCTCCCGTTCGGCGAGCTCCGTTCGTCAGCAGTTCTCGACGCCCATCAACATCGCGCTCTCCGCCTACGGCATGGAGTTCCTGCGGGCCGCTCGACAGGCCCCCGAAGCGGGTGGCATCGGCACGGAGGTGGGTTTGGTTGAGTCGAGCTACCTGTTCCTCGCGACTGCGGCCGGGGCCGCGGTGCTCGAGCGGCAGGCTCAGATCCAGCGTGAGGCGGGGGTCGCGGTGAGGCTGCGGGATCGCGCCGCCCTTGCGGCGCGCTATCCCTGGCTCGAGGTGAGCGATCTCGCCGCCGGCTGCGACAGCGAGCACGGTGAAGGCTGGTTCGACGGGCACGCGCTGCTCGGCGGGTTGCGCGCCGCCGCCCAAGCGCATGGCGCTCGCTTCATGCGCGACCGCGTGCTCGCGTTCGAGCCGCACGGTGCGACGCATATGCAGGCGCGGCTCGAGCAGGCCGGCGAGATCCGGTGCGCTTTCGCCGTGCTCGCGGCGGGCACCCAGGCGCGAGAGCTCGCCCGCACCGCGGGCGTTGATCTGCCGGTGGTGGCGAGAAAGCGGACCGTGTTCGTGTTCACCTGCGCCGAGGCGATTGCGCCCTGCCCGCTCGTGATCGATCCCTGTGGCCTTTGGTTTCGACCCGATCACGACCGGTTCTTATGCGGCTTGCCTTCCGAGCCGGATCCCGATGTGGCCGCGGACGATTTCGAGGTGGATCTCGGCGAGTTCGAGCGCCGCTACTGGCCGCTGCTCGCCCAGCGCGTGCCGGCGTTCGAGGCCATCCGTCTCGCCTCGGCCTGGGCAGGTCATTACGACTACAACGTCTTCGATCAGAATGCATTCCTCGGTCCGGTGCCCCACGTGCCGCAATTGCTGCTCGCGACCGGTTTCACCGGCCATGGTATCCAGCAGGCACCGGCGGTGGGCCGCGCGCTCGCGGAGCTTATCCACTACGGCGCCTACCGCTCGCTCGATGTGAGCCCGCTTTCCTACGCGAGATATCTGGAGCAGCGCCCGCTGCGCGAATTCAACGTCATCTGATGGCCGCTGCGTGCGGTGGGGATATTCTCATGCTCGAGCTCGACGCCACCGCAATCGCCCAGCGTCTCCAACGGCCCGCGCTCATCGATGCGCTGGAGGCGGCATTTCGCGCACCGCACAGGGCGCCGGCGCGCCAGCAGTACGCGCTCGATCGGCCACAATCGAACGCACCGGGCGGCACCCTGCTCGTGATGCCGGCCTGGAATGCACGCGTGTGCGGAATCAAGATTGTCACGGTATTTCCCGACAACGCGGCCCGGGGGCTGCCGGCGGTCGCCGCGACTTATTTGTTGATCGATGCCACCGACGGGCGTCCGCTGGCGCTGCTCGATGGAGGTGAGCTCACGGCGCGGCGCACCGCCGCGGCCTCGGCTCTGGCAGCACGCCAGCTGGCTCACCCCGAGGCGTCGCGCATGCTCATGGTCGGCACCGGGCGGCTGGCGCCGCACCTGATCGAGAGCCACGCCTGCGTGCGGCCGCTGCGCGAGGTGCGCATCTGGGGACGGCGCCCGGAGCGCGCCCGGTCGCTCGCCGCCCGCCTCGCGCCCTCGGGCTTGCGCATCGAGGCGGTGGAGGACCTCGAGAGCGCGGTGCGCTGGGCGGACCTCATCAGCTGTGCGACCCTGTCACACGCCCCGCTGGTGCTCGGCGGCTGGTTGCGGCCCGGGCAGCACCTCGATCTGGTCGGCGCGTTCACCCCGCAGATGTGCGAAGCCGACGATGCCGCGCTCGCGCGCGCCGAGATCTATGTGGACACGCGCGAGGGGGCGCTGGCGGAGGCCGGTGAGCTGATCGGTGCGATGCAGCGCGGCGTGCTCGATGCGGGGGCCATCCGCGCGGAGCTCGCCGAGATCGGCTCCGGGCGCTTTCGGCGCTCCGCGCCGGACAGCATCACGCTCTTCAAGAGCGTGGGGGCGGCGCTCGAGGATCTGACGGCCGCGCAGCTCGCGGTGCGTTCGGCGTGCTAATCCTTGGGCGGATTGCAGGGCGGCGGCGTCGCGTCGTTGCACAGGTTGGTGCGCTTATCGCTGTTGCCGCCTCCTGCGCTGTCGTCCGTGGGAGCCGTGGTGGCCGTTACACAACCCGAGATCAACCACGCCAGTGAAAGAACGCTCACGATCGTCTTCATTGGGTCGCCTCCTGAGGGCCTCAAGCGAAGCTCGGCAGCTCGGTGCCGCTCACGCCGAGACGAGCGGTCGCAAAGCGCGTCGCCAGCTCTGCGAGCAGCTTCGATCGTAGCGCATCGCGGCTCGCGAGATCCTGCGCAGTGAGCCGCAGCTCCAGCGTCACCGCGCTCGCCTCGACTTTGGTGAGATAGCACCCGAGAACGGACTTCGCCTCTTTGGACTCGCCCGCGACCGCGAGAGCGAGCCGGCGTGCCGCTTCGACATCGACCTCTCGCGCAAGGCGCATCGTGATCGTCAGTGGAAAGGGCGCGAAGCCGGGGCTGAGATTGAGCAGAGTCGAGCTGGCGGCGAGCGCATTCGGCAGCACGATCAGATGACCGGTCGGCGCGCGCAGCGTGGTGTAGCCGAGCGAGATGGACTCGACCACGCCGATCTCGGGGCCGGTGGGCGCGGCCACCTGTAGCGTGTCACCGAGGCGAAATGGCTTGTAGATCGTGATCGCGATGCCGGCGACCAGATTGCCGAGCGTGCTCTGCAGCGCAAGCCCGATCACCACCGAGGCAATGCTCACTCCGGTCAGGAGCGCCGATCCCATCGAGCGCAGCACCGGGATCAGGTGCGCATAGAGGATGAGCACGATGACCCAGGTAAGCGCGCTGCCGAACTGCTGCAGGAAGCTGATGGTGGTGCGGTCGATGTGACCCTTGCGGATCATCGATGCATTCACCGCGCGTCTGAGGAGGCTCGACACCACGACCGCGAACAGGACGAACACGGCGAGGTACACGAGCGCGCCCAGAAGCGAGTCCGGACTCAAGATGTGGAGCACGTCGTGCTCCCCCGTCTTGATCTCATTCATGCGCCAAGCGCCCCCCCGATGGCGCGGCCCAGCCGGACAATGATCTCCTCGAGCTCTGCATCGGAGGCATTGTAGGGAGGCGCGAGAATGAGTGTGTCGCCTGAAATGCCATCCACGTTGCCGGTGCATGGATAGCAAATGAGTCCGTCGGCGAAGGTGCGCTGCCCGATGTCATGACTCAGGCCACGATCGGCCGGAAATGGCGCACGGGTCTTGCGGTTCTGCACCAGCTCGACCCCTACGAAGAAGCCGCGTCCCCGCACATCGCCCACCTCCTCGAACCGTCCGAGCGCCTGGCGCAAGGCACTCTGGAAGCTCTGCCCGGTGAGGCGCACTCGCTCGATCAGCCGGTCACGCTCGATGATCTCTTGAACCGCCAGAGCGGCGGCGCACGCCGCGGTATGCCCGGAGAACGTGTGACCCGTCATGTAGGTCTTGTGCTCGCTCAGTATGGGCTCGGCCACGTGCGGGGCGATGAGCGTCGCGCCCAGGGGAATGTAGCCGCCGGCGAGGCCCTTCGCGACGGCGAGGAGGTCGGGTGCGATGCCGTCGTGCTCGAGTGCGCACCAAGTGCCGCTGCGCCCCGCGCCGCACATCACCTCGTCCGCAATCATCAGGACGTCGTACTTGCGGCACACGGCCTGCATCGACCGTGCATAGCCGGGCGGAGCCGGCACGACCCCGCCCGCCGCGCCGACGATCGGCTCGAAGATGAAGGCGGCGACGCGCTCGGGTCCGGTGCGCAGGATCGCGCGCTCGAGCTCCCCCGTCAGATGCTCGACGAGCGAGGACGCATCGCACCCCGGCGGAGGGCGGTATGTATTGGCGGCGGACACGAAGGTGACGTCGAGGAGGCTCCCCTCGAACGCGCGCCGCCGTGCAAGGAATCCCGACACCGAGAGCGCGCCGAGCGTATCGCCGTGCCAGGAACGCTCGCGTGCGATGAAGTGCCGCTTTTGCATGAGGCCGCGCGCGGCATAGTGCTGGAGGGCGATCTTGAGCGCGGACTCGACCGCCTCCGACCCATCGCCTCCGTAGACGATGTCCTTGAAGCCTCCGCCCGTGAGCTTCAGGAGCTTTGCCGTGAGGCCCTCGAGCGCATCGCTCGTGAAGAGATAGCGATAGCCGTACGCGACCGAGTTCATCTGCCGCGCAACGGCCGCGTTCACCTCCGGATGCGCGTGACCCAGGCAAAAGACGGCGGGGCCGCCCGAGCCATCGAGGTAACGCTTGCCGCTCTCGTCATACAGATAGGATCCGCGGCCGCACGCGATGCGCGGCAAATCCTGAATACCGAATCCACTGCCGATGCCTCGCGCCATGTGCTTCTTTGCCTCGCCGGTCGATTTCATTGCCCCATACCCGGCGCGCAGTGTACGGCTTCCTCGGGGTAGAGAACTACGAGCGAGCGCATTACCCCATTGGTCCAGCCGAACCCGACCTGCAGGGCATATTCGCCGCCGCCGCCGCCCACGCCCGGGTGCTCGACATCGTACTTCTCGACGAGTGCGCCGCTGCGCTCGTAGTGCCGCGCCACGGAGCGCATCCAGCGGCACGCGATATCCATCGCGAGCGCATTCTCTCCATAGGCTCTCAGCCCCTCGATCGCGAGCCATTGCAGCGGCGCCCAGCCTTGGGGCGCATCCCACTGCTCGCCGGTATTGCGCGGCGTCGTGACGAGTCCGCCAGGCGCGAGCAGCTCGCTCGCCACCGCACGCGCCACGCCCTGCGCTTGCGCTGCGCTCGCGGCTCGCACGAACAGCGGATAGAGCATGGCGGCCGACGTGCGCGCACTGTGCGCACCTGAGCGCCAGTACGCATCGAGATAGCGGCCGCGTGGCGCATCCCAGAGGTAACGATCGAGGGCCGCTCGACGAGCGGCAGCACGCCGGGCGAACTCATGCGCGCAGGCGCGTGCGCCGCGCCTCTCGCATCCGGCGCCGATCGCCTGCTCGAGACCATAAAGGAGCGCATTCAAATCGACGGGGGCGAGCTCCGTCGTCTCGAGGGTGGCGCGAGAGGCGCCATCGGCGAACCAGCGCGAGCTGAAATCCCAGCCGCTCTCCGCGGCGGCCCGCAGCTCACGGTACAGACCGGTGCGCGGATGTGCACCGGCGAGCTCGACATCGGCTCGATAGGACTCATCGCGCGGCAGATCGCACTCGTCCCAGTAGCGATTGAGCGTAACGCCCCGCGCCGGACTCACCACGTGCGCGTTGGCCTCGCCCGCATGGAGCCGCCCTGCGCCGCGCATCCAGTACGCATGCTCGGCGCGCAGCTCCTTCAGGTAGCGCGCATCCGCCGCGGGTGGATCGTCGGGCCGCGTGAGCGCGACCATCGCGA
Organism: Steroidobacteraceae bacterium; assembly: GCA_035307465.1. GTDB lineage: Bacteria > Pseudomonadota > Gammaproteobacteria > Steroidobacterales > Steroidobacteraceae > Bog-1198. The sequence goes on from DATGIA010000049.1 coordinate 26,381, forward strand.
AGAAGAACGGCGGCTGCGATCGACTGAGATAGTACGTCCGCGTGCCGTTCGGCACGTGACCGTAGCGATCGATGAGGTGGGCGAAGTCATCCACCATCGATGCGATGAGGTCCTGTCGGCCGCTGGCGGCGAGACCGAGCATCGTGAAATAGGAATCCCAGTAGTAAAGCTCGCGAAAGCGTCCCCCCGGAACCACATAGGGCGCCGGTACGGCGATGAGCGATGAAAAGCGCGGCGCGACCGGGGTGCGGCGCGTGAGCAACGGCCAGAGCCGATCGATGTGCGCGAGCAGCGGTTCCAGCGGCCCACGTCGCCCCTGCGCACCCCCCTCCGGGGTCGCCGGTCCGGGTGAGGGAAGCGTGAAGTGGGCCTGCACGAACGCCGCGAGCTCCTCGCGCGTGGCCGGCTGCTCGGCCTCGTACGCGCGGACGATGTGTGCGGGGTCTTCACGCGGCAGCGCATCGGCGAACACCTTGTCATCCGCAAAGAGCGATTGCTGCTCGACTGCGGCATAGAGCCCGCCCAGCTCCTGCTGCGGGCTCGGCTCAGGCACGCCGCAGTCCGCCCGGGCCGCGGCCCATGCAAGCCCCAGCGCACAAAGCGTGGCACGTCCGACCGCGCAGACGTCAGACATTTCCTACAGTTTCAATGGCGTAAGACATCGAGCACAGGCCGATTCTAGATCGAGCGGCGCGCCCGCGGACGATTGTCCGGCCTCCCTGACGCCGCCCTGCCCGCTCACCGTCCCGACCCCTGCTCACGCGTCAAGCGGCGCCGCTCTCACGCGCTTCGCACCTCCCCGCCCACCCGCCCCGGCGGCGCCCCGCCGATATGAAACGCAACGCAACCCCCCGCAAGCTGCAAACAAATTCAATGACATAGGAGAACAACATGACATCGGACAACAGAAATAGAACGACCGCGGGGCTCCCATGCACCGTAGTTGCAGCGGTCGCAATTCTGCTTTGCATCGTCGCGAGCGCCGCTTTTATCGCGAGCCCTGCTCATGCGGCGGTCACCTCGACTGCCCAAGGGGAGCGCATCGTCTTCTCGGAGCGAGACCTCGACCTCTCGGGTGAGACCCGTCTCGGCGTGGCCTCCTTCTATGCCAACCGCTTCGGGGGCCGCAAGATGGCCGACGGCACGCCGATGCGTCTCGACGGCAACAACGCCGCCTCGATGACGCTCCCGCTCGGCACCGTCGCGCGGGTGACGAATCTCAGCACGGGGATGAGTGCGCTCGTGACCATCCGCGATCGGGGACCGTACGTGCGCGGTCGCATCGTCGACCTTTCACCGGGAACCGCACGGCGCATCGGACTCGATCGGCGCACCGGGCTGACCACGGTAGCCGTCGAGCCGCTCCTGCTCCCGAAGCGCGCTCATCGCGCTCAACCTGAATCCCTCGACGAAGATATGCGGTATGCTTCCGTCCGCTAGCTGAACCTCTCACGTTGCAAGGTGGTGGACCGTGGCAACGAATCCCGTCGAGGCGGCCATCGCCGCGTCCCTGCATGATCACTGGGGGCTCTTTCTCGCCGAGGGCATCATCCTCACCCTGCTCGGGGTGGGCGCCATTATGATGCCTTGGATCGCAACGTTTGCGGTGGCGATCTTCGTCGGCTGGCTGCTCCTCATCAGCGGCGTCGTCGGTCTCGTCACGACGGTGCGCATGCACCGCACTCCCGGGTGGGGCTGGTCGCTGTTCTCAGCGATCATCGGCATCGCCGCGGGCATCGTGCTCCTGCTCCATCCGCTCTCGGGCGCCTTCTCGCTGACGGTGGTCCTCACGGTGTTCCTCGCCTTCGAAGGCATCGCCTCGATCATGCTGGCCTTGAGCCATAGCCGCGGTTTCTCAGCCCGGTGGGGTGTTCTCCTGTTCTCCGGGATCGTCGATCTGATCCTCGCCGGCATCATCATCGCGGGCCTTCCCGGAACCGCGCTCTGGGCGATCGGACTCCTCGTGGGCATCAACATGCTCTTTGGCGGCATCGCGCTCATCTCGATGGCCCTGCATGCGAAGGGTGATGCGCCCGCGCCGCCGCCGCTCGGCGGCGCCTCGCGCGCATAGCTTCCGCCGCGCCGCGCCGTGCCACGCCCCGCTGCGCGGCGCAGCGCCCCGCCCCCCGCCGCTGCGCTCACCCGAGTTCCGCGCGTTGCGGATCGGACCCGCCGCCGCCGCTTTTCTCCTCCGCTGCCGCGAGCTCGACGAGCCAGTCCTGAAACAGCTGCACCTCGCGACGCGTGCGTTGCGGCCGCTCCGGTGCCACCACGTAGTAGCAGTAGCTATCCGCAAAACTCCCCCCGAGTGCCTTCACCAGCCGGCCACTCTTGAGATAGGGCGCCACGTGCAGCGGATGCGCGAGCGCGTAGCCGGCCCCTGCCGCCGCGAGCTCGAGCGCGGCGAGCGTGGTGTCGACCGTCGGACCGCGAATCGAGCCGGGATCGGCCGCGCCGAGCGCCTGGCGCACCTTCAGCCAGTGATTCTCGTGTCCCATGATGTGGATCAGCTGGCGCGCCACGGCCTCGGGCGCATCCTGCGGATCGAGCGCCGCGACGAGGTGCGGTGCTCCCACCGCGAGGGTGCTTTGATTCAGGAGCCGCACGGCGCGATAGCCGCGCCACGGACCGCTCCCGTAGCGAATCTCGAGATCGGTCGCCTCATCCGGTACCGGGTTGTCCCAGATCACCGAGCAGAGGCGCACACCGATGCCGGGAAAGCGCGCAAGAAAGTCGGGCAGCCGCGGCGCGAGCCAGAGCGAGGCGAGCGAGACCGGCGCGTGCACCGTCACCTGGCCGCGCTCGGGACCGCCGAACAGGCCCACCGTCGAATCGGCGATCTCCTCGAATGCCTTGCGCACCGGCGGCAGGTAGGCGACGCCCATCGGGGTCAGGCGCACCCCCCGCGGCAGCCGCTCGAACAGGGCGAAGCCGAGCTGCGCCTCGAGCGCGCGGATCTGATAGCTGATCGCGCCCGAGGTGAGATTCAGCTCGATCGCCGCGGCCGAGAAGCTCGAGGTGCGAGCGGCGGCCTCGAAGGCGCGCAGCCACGTGAGGGGCGGCAGGCCGACGATGGGTCGCGCGAGGCTCATGAGGGCGTTGAGAAATTTTTTGAGGTCAAAGGGAGTAAATTACTCGGTTGTGGCCCCCCAGGGTCTAATTTATTGTGCCCAAAGGCACCCCGACCTCCAAATTCATCATTGGATCAATGAAACAACACGCGCGAACCGTCGTCATCGGCGGCGGGATGATGGGTGCGAGCCTGCTCTACCATCTGGCCCTCGAGGGTTGGACCGACTGCGTGCTCGTCGAGAAGGACGAGCTCACGTCGGGCTCGACGTGGCATGCCGCGGGGCAGTGCCCGAGCATCACGGGCAGCTACAACCTGGCCAAGATCCACGCCTACAGCAATGCGCTCTATCCGCGGCTCGAGGCGCTGACCGGGCAATACACGAGCTGGCACCCCTCAGGGGGGCTGCGCCTCGCCAACAATCCGACCGAGCTCGCGTGGCTCCAGTACGTGCTCGGCTTCTCCCGCGCCATCGGCTTCAGCATGGAGATCGTCGGGCTCGATGAGATCCGCCGCCTCAATCCCTTCATGAATACCGAAGGGGTGCTGGCCGCTGCCTGGACGCGCGACGACGGGCACGGCGACCCCGCCGGCATTTGCAATGCGCTCGCCAAGGCCGCGCGCGATCTGGGCGCGACGATCCTCAAGCGCTGTCGAGTGCTCGCGGTCGAGCAGCTGCCGAGCAGCGAATGGCAGGTGATGACGGAACACGGTCCCATCCGGGCCGAGCACGTCGTCAACGCCGCCGGCTGTTATGCGCGTGAGGTGGCCGCCATGGTCCAGGCGGACGCCCCGATCTGCAACATGCAGCATCACTACGTCATCACCCACCCCATCCAGGCGTTCCAGGAGCGCAGCGAGGAGATCCCGGTGCTGCGCGACTCGCGCGCTTCCGGGTACTTGCGCCAGGAGCAGAAGTCCGGGCTCATGGGCATCTACGAGAATGTCGGCCTCACGGAGGCCTGGGCGCCCAAGGGCTCGCCCGAGTGGGAGTCGACGAACGAGCTCTTCGCCGATGATCTCGAGCGCATCGCACCCTGGCTCGAGCGCGCCATCGAGCGCATGCCGATCTTCGGCGAGGTCGGCATCCGGCGCGTGATCAACGGCGCGATTCCGCATACGCCCGACGGCGCCCCGCTGCTCGGGCCCGCCGCGGGCCTGCGCAATTACTGGATGTGCTGCGGCACCTCCTTCGGCATCGCGCAGGGCGGGGGCTGCGGCAAGTACCTCGCGCAGTGGATGGTGCACGGGGATGCCGAGATCAACATGACCGAGTTCGATCCGCGCCGCTTCGGCCCGTTCGCCGATCGCTCCTACGTGCATGACAAGGTGTTTCTCGACTACCGCATGACCTTCACCACGCGCGGTCCCAACGAGGAGGAGCCCGACGGACGGCCCCGCAAGATGAGTCCGCTCCATGAGCAGCTCAAGGAGCGCGGCGCCGTGTACACCGAGACCTTCGGCTGGGAGCGCCCGCGCTGGTTCTCCCTCGACGGGCGCACCGAGCAGTACAGCTATCGGCGCAACAACGTGTTCGAGGTGGTGCGCGATGAGGTCGAGGCCGTACACCAGCGCGTCGGGCTCCTCGACCTCACGGGTTTTGCGAAGTTCGACATCGAGGGGGCCGATGCGGAGCCATTCTTGAACAGGGTGTGCGCGAATCGCATGCCACGGCGCTTGGGCGGCATCGCTCTCGTGCACATGCTCTCCCCGCAGGGACGGATCCTGGGAGAGATGACCGTGACCCGTCTCACCGAGCAGCGCTTCTATGCGCTATCCGCCGCCGCCGCGGAGCTGCGCGACCGGGACCTGCTCATGCAGAGCATTCGTCCGGGCGAGGATGTGCGCATCGCGAACGTGACGCAGGAGCGCGGCGTGCTCGTGCTCTCGGGTCCGCGCTCGCGCGAGCTCCTCGCCAAGCTCACCGACGCGCCGCTCGATACCCCCTCCTTCCCCTGGCTCACGGGCAAAGAGATCGCTCTGGCCGGGCATCGGACGCGCGTGCTGCGTGTCTCCTATGTGGGCGAGCTCGGCTATGAGCTGCACCCGCCGCTCGGCGCGATGGTGCCGCTCTATGAGGCGCTGGTGCGCGAAGGCGCCGCGTTCGGCCTTGCGCATTACGGACTCTATGCCGTCAACAGCATGCGGCTCGAGAAGGGCTACAAGGCCTGGGGCTCGGAGCTCACCAACGAGCTCACGCTCATCGAGGCGGACATGGAGCGCTTCTTCGCGCGCAGCAAGGAGGATTTCGTCGGCCGGGCTGCGACCCTCGCCGCACCGCCGCGCCCCTTTCGCATCGTGCAGCTCGAGGTCGAGGCGGGCGATGTCGATCCGCGGGGCGCCGAGCCCGTGCTCGCGGGCGGCCGGTCGATCGGCCTCATCACCTCGGGCGCCTACGGGCACCGGGTGAAGAAGAGTCTCGCCTTTGCGGCCGTCGAGCAGCGCTTCGCCGCTCCGGGCAGCACCGTCGATGTGCTCCTGCAGGGCGAGAGCCGCCACGCGCGCGTGCTCGCTGCCCCGCCGTTCGATCCCGAGAACGCGCGGATGAAGGGCTAGCCGTGGCGCCCTCCTTACCGCGCCGGGCGCGGGTCGTGATTGTCGGCGGCGGCGTCATCGGCTGCTCGATTGCCTACCATCTGACCAAGCTCGGATGGAACGAGGTCGTGCTCCTCGAGCGCAAGCAGCTGACGAGCGGCACGACCTGGCACGCGGCCGGGCTCATCGGTCAGCTGCGCCAGAGCATCAACATGACGCGGCTCGCCCGCTATACGAGCGAGCTGTATCGCGGCCTCGAGGCCGAGACCGGCCAGGCGACGGGCTATCGGCAGTGCGGCTCGATCTCGCTGGCGAGTACGGCGGGTCGCATGGAGGAGCTCGAGCGCAACGCCTCGATGGCGAAGGTGTTCGGTCTTCAGGTCGATGTGGTGAGTCGCAAGGAGATCGGCGCGCTCTACCCGCTCGCGAACCTCGAGGATGTCATCGGCGGCATTCACATACCGAGCGACGGCTACGGGAACGCGGTCGATATCACCCACGCGCTCGCCAAGGGCGCGCGCAGCCGCGGCGCGCAGATCTTCCAGGACGTCAAAGTGACCGCGATCTCGAACGATGGGCGTCGCGTCAGCGGCGTCGAGACTGCGCACGGACGCATCGAGGCGGACTACGTCGTGCTCTGTGCCGGGCTCTGGTCGCGCGAGCTCGCCGCAAGCATCGGCGTCAGCGTGCCCCTGCAGGCCTGTGAGCACTATTACGTGCTCTTCCAGAACGTGCCGGGGCTCGATCCCAATCTGCCGGTGCTGCGCGACTACGATCATTGCAGCTATTTCAAATACGATGCGGGCAAGCTCCTGGTGGGCGCTTTCGAGCCGCATGCCCGTCCCTGGGGAACGCAGGGCATTCCCGAGGACTTCGCCTTCGGCGAGATTGCCGGCGACTTCGCGCACTTCGAGCCGGTGCTCCTCGATGCGATGCGTCGCATACCCGCCCTCGAGCAGGCCGGCATCCAGAAATTCTTCTGCGGTCCCGAGAGCTTCACGCCCGATGTGCGCTATCACCTCGGAGAGTCGAGCGAGCTCGAGCGATTGTTCGTCGCGGCGGGCTTGAACTCGATCGGGCTGCAGTCGGCGGGTGGCATCGGCAAGGTCATCAGCGAGTGGATGCAGGCCGGCCACCCGCCGATCGACCTGTGGGAGGTCGACGTCCGGCGCGCCCTGCCTTTCCAGAGAAACCGCAAGTACCTCGAGGCGCGCGTGCAGGAGAGCCTCGGGCTCCTGTACGCCACGCACTGGCCCTATCGTCAATACGAGACGGCGCGCGGTGCGCGCAAGTCCACGCTGCACGATCGACTCGCCGCCGCGGGCGCCTGCTTCGGCGAGGCCTTCGGCTGGGAGCGAGCGAACTGGTATGGCGCGCCCGGCACCACACCGCGCTACGAGTACAGCTACGGGCGGCAGAACTGGTTCGAGCGATGTGCCCGTGAGCACCGCGCGGTGCGCGAGGCGGTGGGTCTGTTCGATCAGTCCTCCTTCGCCAAGTTTCGCCTGGAGGGCATCGATGCGCTGCGCGTCTTGAATCGCATCTGCGCGAACGAGGTCGATGTGGACCCGGGACGCATCGTGTACACGCAGTGGCTCAATGAGCGGGGCGGCATCGAGGCCGACCTGACCGTCACGCGTCTGTCCGAATCGGCCTACCTCATCGTCTCGGGCGCCGAGACCGAGAGCAAGGACTTCAACTGGCTCACGCGTCACGTGCACGCCGGCGCACGCTGCGTCGCGACCAACGTGACCTCGGGAATGGGGGTGCTCTCGATCATGGGGCCGCGCTCACGCGAGCTGCTGCAGTCGCTCACGCCCGACGATCTGTCGAATGCGGCATTTCCCTTTGGAACGAGCCGCCTGATCGAGCTGGGATACGCTCTGGTGCGCGCCTCGCGCATCACCTATGTGGGCGAGCTCGGCTTCGAGCTCTACATCCCGACCGAGTTCATGCAAGGGGTCTACGACGAGATCATCGCCGCGGGCGCGCCGTTCGGTCTCGTGCATGCCGGCTATCACGCGTTGAACTCGCTCCGGATCGAGAAGGCGTACCGGCACTGGGGACACGACATCACCGACGAGGACACGCCGCTCGAGGCGGGCTTGGGCTTTGCGGTCAAGCTCGACAAGGCAGCGGGCTTCGTCGGCCAGGAGGCGCTGCGCGCGCAGCGCGAGCGCGGGGTCACGAAGCGGCTGCTGCAGCTCAAGCTCGAGTCGCCCGAGCCCCTCCTCTATCACAACGAGCCGATCTGGCGCGGTCGGGAGATTGTCGGCTTCATCCGCTCCGGGATGTACGGGCACACGCTGGGCGCGGCCATCGGCCTGGGGTATGTCGCCTGGCCTCTCGGCGCGGGCGATGAGCTTGCCGAGGAGCGCTACGAGATCGAGGTCGCCGGCGTCCGCTGGCCCGCGCAAGCCTCCTTGAGGCCGATGTACGACCCGAAGAACCTGCGCATCAAGGCCTGAAGGCCGCCGACGGAGATCCCATGTCGATCGATTCCCTGGCCCGTTCCCTGCCGAGCATGCTCGAGCGGCTCGCCGCCGACAGCCCTCCCGGCCACTCGCTCGGGCAGCGCTTCTACTGTGATGATGCGGTGTTTGCCGCCGATTTCGAGCGCGTGGTGGCCCGCAAGTGGATCATCGCGGGTCATATCGACCGGGTGCCGCGCAGAGGCGACTATTTCCTGTTTCGCCTGGGCTCGGAGTCGATCATCATCGTGCGCGCCGACGAGGGCCGCATCAACGCGTTCTACAACGTCTGCCGCCATCGCGGCTCGCTCATCTGCACCGAGCCGCACGGCCACCTCAGCCGCCTCACCTGTCCGTATCACGCCTGGTCCTATGGGCTTGACGGGGAGCTGCGCTCCGCGCGCCTGATGCCCGTCGATTTCTCGAAGCAGGACAACGGCCTGCATCGCTGTCACGTGCGGGTGTTTCACGGCTTCATCTTCGTGTGTCTCGCGGAGGATGCGCCGCCCGATTTCGATGCAACCTTCGGCGAGCTCGCGCCGTGGCTCGATTTCCACGGCTTCGCGACGGCGCGCATCGCACACGCCGAGAGTTACCCGACGAGCGCCAACTGGAAGCTGGTGGTCGAGAACTTCATCGAGTGCTACCACTGCGCTCCCTCGCACCCGGAGTTCTGCTCGATGCATCCGCCCGAGGCGCTGATTGCGTTTGGCGCCGGTCCGAGCTCCGGTCCTCGCGAGGCGGTCGAGAGCTACCTGCCGGCGCATCGCGCCTGGGAGGCGCGCGCCGCGGCGCTCGGTCGCCCGATCGGCACCCTCGATGACGGCCCGCATTCATCGCACCTGCGCCTGCTCTTGCAACGCGCCATCCGCGGCGGCTACGAGAGCGAGACCGAGGATGGGCGCCCCGCCGCCCAGCTCATGGGCAAGCGCACAGGCTGGGATCAGGGGCGCATGTATCTGTCCTTCAGCCCCTTCACCCACCTGGTGGCGACCAATGATTTTGCCGTGCTCTTTCAGTTCACGCCGCGCTCGACGCTTGCGACCGACGTCGAGCTCTGCTGGCTCGTCGACGCTGCCGCGAGCTCGGTCGATGTGGCGCGCATGATCTGGGGCTGGGATCGCACCACCCGCCAGGACAAGATCATCACCGAGAACAATCAGAGCGGCATCCTCTCGCGCCGCTATCGACCGGGCCGCTACTCCGAGCATGAGCGGCGCGTCGTGACCTTCCAGCAGTGGTATCTCGCGCAGCACGGTGTGGCCGCCCCTCCGGGCGTGATCCCGCGAAGCGAGTAGCCCGAACCCCGCGGGAAAGGGGCTTTATCCCGCGGGGCTCTTCCCCGACGCTGCGTCGCTAAAACGGCAGTCCGTGCGACTGGCCGCCCATGCACATCAGCATGGGCACCGAGAGGATGAAGTTGATGCGCGAGGCCATGCCCGCGGTCTTGCGCGCGGCCGCCTTCTCCTCATCGGTGGCCGGAACGATGCCCAGGATCTTCTTCTGGTTCGGCCAGATGAGCACCCAGACATTGAACAGCATGATCGTGCCGAGCCAGGCGCCGACACCGATGGTGCGAAAGCCGGGCTGCAGGGTGAAGGCCCTGACGATTCCAATATGCGTGTTGGCCCCGTAGCCCGACATCAGGTAGAGCGCGCCGGTGACCCAGGTGGCGACCGCGGCCCAGCGAAACCACAGGAGCGCGCGCGGCGCGATGTACTTGCTGATGCCCGCGCCGCCGGGTCCCCCCTTGTCGGCGGCGGCGACCGCGAGTCCGGGGGTTTGCACGACGTTGAAATAGTAGAGAAGGCCGATCCACATGACACCCGAGAGGATGTGCAGCCAGCGGTCGATGCGCACGGGATGCACCCCGATGCCCAGGCCGTTCCAGGCCGCAAGGCCGATGCCGATGAGAATGGCGAGCACGAAGGCCGTCGTGATCGCGCCCTTGACGCTGTTGATTGGATGCATCGCTGGGATCCCCTGTTGTTATACAAAGAGCGCCTTGCTATTCAAAGAGCGCCGCACCGCGACCGGCCCGGGCCGGGCCACGGGCGGTTAATGCAGTGTAGCAATCGCAGGGCATGAAGGGGTAGGCCCTGCTCCCTCAGTCGAGGGGGGGCTCAGCTCGTCGGGGCGCCGGCGAGCGGCTCTACCTCGACCCGGCAGTCGTAGAAGAGCGGTCCGCGGCCCATGTCGGTCAGCGCATCGCTCCTCGTGAGCTCATTCGCGTTCTTGCCGTCACGCGTGAGCTTGCGCCACCACACCGAGAGGGCGACCACCAGCCCGCGACGCGCCCGCTCGGTGACCCGTGCACGCAGCTCGATGCTGCCGCGGTCGTTGAACACACGCACGTAGCTCTGAGGGGCGATGCCGCGCGCCGCGGCATCCTCGGGGTGGATGTCGAGCCAGGGCTCGCCCTCGCTCGCGCGCAGGCTCGTCACGTTCACGAAGCTCGAATTGAGGAAATGCCGCGCGGGCGGCGAGATCATCGCGAGCGGGTAGCGATGCGCGATCGCGGCGTGCGCACCCTCGAGCGGCGCGATGTAGTCGGGCAAGGCATCGAGTCCGAGCGCCGCCGCCGATGGGGAGTGAAATTCGACCTTCCCGGACGGGGTATCGAAGCCGCCTGCGGCGAATCGGGGCGTGCCCGCCGGGGGACCGACCCGCACCCAGCCGATACGGCGCAGACTCTCGAGATCGATCTGCGGCCCGAGGGCCGCCTGCGCGAGGCTCTCATCGGACTCCTCGAAGCAGGGCTCGGTGAAACTCAACGCGCGCGCCAGGCGGCGGAAGATCTCGGTGTTCGGCAGCGCCTCGCCGCACGCCGCAATGGCGGGATTGTTCGCGACCAGATAATAGTGACCGTAGGGCTTGACCACATCGAGATGCTCGAGCTGTGTGGTCGCAGGCAGCACGATGTCCGCGTAGTCGGCGGTGTCGGTCTGGAACTGCTCGAGCACCACGGTGAACAGATCCTCGCGCTCGAATCCGCGCCGCACGCTTTGCGAGTCGGGGGCGATGGCGAGCGGGTTCGAATTGTAAACGATGAGGGCTCGTACGGGCGGTGAGCTTTCAAGGAGCGCGGGGCCGATCATCGACATGTTGATGATGCGCGGCGCGCGCTCACCGAGGAGGTCGGGACGAGTCAGCGCCTCCTGGTCGATGTCGAACTGCCCGCCCGTCGAGAGCAGGAAGCCGCCCGCGGCATCGCGAAATGCGCCGACGAGCGCGGGCAGGCAGGCGACGTTGCGGATCGCCATGCCGCCGCCTCTGGCACGCTGCATGCCGTAGTTGGCGCGAATGATGGAGGGGCGCGTGGTGCCGTAGCGCCGTGCCAGCGACTCGATCAGCGCAGGCTCGATGCCGCAGAGCGCCCCCACCCGCTTCGGGTCGTAGGCGAGCACCCGCTCGCGCAGCGCCTCGAAGCCGAGCGTGTAGCGCGCGACGTAGTCGTGATCGATGAGATCGTCACGAATCAACACGTGCATCAGTCCGAGGGCAAGCGCGCCGTCCGTGCCCGGAAGAGGCGCAATATGCTCATGGCACTTCTCGGCCGTGAGCGAGCGATACGGGTCGATGGCGATCAGATGCGCGCCCGCGCGCTTCGCGGCCTGGGCACGTGCCCAGAAATGCACGCTCGAGGTGACGGCGTTGCATCCCCAGAAAATCAAGAGCCGCGCCTGATCCGCGAGCTCCATGTCCATGCCGATGCGCGATCCGAGCGTGAGGGCATGTCCCGCGGTGCCGGCCGATGAGCAGATGGTGCGATCGAGGCGGCTCGCGCCGAGCCGGTTGAAGAAGCGCGCCGCCATCGACTCACCCTGCACGAGCCCCATCGTGCCTGCGTAGCTGTAGGGCAGTATCTGCTCGGGATCCTGTGCGGCGATCGGAGCCAAGCGCCCTGCGATGGTGGCAATGGCCTCGTCCCATGAAATGCGCTCGAATCGGCCCTCGCCCTTGCGCCCGATGCGTCGCAGCGGGTACAGCAGCCGCTCCGGGTGATAGACACGCTCGGTGTAGCGCGCGACCTTGGTGCACAGGACGCCCGCCGTCGGGCCATGCGCGGGGGCGCCCAACACCTTGAGCGCAACGCCCTCCTGCACGTGCACCTCGAGCGCGCAGGTGTCGGGACAATCGTGCGGGCACGCACCCTTGACGATGCTCACCTTGCGCGCCCCCGCTTCGGGTGCTGTGCTCATAGGCTGACACCGGTCTCGAGGATGCGGCCAATGAAGGCCTCGCAGCGGCCGAGTTGCTCGAGGGTCACGAACTCGTTGGGGCGGTGCGCCTGGGCAATGTCGCCGGGGCCGCAGATGACACTCGGCACCCCCATCTTCTGAAAGAGCCCCGCCTCCGTGCCGTAGCACACCTTGCCGACCTCGCGTGCCCCGGAGAGCTTGAGCGCCCATTGCACGATGGCCTCGGTTTCCTCCGCGGCGAGGCCGGCGGTCTCGCTCGCCCAGGTGAGCTCGATGCCGGCTTGCGGGTCGATGACGCGCATCTCGCGCTCGAGCGTCCCCGCATAGGCGCGGATCTCTTCGTAAATCGACTGCGCCGAGGCTTTGGGCAAGGTGCGCAGATCGAACTGGAACTCGCAGTCCTTCGGAATGATGTTGGCCGCAATGCCGCCCCGGATGAGCCCGGTCGACAAGCTCGTGTAGGGCACGACGAAGCCATAGTCACGCTGCTCGTACTGCGCCAATCGCTCGGCGATCTGGCGTATGAAGACGACGAGCTTCGCGGCGTACTCGATCGCATTCACCCCCTGGGTCACGTAGCTCGAGTGCGCCTCGCGACCCCGCACGGCGCAGCGGAAACGGTTCATGCCTTTGTGCGCGATGATCGGTTGCATGGAGGTGGGCTCGCCCACGATGCAGCCCGCCGGCTTGATGCCCTGCTCCTCCAGATCGCGGATGAGCCCGCGTACCCCCAGGCACCCGACCTCCTCGTCATAGCTCAGCGCATAGTGCAGCGGCACGTCGAGACGGCCCGACTCGAGCGCCTGCACGAAGCGCGGCGCCTGCGCGAGCGCGACGCCGATGAAGCCCTTCATGTCCGCCGAGCCGCGGGCGTAGAGCTTGCCGTCGCGCTCGAGGACGTTGAACGGATCACTGTCCCAGGCCTGGCCATCGACCGGCACGACGTCGGTGTGACCCGAGAGAATCAGCCCCGGCCGGGGCGAGTCGCCGAGCGTTGCAAACAGATTGGCCTTGTGGCCGGTCGCATCGTAGGTGAGTCGGCTTTTCGCGCCGAGGCGCGCCAGATGATCGCGCACCCATTCGATGAGACCGAGATTCGAGTCGCGCGACACCGTGCTGAAGGCGATCAGCCGCTCGATCAGGGAGCGTGTCTCGGCGCTGGGCGCCGCTGCAAGGGCAGTATCATTCATGGAGGACCTCGCGGCCGAGTCTACCGCAAGCGCTGCGGGCCGCCCACCGAGCGCCCGCCGGAGGTCAGCGTGCCTTGCGGAACGTGAGATTGGTGCGCGCCGCGCCGGCGTGCGAGGAATGCGCCGCCACGAGGGGCAGCACCCCATGAAAGCGCAACCGCGCGGGGCCTCCCCACACGAGCACATCGCCATGCTCCAGGCACAAACGCTGCGCGCGCTCGCGGCGCGTGAAGCCTCCGAGCAGGAAGATGGCCGGCAGCCCGAGCGACACGGACACGATCGGCTGGGTGAAGTCGCGCTCATCGCGATCCTGGTGCAGCGACATGCGCGCCGCCGGCAGGTAACGATTGATCAGGCAGGCATCGGGGTCGAAGCCCACGAATCCACCGCGCATCGCCGCCGCGCACGCAAGCTCGCGCAGGGTCGCCGGCATCGCCGGCCACGCGCGGCCGCTCAGAGGGTCGAGGGCGCTGTAACGATAGCCGCGCCGATCGCTCACCCAGCCGACCTCCCCGCAGTTGCTCATCGCGACCGACATCGTCCCGCCCCCGGGCGTTTGCATCTGGCGGAGCGGCGCCGCCTCGAGCACGGCGGCGATCGCGCTCTCCAGGAGTGGCGCCTGCGCTCGCGCATATCCGCGCAGCAGCCATACCCCCTCGTCGAGAGGCACAACCTCCTCCTCCTCGCCAAAGAGCGGCTTTCCCGCGGAGAGCTCTCCTCCAGAGCGAGGCGACCGCCTCATGCCCGCCCGGCCTTGCCGGTGTGCCCACCCGGCCCGGCATCGAGCGCCCGCAGCGCGACGCGGCCATCGCCATGATGATTGACGAGCAGCATGGCGAAGCTCTTGCCGCGCACCTTGAAGGTGGGCGAGCCGTGGGAGATCACCTCCTCGGCCTCGGGCAGCCAGCAACATGCAGCGCGCACCGCGCGCTTCAGGTCATCCACGTCATCGTCCCCACTGAATGTATACGTCGTCGCCCCCACTGAACGGGTGTATGGTAACGGGCGGGCGCGCTGATCCGACGTCCTCTGGGAGACCCAAGCATGCTTTTGAAGTTCCGTCAGCCGGGCGGCTGTGTCATGGCGCTCGCATTGCTCGCCTTCGCGGCGCGCGCCCAGGATGTGACACTGGTGCACGGACACATCTACACCGGTAATTCCGCCGCCCCCTGGGCGAGCGCCCTCGCCGCCCGCAACGGACGCATCGTGGCGGTCGGGAATGATGCGCGAGTGCGCGCGCAGGGTGCCCGCCGCGCCCGAATCATCGATCTGCAGGGCCGCACCGTCATTCCCGGCATCGTCGACTCCCATCTGCACATGCTCTATGGCGCCTTTGCGCTGCATGGGCTCAATCTCTCCACCCCGCAGGCGAGCATCACGCCGGACAAGCCCGATGAGCTCGGCGCGCGGCTGCGGGACTACGCAAGCGCGCATCCGCACGATGCGGTGCTCCTCGGACGGGCCGATTTCAGCACCGTCCCGCCGACGACGCCGACGCACGAGCTGCTCGATCGCGCCGTGCCCGATCGCCCGGTCGTGATCCACAACACCTCCGAGCACGCGCTGTGGCTCAACGCCGCGGCGCTCGCGCTCGCCGGGCTCAACGACCGGCCGGTGGCCGATCCGGACGAGGAGCGCGGCGTGATCCGCGATGCAAGCGGTCATCCCTCCGGAGTGCTGCTCGAGGCCGCCATGCAGATCGCCGCACGCGCGGTGCTCCAGCGCATTCCACGCGAGGAGCAGCTCTCGATGCTCGAGCAGGCCTCGCGCTACCTCAACCGGATGGGGATCACGAGCGTCGTGAATGCGACCGGCGATCTTGAGGAAATCCGGCTGTACGCGGCGCTGCGCGAGCGCGGCACGCTCACCGTCCGCACCCGCACCGCCTTTGGCGCCGTCGCGGTTCCGCATCGGCTCACGCCGAAGCTGCTCGCCGACCTCGATGAGGCGCGACGGCGGTATCACGACGACTGGGTGAGCGCGAATCTCGTGAAATTCTTTGCCGATGGCAGCACCGGGCTGTTGCCCCCGCTCGTGTATGAGCCTCACGCCTATGAGGCGCTGGTGCTCGCGCTCGATGAGCGCGGCTATCAGCTCATGACGCACGCGTTGCGGGCCGATTCCGTGCACATGATTCTCGATACCTACGAGCGGCTCGAGAAGGCTCGCGGTGTACGCGATCGGCGCTTGCGCATCGAGCATGCCGATCTCATCGATGCGGTCGATGTGCCGCGTTTCGCCGCGCTCGGCGTGATCGCCGACATGCAGCCGACGTTTTGCTGCGGCGAGGCGGGCGGGAACTTTGACATCACCCACCCCATCGTCTCGGATCGCTGGCACAGCCTCGAGGCGAGCGGTGCGACGCTCGCATTCTCGAGCGACTGGCCATGCACCTGGCCGGGCGACCCGTTCGTATCGATGCAGGAATCCGTGACGCGTGCCGTGTGGGCGTCCCCCGATACCGCCAATGTCGCGGGGGGCTCGCTCGATGGCGCCGCGCAGGGGGGCGCGCGAGCGACGGGCACGCTCTATGAGCCGGGCGAGCGGATCTCGATCGAGCAGGCGGTGCGTGCCTACACGCGCGGCTCCGCGTATGCCGCCTTTGCCGATGATCGCGGCACGCTCGAGGTCGGCAAGCTTGCCGACCTCGCCGTGCTCTCGCAGGACCTCTTCTCCGCGAAGCCGGAGGAGATCTCGAACACCCACGTCACGCTGACGGTCGTGGGCGGGAAGGTCGTGTACGAGGCGCCGCCCTGAGCGGGCGGCGTCCCTTTTCGCGGCTCAGCCGGGGCGTTGGGCCCAGACCTTGCACCAGCCGCCGGCCGGGACCGAATGTCCCGCGAAGATATTGCACCCGGCGACCGCCTCGGTCGGCTTGCCCTGATACTGCGCGCACGTGGCGCAGCGCTGACCGGGCTTGTAGGTGGGGTTGGCTGCGGCATCGACCTTCGAGGCATCCGTCACGAAGCCCAAGGACTTGGCCGTCGGGTCGTTCGGATCGAGCGGGGTCAATGCCGCCTCCGCACGATGCGCCATGAGGCCGAGCGCGGGAACCAAGGCGCCGGCAATGAGGCCACCCTTCACTACGTCACGACGTGAAATCTTGTGTTGCATCTTCGTATCCTATCGATGAAGCGTTCGTTGAGAAGCTCGCCCGCATTGTGCGCGTTTGCGCATGCGCCGCGGCTGCAAGACATAGTAATGGAAGCCTTTGCGGCGCGATATGCGAAAACCTGCGCGCGGGGCGCGGCAAGTACGGGGGCGACGCTCGCGATGAGCGCTTAATTGCGAACGATTCTCGCTTCGATCATATGGGCCTTGCTGCGCGTGCACGAGCGCAGCCACCTGCGGCCACCGGCCGCGGCCTGGAGCCTCAGCGAGCGGTCGCGTCGGGCAAGCCCGCCGTCGCCGGCCGCTCGCCACTGGCGCTTGCGCTCTGCGCTTGCGCGGCAGGCAGCACGAGCAGCCGGGCGGTATTGACGAGCGCCATGTGGGTGAGCGCTTGCGGGAAATTGCCGAGCATGCGCCGCGCGCGCGGGTCGTACTCCTCGGCGAACAAGCCGACCTCGTTGCCGAGCGCGAGCAGGCGGCGAAACAACGCCTCCCCGTCGGCGCGTCGCCCGCTCAGCAGATACGCATCGGCGAGCCAGAAGGAGCAGGCGAGAAACGCCCCCTCGCCCGCCGGCAGCGCATCGACCCCGGTTGCGCTCGAGTAGCGCATCACGAGCCCCTCGACCACGAGATCGCGCTCGATGGCCGCGATGGTGCCGAGCACGCGCGGATCGCGCGGCGGCAGGAATCCGACCTGCGGGATGAGCAGCAGGCTCGCGTCGAGATGCGTCGTCTCGTAGGACTGGACGAAGGCGTTGCGCTGCGTGTTGAAGCCACGCGCGCACACTTCGCGATGAATCGCATCGCGTGTCGCCTCCCAGCGCTCGAGCGGTGCCTCGAGCCCCTCCTCCCGGGCGTCCTTGATGGCGCGGTCGAAGGCGACCCATGCCATGACCTTGGAGTGCGTGAAGTGCTGGCGCGGCCCGCGCACCTCCCAGATGCCATCGTCGGGCTCCTGCCAGTGCGTCTCCAGGAAATCGAGCAAAGCGCGCTGTACGTTCCATGCCTCGGGCTCGGGCGCAATGCCGCTGAGACGCGCGAGGTGCAGCGTATCCATCACCTCGCCGTAGACATCGAGCTGGAACTGCCGGGAGGCGGCGTTGCCGATGCGCACGGGCCGCGCTCCGCCGTAGCCCGGCAGCCAGTCGAGCTCGGCCTCATCGAGACGGCGTGCGCCGGTGACGCTGTAGAGGATCTGCAGATCCTCGGGCGATCCTGCAACGGCGCGCAGCAGCCACTCGCGCCACTCGGTGGCCTCCTTGACGTAGCCCGCGACCAGCAGCGCATTCAGCGTGAACGTCGCATCACGCAACCAGCAATAACGATAG
This sequence comes from Steroidobacteraceae bacterium, assembly GCA_035307465.1. Classification (GTDB taxonomy): domain Bacteria; phylum Pseudomonadota; class Gammaproteobacteria; order Steroidobacterales; family Steroidobacteraceae; genus Bog-1198. Next base: position 44,288 of record DATGIA010000049.1, read on the forward strand.
TCCCAGTTGCGCACGCCTCCCAGGCGCTCGGGAAGCGAGGTGGTGGGCGCCGCGATGATGCCGCCCGTCGGGCGGTAGATGAGCGCGCGCAGCGTGAGGAGCGAGCGGACCACGGGCGCGCGCCAGGGACCCTGCAAGCTCGAGCGCACCGACCAGCGACGCCAGGCCGCCTCGGTGTCGCGTAGCGCGCCGGCGGCGTCGATGTGTCCTGGGCTTGGACCGAACGACGGATGATAGTTGAGCACGAACCACTCGCGCTGCCCGGGCTTGAGGGTCCACTGACCGACGGTGTGCATGTTCTCGCCCTTGAGCTCGACCGAGGCGTCGAGCTCGAGCAGGTCGGGGCCGGCGATCAGCCGCAGCACCCCCTCGCAGCGGCGTACCCAGGGAATGAGGTGACCGTAATCGAAGCGCACGATGAGCTCGGTGCGCATCGCAACCTCGCCGCTCAGCCCCTCGACGAGGCGCACGACATCGACGCGCGAGTCGGAGAGGGTCATGAAGTCGATGAGCTTCGCGCGGCCCTGCGCCGTCTCGAACTCGGTCTCGAGCACCAGCGTGTCATCGCGATAGCGGCGTTGCACCCGGGTGACCTTGTCGCACGGGGCGATGAGCCAGCGACCATGCTTCGGCTCGCCGAGCAGCGCGGCGAAGCAGGCCGGCGAGTCGAAGCGCGGCAAGCACAGCCAGTCGAGCGAGCCGTCCGTGCCGATCAGCGCGGCCGTATGGCAGTCGCCGATCATCGCGTAGGCATCGATCGGCAGCGGCATCAGGAGGAGCTGCAGCCTGCGGCGCGCGGTGGGGTCGCAGCGGAGTCGAACGGCGGCGACTCGCTCGCGTGCGAGCCCGCGGTGTAGGCGAAGACACAGGTGAACTCGGCCCCGAGCAGGAAGATCTGCGCCGAGTAGTAGATCCACAGGAGCAGCACGATCAATGAGCCGGCGGCGCCGTATGCGGAGTTGAAGGAGCTGCGCCCGAGATAGAGCCCGATCAGCCACTTGCCGATGCTGAACAAAAACGCGGTGACGGCCGAGCCGACCCACACATCGCGCCAGGCGATCGTCTCGCGCGGCATGTATTTGTAGATCATGGCGAACAGCGCCATCGCCATCGCAAAGCTCACGCCGAGATCGAGCAGCGGCAGGATAATCTGCAAGGCCGGAAAGCGCTTCGAGAGCCAGCCGCCGACGGCGGCGAGCGTTGCGCTCGCGATCAGCGAGACGAGCAGCAGAAAGCCGACGCCGAGCACCATGCCGAAGGAGAGCAGGCGCGAGCGCAGGAACTCCCACCAAGGGGCATCGCGCCGCCGGTGCGAGGTTCGCCAGATGCGATCGAGGGCGTTTTGCAGCTCGGCAAAGACGCTGGTTGCGCCGACGATGAGCGTCACGAGCCCGATCGCGGCCGCGAGCCCTTTCTTATCGCTGTAGTGCGCATTGTCGAGCAGGTTCTGTACCGCGCTGGCACCGGCATCGCCCGTGAGCGCCTGCAGCTGCGCGAGCAGCTCACGCTCGGCGGTATGCGCGCCGAACAGTGAGCCGGCCACGGCGAGGGTGATGACGAGGATGGGTGCAACCGAGAACAAAGTATAGAACGCGAGCGCCGCGCCCTCGCTCGAGGCATTGTGCGCGAGCCAGCAGGTGACCGATTGCGCGACGATGCGGCGCAGCTCGCTCCAGCGCGCGCGGTGGGCTCGGCTAGGGCCGGAGCTTTCGCCGGCTGCGCTCGATGGCCTCGTTGGGATTGGTCGGGTCGGGGGGGTCGTTCTCGAATCCCCCGGGCTGGCCGATCGGCTCTTCGCCGCTCTCCTCGATTGCTTGGCGCTCATTGGCATCGGGATGGACGCGAGTGTGGCTCGGCCCCTGATCGGTGTGCGCGTGCGGTGGCTTGTGGACCATGGTGCTCTCCTTCCAGGGACCGCATGCGCGAGGAACGCTCCCCGCGCATGGTGCAACCACGGTAATGGCCCGCAGCGGTGCCGCCCAGTCGGAAAAGACGCCAAGGACGGTAGGGGGACGCTGACCGCAGACCAGCCCCGCGCGCGAAATCCTGGGCTCTGCATCCCACGTCACGCGGCGCGCGCATCGGGTCCACCCGGCGCAGCGCTCGCCGTGCTCGCACCGCCCGGGCGGCTGCACGCCTGGGCACGCTCATCGCGGCGCTGGTTGGCCCGATAGATCATCTGGCCGAGCACGGCGGTGAGCAGCAGCATGAGGTTCGAGGTAACGTACACCCAGTTGTGCAGGAGCCAGCTGTAGAGCGTGAAGCCCGTCGAGGCCGTCAGCTGTCCGATGAACAGCCAGCGCGACACGCCCGCCGTCGTGCGGGTGCGCCATTGCGTGTAGACCTGCCGGCCGATCGTGAGCAGCAGCACGACCGAGCTCGCCCAACCGATGAGGTCCGTCATGCCCGCGACTATGCGGGGGCGCGGTGCGCAGAATCTGTAGGCGTGGCGCTGAAACGCTCGATGGCCCCGGCGCGTGACACTCGCTCAAGAAGGGGCTACCGTCCGGCTGCATGAGCTTCCCGTCCGGACCTCAAGCGTCGGGTGAGATCGGCGAATCGGTACTGAAGCTGCGCGCCGTGGTTCCGCAGGATGCGTTCACCGCGGGCGTGCTCGGGGTCGAGCGCGTCGGCAGCGGCGTCGTCATTGCCTCCGACGGTCTCGTCCTCACCATCGGCTATCTCATCACGGAAGCGAGCGATGTGTGGCTCACGCTCAATGACGAGCGCGAGGTGGCGGGCCATCCCCTCGCCTACGATCAGGTCACCGGCTTCGGGCTCGTGGTGCCGCTCGAGCCGCTCGGGCGCCCGCCGCTGCCGTTCGGCAACTCGGAGCAGCTGCTCGAGGGCAGCCGCTGCCAGGTGGTCAGCTGCCCGGAGTTCGCGCCGCCCGAGACGGTGCGCGTGCTCGCCCGGCGCGAGTTCGCGGGGGCCTGGGAGTATCTACTCGAGAATGCGATTTTCACCGTGCCCGCGCACTCGCACTGGTCGGGGGCTGCTCTCGTCGATGAGCACGGGGCGCTGGTCGGCCTGGGCTCGCTCCTGGTGCGCGAGATCATCGGCGGCAAAGAGACCAACGTGAACATGTTCGTGCCGATCGATCAGCTCAAGCCCATTCTCGAGGACATGGTGACGCTCGGTCGGGCGCCTCGCGCATCGCGGCCCTGGCTCGGGCTGTACGCAGTGGAGATCGGCGGACGGGTGCTCGTGACCGGGGTTGCCGAGGGCGGCCCCGCGCAGCGGGCGGATCTGCGCGAGGGCGACGTCATCACCCATCTCGGCGGTCAGCCGATCGAGGCATTACCGCAGCTGTACCGCACCCTGTGGGCCTTCGGATCGGCGGGCGTGTCGGTACCCCTGACGTTGATGCGCTCGAACGCGCGCGTCAACCTCGAGGTGCGCTCGGTCGATCGCACCGAGATGCTCAAGCGGCCGGTACGCCACTAGCGTCTCGACAGGGCTCCAAGAGCACGGGAGGCTCGAGGTGCCCCCGCTCGAGCCGCTCAGGGACTGATCTCCTCGTAGAGACTGTCCGAGACGATGTGGCGCAGGGCGCCGATCCTCTGCATGGTCGCGGCGATTTCGGTGTTCGACTTCTGCATGTCCTGCACCTTGGCGAGCGTTGCAAGGTCGGGCACTTCCACCGACACGACGACCGAGCCGGCATCGGGGCCGGCGAAGGTTGCACGCCACACGCGCAGGTTGATCGAGACGTTCGCCTTCTTGTACTGGGTGCGCAACGCATCGACCTCGTGCAAATAAGCTTTGACGTCGCGCACATCGACCACGATCACGCGCAGGACCGGGGCTGCCAGCGCCGCGCTCGAGGCGAGCGCAAGACCGAGCATGAAGCTTCCGAGCAGGACTCTTTTCATAGGCTCTCTCCCTGTGAAGGTGAAGGCGTGCACCTTCCGGTGCGGGCGCCGATTGTAGCGCGGCTGCGGACTCAGGGGAGCGGTCAGCGGGGTGCGGCACTCGGGGTTCGGGCGGCGGCGGCGCCCGTGCTCCGTTACAATCGATCATTCCATGACGTCCCCGAGTCTCACCGTCAGCGCCGCCGTGCAGGCGAGCGCGCATGAGCGACTGCGCGGCATCGCCTCGATGCTGGCCGCGGTCTTTTCATTCGCCATCATGGATGCGTTGATGAAGCGGATCTCGTCGCACTATGCGCCCCTCGAGGTGACGTTTCTGCGCTGTGCGGCCTCCCTCGCGTGCCTCGGCGTGACGATCGTGGTGCAGCGGTCCTGGAGCGGCTTGCGTGCGAGCAATCCGGTGTTGCATGGGATTCGCGGCGCGCTCGGGGTGCTCATGCTCGTGAGCTTCGTGTTCGCCGTGCGTCGCCTGACGCTCGCGCAAACCTACTCGCTCTTTCTGGCGGCGCCGCTTCTGATGACCGCGCTCTCGGTACCGGTGCTGGGAGAGCACGTGCCGCTGCGCCGCTGGCTTGCCATCACGCTCGGGCTCGGCGGCGTGGTGTTGATCCTGCAGCCGTGGGGCCGGGGCACGGTGTCGCT
>DATGIA010000050.1:0-41171 GCA_035307465.1 Steroidobacteraceae bacterium
GAGGAGCCCTCGCTTCCCGAGCTCGATGAGGAATTCTGCAAGTCCTTTGCCGTCAATGAGGGCGGCATCGCCAAGCTGCGCGAGGAGGTGGCCGAGAACATGCGCCGCGAGCTCGACAACGCGCTCCGCAATCGCAACAAGAGCGCGGTGCTCGAGCAGCTCTACGCAGCGAACACGCTCGATGTGCCGAACGCGCTGCTCGAGACGCAGATCCGCGACATGCAGGTGGAGATCATGCGCCGCGCCGGCACCCAGGACGTCTCCAAGGCGCCGGCGCGCGAGCCGCTGATCGAGCCGGCGCGCCGGCGCGCGACGCTGGGTCTTCTGATCGCCGAGCTCATCCGCCGCGAGGGCATCAAGGCAGACCCGCAGCGCGTGAATGCTCGTCTCGATGAGGTGGTCGCCTCGTACGGCGAGGCCGCGGCGATGAAGCGCGCCTATCTGCAGGATGCCAATGCGATGCGACAGATCGAGGGGCTCGCCCTCGAGGATCAGGTGGTCGAGTGGATCCTCGCGCACGCCAAGACGCGCGAGCGGCACTCGAGCTTTCGCGAGGTCATGAATTTCGAGGGTTGAGGCTGACCGATGAGGCCCGCTCTTGAATATGGAAAGGCTTGAATATGGAAAGGGCGTCCCCACGACCCCTCCAGGAGGTTCTTCGATGACGACTCGAGCTCTCAATCTGGTGCCGATGGTGGTCGAGCAGACCGCGCGCGGCGAGCGTGCTTATGACATCTACTCGCGCCTGCTCAAGGAGCGGGTGGTGTTTGTCGTCGGTCCGGTCGAGGACTACATGGCGAATCTGGTGGTGGCGCAGCTGCTGTTCCTGGAATCCGAGAATCCGGAGAAGGACATCGCGCTGTACATCAATTCCCCGGGCGGCTCGGTGAGCGCGGGGCTCGCGATCTACGACACGATGCAGTTCGTCAAGCCCGACGTGAGCACGATCTGCGTGGGCCTTGCGGCCTCGATGGGGGCGGTGCTGCTGGCGGGCGGAATGAAGGGCAAGCGCTACTCGCTGCCGAATTCCAAGATTATGATCCATCAGCCCTCGGCGGGCTTTCAGGGCCAGGCCTCCGACATCGACATCCATGCGCGCGAGGTGATGGAGACCAAGGAGCGCCTCAACCGCATCCTCGCCAAGCACACCGGGCAGTCGATCGAGCGCGTCAAGCAGGACAGCGACCGGGACAACTTCATGACCGCGGAGGCGGCCCGGGCGTACGGCCTGATCGATTCCATGCTGGAGAAACGCGGTGAGCTGCCGATAAAGGGTTAAAGGCCTCGCGCGGGCCTCCCAGAGAGGTCGTCCAGCCCCCGCACACCGCCTCATGGTTCCCACGAGGACCCGGGTCACAGTCCTGTACTTCCGTTCCTTTGCGTGGGGTCGGCCGGGTGCTATATAGTCGGTATCGAGCTGTGCCTCGCGGGAATACTGCGGGTACGGTCAACTTGAGGACAGCATGAGCGAAGATTCGCGCGGCAAACATGATGACGGCAAGCTGTTGTACTGCTCGTTCTGTGGGAAGAGCCAACACGAAGTTCGAAAGCTGATCGCCGGCCCCTCGGTATTCGTCTGTGACGAGTGCGTCGAGCTGTGCAACGACATCATCCGCGAGGAGCTCGAAGAGCGCGCGGAGCGCACCCGGGACAAGCTCCCGAAGCCGCAAGAGATCAAGAAGGTATTGGATGAATACGTGATCGGCCAGGAGCGCGCCAAGCGCGTGCTCTCGGTCGCGGTCTACAACCACTACAAGCGCCTGCAGACGCGCAGCGCCGAAGCGGTGCGCTCGCGCGATGAGGTCGAGCTCGCCAAGAGCAACATCCTTCTGATCGGCCCGACGGGCTCGGGCAAGACGCTGCTCGCCGAGACGCTCGCGCGGCTCCTCAACGTCCCCTTCACCATCGCGGATGCGACCACGCTCACCGAGGCGGGGTACGTCGGCGAGGACGTCGAGAACATCATTCAGAAGCTTTTGCAGAAGTGCGACTACGACGTCGAGAAAGCGCAGACCGGCATCGTCTACATCGACGAGATCGACAAGATCTCGCGCAAGTCCGACAACCCCTCGATCACCCGCGATGTGTCGGGCGAGGGCGTGCAGCAGGCGCTTCTGAAGCTCATCGAGGGCACGATCGCCTCGGTCCCGCCGCAGGGTGGCCGCAAGCACCCGCAGCAGGAGTTCCTGCAGGTCGACACGACCAATATCCTCTTCATTTGCGGCGGTGCGTTTGCCGGTCTCGAGAAGATCATCATGAACCGCACCCACAAGAGCGGCATCGGCTTCGTCGCCGAGGTGCGCGAGCAGAACGCCCGCCCGCACGGCAACGACGTGTTCCACGACACCGAGCCCGAGGATCTGATCAAGTACGGTCTGATTCCCGAGTTCGTCGGCCGCCTGCCGGTGGTCGCGACGCTCGAGGAGCTCGATGAGGATGCGCTCATCAGCATCCTGCTGCAGCCGAAGAACGCGCTCACCAAGCAGTACCGCAAGCTCTTCGACATGGAGGGTGTCGAGCTCGACTTCCGCGAGGACGCGCTGCGCTCCGTCGCCCGCAAGGCCATGCAGCGCAAGACCGGCGCGCGCGGATTGCGAACCATTTTGGAGAATGTGCTGCTCGATACCATGTACGATCTGCCCTCCTTGAGGAACGTACAGAAGGTCGTGGTGGACGAGCAGGTGATCGAGGGCCAGACCAAACCGTACATCGTTCATCGGACGGAGGAGACTCGTTTGGTGGCGCCCGTCGAGGAGCAGCGTCGCCCCACCGGCTCGGACCACCTGTAAGGTGGAACCTCCGAGTACTTCAGCCAACAGGTTCGCCTTGAAACGCAGGTCGGCGGCCGCATCAATGTTGGTCGTGAAACCTAAGCCCGAACACACGAGAGGCGTACCGCGTGAGTGACGAACCCGTAATCGATGTCCCCAATGTGACCCCCGCTCGGGCCGGCATGCCCGTGCTGCCGCTGCGTGATGTGGTCGTTTATCCGCACATGGTGATCCCGCTGTTCGTCGGCCGGGAAAAATCCATCGTCGCACTCGACCTGGCCATGAAGGCCGACAAGCGCATCCTGCTGGTCGCGCAGAAGCAGGCGGATGTCGATGACCCGAAGGGCGAGGATCTGTACCGGGTCGGCACCGTCGCCACGATTCTGCAGCTTCTCAAGCTTCCGGACGGCACGGTCAAGGTGCTCGTCGAGGGGGTCGATCGGGCGAGCATCGAGAAGCTCACCGAGGGTGATTTCTTCTCCGCCGAAGTGACTCCATTGCCCGATCTCGAGCGCTACGAGGAGCGCGAGATGGACGTGCTCACCCGCTCGGTGATCACGCAGTTCGAGCAGTACGTGAAGCTCAACAAGAAGGTGCCGCCCGAGATCCTCACCTCGCTCGCCGGCATCGAGCAGGCCGGCAGGCTCGCCGACACCGTCGCCGCGCACATGTCGCTCAAGCTCTCCGAGAAGCAAAAGGTCCTCGAGATCCCCGACGTGCGCAAACGCCTCGAGCACATGCTCGCCGTCATCGAGGGCGAGATGGACGTGCTGCAGATCGAGAAGCGCATCCGCGGCCGCGTCAAGCAGCAGATGGAGAAGAGCCAGCGCGAGTACTACCTCAATGAGCAGATGAAGGCGATCCAGAAGGAGCTCGGCGAGCTCGACGAGGCGCCGAACGAGATCGGCGAACTCGAGAAGCGCATCAAGGCCGCCGGCATGCCGAAGGAGGCGCGCGAGAAGGCGAACTCCGAGCTCGCGAAGCTCAAGCTGATGTCACCGATGTCGGCCGAGGCGACCGTGGTGCGCAACTTCATCGACTGGCTGGTGAAGGCGCCCTGGAAGAAGCGCAGCAAGGTGCATCTGGATATCGCGGCCGCGGAGAAGGTGCTCGAGGCCGATCACTACGGGCTCGAGAAGGTGAAGGAGCGCATCGTCGAGTATCTCGCCGTGCAGCAGCGGGTGAAGAACCTGCGCGGTCCGATCCTGTGTCTGGTGGGGCCGCCGGGCGTCGGCAAGACCTCGCTCGGTCAGAGCGTCGCCCGCTCGACCAACCGCAAGTTCGTGCGCATGTCCTTAGGGGGTGTGCGCGATGAGGCGGAGATTCGCGGCCACCGCCGCACCTACATCGGCTCGATGCCGGGCAAGATCATCCAGAATCTCGCGAAGTGCGGGGTGCGCAACCCGCTGTTCCTGCTCGATGAGGTCGACAAGATGTCGACGGACTTTCGCGGCGATCCGTCCTCGGCGCTGCTCGAGGTGCTGGATCCCGAGCAAAACAGCACCTTCAACGATCATTACCTCGAGGTGGATTTCGATCTCTCCGAGGTGATGTTCGTGTGCACCGCGAACAGCCTGAACATCCCGGCACCGCTCCTCGATCGCATGGAGGTCATTCGCATTCCGGGCTACACCGAGGATGAGAAGACCAACATTGCGCGCCGCTATCTGTTGCCGAAGCAGATGAAGCAAAACGGGTTGAAGCCCGAGGAGCTCGTGGTCGCCGATCAGGCGATCCAGGACATGATCCGCTTCTATACGCGTGAGGCGGGCGTGCGCAACCTCGAGCGCGAGCTCTCGAAGATCTCGCGCAAAGCGGTCAAGCATCTGCTCCTGCACCCGAACGACAAGGTCGTGACGATCAACTCGAAGAGCCTCGATACCTATCTCGGTGTGCGCCGCTTTCGCTACGGCAAGGCGGAGGAGAGCAACCGCGTCGGCCAGGTCACCGGGCTCGCCTGGACCGAGGTCGGCGGCGAGCTGCTCACCATCGAGGCGGCCGTGGTGCCCGGCAAGGGCAAGCTCACCCACACCGGTCAGCTCGGCGAGGTGATGCAGGAGTCGATCCAGGCGGCGATGACCGTGGTGCGCAGCCGCTCCGCGGTGCTCGGCGTCGAGACCGATTTCTATCAGAAGTCGGACGTGCACATTCACGTGCCCGAGGGGGCGACCCCGAAGGACGGCCCGAGCGCCGGCATCGGCATGTGCACCGCGCTCATCTCCGCGCTCACCAAGATCCCGGTGCGCTCCGATGTGGCGATGACCGGAGAGATCACGCTGCGCGGGGAAGTGCTCCCGATCGGGGGCTTGAAAGAGAAACTGCTCGCAGCGCATCGGGGCGGGATCACCACGGTCTTGATCCCCGATGACAACGTCAAGGATCTCGCGGAGATCGCCGACAACATCAAGGAGAAGCTCGACATCCGCCCGGTGAAGTGGATCGACGAGGTGCTGCAGGTCGCGCTCACCCACGCTCCGACGCCGCTCGCGACGGATGGGGGCAAGACGGCCGAGGCGATCGCCGCGGAGAAGCCGCGGCGCAAGTCGCCGCGCGGCAAGAGTCCGGTGCACGCACACTAGGGGGCGGTGCACACTCGCTCCGAGGTCGGCACGGGCCACCTGAGCCCGGCACCGGGCATCTGAGCCGGCATGGACAAGCTGCGGCTGCCTCGGTATGCTTCCGCGCCTCTTCCAGGGGGGTGCTTAGCTCAGCTGGTAGAGCGTCGCCTTTACACGGCGAGGGTCGGGGGTTCGATCCCCTCAGCACCCACCAGCATGCGGAGTGGTAGTTCAGCTGGTTAGAATACCGGCCTGTCACGCCGGGGGTCGCGGGTTCGAGTCCCGTCCACTCCGCCAATTTTCTCTGGAATGACGGCCCGGGCCGCGGCGTGTTGCCGGTAGCGGCACGGATGAGCGCGTCTTGGGATTTCTAGGCCATGTTGCAATCGATTCACGACAAGATTTCCGGCTGGTTCGCCTACGTCATGCTGGGGGCCATCGGCCTCGTGTTCGTGTTCTGGGGCATCAACTGGACGCTCTCGACGCCCAACTACGCCGCGAAGGTGAACGGCGTCGAGATCTCGAGCAACGAGGTGCGCCAGGCCTACCAGCAGCGGCTCGCGCAGGTGGAGCGCCAGCGCGGCGACACGCCGCTCGATGAGAGCGAGCGCAACGCCATCAAGAAGCAGGTGCTCGATGAGTTCGTCAACAGCGAGGCGCTCGTCACGCGGGAGGATGAGCTCGGCTACCGGGTGAGCGATCAGGACGTGCTCGCGGCGATGGCGCAGATCCCCGCGCTGCAGAATAACGGCAAGTTCGACCCGACGCATGCCGCGGCCATCCTGCGCTCCCAGGGCCGCTCGCTCGCCGAGATCGAGGGCTACTTCAAGCACGATCTGAAGCTGCGCCAGCTCGACACCGCGCTCGGCGCCTCCAGCTTCGTGACCAAGACCGAGGTCAAGCACCTCGAGGCGCTGATGCGCCAGCAGCGCGAGATCCGCTGGATCACGCTGCCGGCGGCGAAGTATGCGGCCACCGCGACGCCGAGCGATGCCGACCTCAAGGCGTACTACGAGGCGCATAAAGCCGACTACATGACCCCCGAGACGGTGAACCTGCGCTACGTCGAGGTGAACCTCAACGAGCTGGCCGCGCAGGTGCCGATCGACGAGGCGAAGGTGCGCGCCTATTACGAGGAGCAGAAGGCCAAGACGCCCGAGCAGTTCATGCAGCCGGAGAAGCGCCACCTCGCGCACATCCTGCTGCAGGTGAGCGATTCGAAGGAGGATGCAGCCGTCAAGGCGAAGGCCGAGGCGCTCGCGAAGCGCGCGAAGGAAGGTGAGGACTTCGCCAAGCTTGCGCAGGCCAACTCGCAGGATCCGGGCTCGGCCGGCAAGGGAGGCGATCTCGGGTGGGCGGAGCGCAAGGCCTATGTGGCCGAGTTCGCCAATGCGGCCTTCTCGATGAAGGACGGGGAGATCTCCGCTCCCATCAAGACGCAGTTCGGCTACCACATCATCAAGGTCGAGGGCATCCAGCCGCCGAGCACCAAGACGTTCGAGGAGGCCCGTGCCGAGCTCGAGAACGATTATCGGCGCACCGAGGCCGAGCGCCTGTTCAACGATGCACAGGACCGGCTCGCGGACGCTGCACTGCAGAGCGGCACCGACATTGCGAGCGCCGCGCGCAAGGCCGGCCTCACGGTGCATGAGATCGACAACTTCAGCCGCACGGAGGGTGGCGGCGAGCTTGGCAAGGTGCCGGCCGTGCTGCAGGCGGCCTTCAGCCAGGACGTGCTCGATGGCCACCTCTCCTCGATGATCGAGGTCGACAAGGGGCGCGGGGTCGTCCTGCAAGCGAGCGATCACAAGCTCCCGGCCCAGAAGCCGCTCGAGGCGGTCCGCGATCAAGTCGTCGCCGCTTGGAAGAGGCAGCGCGGCGCCGAGCTCGCGCAGGCAGCCGCCCACGATGCGGTCAAGGCCCTCGAGGGCGGCAAGCCCTGGGACAGCGTCGCGCAAGGGCTCGGCGAGAGCCCGCCGGCGCCGAAGTTCGTGAGTCGCAGCGAGGCGAGCGTGCCCATGTCGGTCCGACGCGATGCCTTCGATGCGCCCAAGCCCGAGGGCAAGCCCGTGTACTCGAGCGTCCTCCTCGACAACGGCGATGCGGCGGTGCTCGAGCTCACGGCCGTGCGGGAGGACCCGAGTGCGCAGGGGGTCGCTCCCGAGGCGCAGCTCAAGCGAGAGTTCGCCCAGGTCACCTCAGCGACCGAGGCGCAGGCCTACCAGGCCGCGGCCCGCGCCGATGCGAAAGTGCAGCTCAACCTGCCGGCACTCGACTGAGCCGGGGCCTGGGCGCGCGCACCCCCGTCATCCCCCACCGCGATCCATCCTTTGAGCGCGCTGCTGCATCAGTTCACCGACTGGTACCTGTCGATGCTCGACACGGGCGGCTACTGGCTGATCGCCGGGCTGATGGCGCTCGAGAGCACGATCGTGCCGATCCCGAGCGAGACCATCATCGCGCCGGCCGCCTATATCGCCCACACCCGCGGGCACCTCTCGCTCGCCGGTATCGTGCTCGCCGGGACGCTGGGCTCCTACGCCGGGGCCGCGCTCATGTACTGGGCCGCCCGCGGGTTGGGGCGGCCGCTCGTGATGCGCTTCGGGCCGTACGTCGGGCTCCCCGCGCGCAAGATCGAGCTCGCCGAGCGTTGGTCTGCACGGTTCGGCTGGGCGGGGGTGTTTTTCTCGCGCCTGCTGCCGGTGATCCGGCATCTGATCGGAATCCCGGCCGGCATCCTCGAGCTCGATTTTCGCTGGTACACGCTCGCGACGCTCGCCGGCTCGCTCCTGTGGTGTTCGGTGCTGGCCGCCCTTGGCGCCTCGCTCGGCGCGCACCCCGAGCTCATCCAGGGGTCGCTGCGCCGGTTCGTGTTGCTCGTGCTCGGCGCGTGCGTGCTGCTCGCAGCTCTCTACTACCTGTTCGTCGAGCGCGCCGCACGGCGCAGTGCGCCGCCGCGCTGAGAGGGTTCGCGGCGCATCGACCGCAGCCTCACATCGTGCGGGTCCCGCAGCCCCGCTCTCGGGGCCACAACCCCGCTTGTCAGGTCGGTGGAGCTGCGGGGGTCAGGTCGGCGGAGCTGCCGGGGGGGATGCGGGCGGCTGGGGCGGCTGGGGCGGCTGGGGCGGCTGCGGCGGCGGCGGGGGCGCGTACTGACCCGGTGCGGGGCTGCCCGCGCTGAGCGTCGGGAGCCTGGAAAAAATCGCCGCCGTCGCCTCGTTGATGTGGGCCTCGGCGCGGGGCCCCGTCAGATTCGATGCCGTGACGCTGACTGCGCCATGCCAGATGGGCTTGCGGGCCCGCGCGTCGAAGAAGTCGACCGCGATGCGGGTCTCGTCGTACACCCAGGGCTCATCGTATCCCCACCAACCGCGTCGCCAGCCCCAGCCCCAGCCGGCGCCCCAGCCGGCGTAGGCCTGATCGATCACCTGACGCGTACCGATTGCATAGCCGATGACGCAGTCGGCCTGATTGCGGGGCACCTCGGGGATTCCACGGGCATACATCTGCCCCTGGATGGCCACGCGCACCCGGTCGCCGTTCAGCGGGTTGCCGAAGGCCGCATGCTCGCCGCCGGCCCTCTGATCGGCAAATGCGAACGAACGGCAGCTGGCGACCGAGTATCCGGGTGCTTGATCCACCGTCACCGGCAGGGTGCTGCAGGCGGCGAGCGCAGCAGCCAGCAGCGCGAGGGCCGCAGCACGGCAAAGGGTACGACTTGACATGATCTCGCTCCTGTATCCGCGCATTGGACGCAACTTGGCCGCCACCCGCTTACAACGGCACTCGGGCGCGCCGGTTGACGCGACCGACGGTCGATTGCGAATGATGACGATGGCCATGATCTGGAGCGGGCACTAACTCTTGTCCGCTGCACCGTCATCTTCGCCGGGAAAGCTCATGGCGACCGAGCTGAAGCCGCCATCGACATAGGTGACCTCGCCGGTGATGCCCGAGGCCAAGTCGGAGCACAGGAAGGCGGCTGTATTGCCGACGTCCTCGATCGTGACGTTGCGGCGGATCGGCGCGACCGCGGCGACGTGCGAGAGCATGCGCCGCAAGCCGGGGATGCCCGCTGCGGACAGCGTCTTGATCGGCCCGGCCGAGATCGCGTTCACACGCACGCCCTGCGGCCCGAGGTCTGCGGCGAGGAAGCGCACGTTGGCCTCGAGGCTCGCCTTGGCGAGACCCATGACGTTGTAGCCGGGGAGCGAGCGCACCGCACCCAGGTAGCTCAGGGTGACGATGGCCGCGGCGCGACCCTGCATGAAGGGGAGCGACGCGCGCGCGAGCGCCGTCAGACTGTAGCTCGAGATGTCGTGCGCCACGCGAAAGGCTTCCCGGCGGGTCGCCTCGAGGAAGGTGCCGGTGAGCGCCTCGCGCGGCGCGAAGGCGACGGCGTGCACCAGGATGTCGAAGCTTTGCCAGTGTGTGCGCAGGTGCGCGAAGCCACGCTCGATGTCCTCATCGCTCGCCACGTCCATCGGGAAGGTGAGCTTCGAGCCGAGCTCGAGGGCGAGCGGCTGCACGCGCTCGGTCATGCGTTCGATGTGCGAGAAGGCGAGCTCGGCGCCCTCGCGATGCATCGCCTGGGCGATACCCCAGGCGATTGAGCGGTCGGTTGCGAGCCCGACGATCAGCGCGCGCTTACCCTTGAGAAAGGCCATGCGGTCCCCTTCGAGTCGATGGGCCTCGATGGTACCGTGCGGCGCGCCCGGGCGCCCGTCCCAGCCGTTGCGCCTCTCCCCAAGCCGGGCGCTGCTCCCAAGGCTCCACCCGGTCGCGGGCGGCTTCAGCCCTGGCGGGAGGAGTCGACGTACATGACGAGCCGCTGGCCCGCGCGGATCTGGTGGTGCGCGTTGATGCCGTTCCAGCTCTTGAGCTGCGTCACCGAGACCTGGAACTGTCGCGAGATGCTGTAGACCGTGTCTCCGCGGCGCACCGTGTAGAGCACGCGCCGTCCGGTGTGCAGGCCCTCGCCGCGGAATTGCCGTGTGCTCACCTTGATGATGAGCCGCTGGCCCTTGATGAGCGGATCGCTCGGGCCGAGATTGTTGAGCCGCGCGAGCGTGCTCGGCGACATCCCGTGACGGCGCGCGATGCTGTAGAGCGTCTCCCCCGCACGCACGCGGTAGACGATCTGATGCGCATGGCGCGGCAGGTCCCTCTCGGGCCGGTCGACCCGCGCCGCTGCGAGCAGTACCTTGTCAGGCAGCTGTCCGCTGATCTCCGGAATCTTCAGCGTATCGCCGGGGTGCACCTTGCCCCCCGCCAGATCGTTGATCTTGGCGATGACGCTCGCCGAGCAGCCCGAGTCGCGCGCAATCGTCGCGAGCGTCTCGCGCTTGCCCACCTCGTGCAGCGCATAGCGCACGCGATCCTCGGGTCCAAGCGTCTTCAGCGCGGCCTCGAACGCATCGGCGCTGTCGATCGGCACGAGCAGCCGGTGCGGACCGTCGGGGTCGGTCGCCCAGCGGTTGTAGCCGGGATTGAGGGCGATCAGGTCGTCATAGCTCGTGCTGGCGAGGCGCGCGGCGATCTTCAGATCGATCTGCGAGCCGGTCTCGATCACGGCGAAGTAGGGCTCGTTCGGAATCGGCGCGAAGTCGAGGCCGTAGCGCTCGGGCTCGGCCATGAGGCGCTTCATCGCGAGGAGCTTCGGCACGTAGGCGCGTGTCTCGGCCGGCAGATTCAGGTGCCAGAAGTCGGTCGGCTTGCCGTGCGCCTCGTTGAACTCGATCGCGTGCTGCACGGCGAGCTCGCCCACATTGTAGGCGGCGATGGCGAGCAGCCAGTCGCCGTTGAACTGATCGTGCAGCGCCTGCAGGTAATCGAGCGCGGCGCGCGTCGACTCGATCACGTCGCGCCGCCCGTCGTACCACCAGTTCTGCTTGAGGCCAAAGCGCCGGCCCGTGTCGGGAATGAACTGCCATAGCCCGGCGGCGCGGCTCACCGAGTAGGCGAAGGGCTCGTAGGCGCTCTCGACCACCGGCAAGAGGGCGAACTCGAGCGGCATGCCGCGCGACTCGATCTCGGTGATGACGTGATAGAGATAGCGCTGCCCGCGCTGAAACACCCGCTCGAGATAGTCGGGGTTGTGCTGAAACCAGGCGAGCTGCTCGTCGATCGCGGGCTCTTGCACCTCGTCAAATGCAAACCCGGCGCGCATGCGCTCGAACAGGTCGTCGTAATCCTCCCCATTGTGATGCTGCCACTCGCTCGGCAACGACATCGTGGGCGTCGCGCCACTGACCGCCGGCGGCACCTCGGTCGGTGTGGTCGGAGGGGGGGTGATCGGAACGATGGGCTTTTTTTCGGCCGCAGTCGGCCGATGCGCGCACCCCGCGAGGGCACCGAGCCCGGCGAGCAGCAGGGGTGCGAGGTTGTGCAGTGCGAGGCGGCGCAGCGGGCTCAACGGAATTGATCCTTCCAGGCGCGCAGCGCGCCGAAGACTTCGGCGCTCTGGGGCAACGCCGCGCCGGTGTGCGCTTCGGCGGCCGCCTTCACCGCGGGCACCTCGCAGCGCAAAAACGGGTTGACCTTGATCTCGAGGGCGAGCGTCGAGGGCAGGCTCGGGGTGCCGTTCGCGCGCAGCGCCTGCACGCGGTCGCGGTAGGCCTGCGTGTCCCGGTTATCGGGCTCGACGGTGAGGGCGAAGCGCAGGTTTGCGGCGGTGTACTCGTGGCCGCAGAACATCCGGGTCTCGGCGGGAAGGGCCTTGAGGCGCCCGAGTGATGCATTCATTTGTGGTGCCGTGCCCTCGAACATGCGACCGCAGCCCGCGCTGAACAGCGTGTCGCCGCAGAACAGCGCCCCATGACCCTGGAAAGCGATGTGGGTGAGGGTATGTCCGGGCACGTGCAAAATATCGAATCCAAGTCCCAACTCCGGCAACTCGACGCGCTCGCCGTCGGCGACCGTGCGGGTGCACAGCAAGATGCGGCCGTCGTTCGGCCCGATGATGGGAACGGGGCCGAGGTCGGCGAGCTCGGACACCCCACCGATGTGGTCGGCATGATGGTGAGTGAGCAGAATTGCGGCTAAGCTCGCGCCGCTGCGCTTGAGCTCCTCGATCACCGGCGCGGCGTCGCCGGGGTCGACCGCCACCAGGTGATTCGGGCGGCGCGGCGAGTCGATGAGCCAGATATAGTTGTCGGCAAAGGCGCGGACCGGACGAACGCTCAAAGGTGCGGATAAGTGCGTCATTTTGCAGCGAATTTAACCTGTAACCTGAGAGCTCCGCTAGTAAAATCCATGTCAGACCCTCGAGCAACCTGAAGGCGGCGATGCAGGGCACTACCGCAATGCAGTGGTTCGAGACGCCCCTGGGCGAGCGCGTGCTGCGCGAGGAAGCGGCGATGGCGACCTTCGCGCTCGAGGACGTGTTCGGCTTCGAGCTGCTGCAGCTCGGCACGTGGGGGCCGACCCGGCACCTGCTCGCAGCCGCCCGCACCCAGCACACGACGCTGCTCGCGCCCGAGCTCGAGGCGGCGGCCGTCACGCTGTGCGCCCCCTTGACCTCGCTCCCCTTCGCCTCCGACTCGATCGATGCCGTGGTGCTCGCCCATACGCTCGAGCTGGTCGAGGACCCTTACGCGGTGCTGCGCGAGGCGGAGCGGGTGCTGTGCGCGGAAGGGTGCCTTCTGATCTGGGGATTCAATCCTTGGAGCGGCTGGGGCGTGCGCCACAGCTTTGCCCGGCACATGCGCCGTCGCGACTTCCCGCCGCAGGTGCGCCGGCTCCTGAGCGAGCGGCGGCTGCGCGACTGGGTGTCGCTGCTCGATTTCGAGATCTCGAGCGTGCACGGCTACCTCGGGTCGCTGCCGCTTGCGGGGCGGCTCATCGAGAGCCCGGGGCGGGAGATGGAGTTCAAGCCGCGGCCCGCGCTCATGGCGGGCGCGTATCTGTTGAAGGCGCGCAAGCGCGTGCAGACACTCACGCTGGTGCGGCCGCGCCGCCGTGCCCGCGGACGCGTGCTGGTGCCGGCCGCGGAGCCGACGACCAAGGTCGGATCCTGAGCTTGCGTCGTCGGACAGGCTCCTAGTGACGAGCAAGGTCGCGATCTACACCGATGGCGCATGCCGCGGCAATCCCGGGCCGGGCGGCTGGGGGGCGCTGCTCATCGCGGCGGGCGGTGAGCGCAAGGAGATCATGGGCTCGGAGGCCATGACCACGAACAACCGCATGGAGCTCATGGCCGCGATCGAGGGACTGCTCGCCCTGAAGCGCCGCTGCGCGGTCGATCTGTACACCGATTCGCGCTACGTCATGCAGGGCATCAGCGAGTGGCTGCCGCGCTGGAAGGCGAGCGGCTGGCGCACGGCGGCGCGTGCGCCGGTGAAGAACCAGGACCTGTGGGAGCGGCTCGACGCCGCGGTCGCGACGCAGGATGTCACCTGGCACTGGGTGCGCGGGCACTCGGGCCACGAGCACAACGAGCACGTCGACCGGCTCGCCAACCGCGCGATCGATGAGATGCTGGCGGACCGGCGCACCGCCGCTCGAAGGGGCACTTGATGCGACAGGTCGTCCTGGACACGGAGACCACCGGCCTCGAAGTGGAGCAGCGCCATCGCATCATCGAGATCGGTTGCATCGAGATCGTCAATCGCCGCCTCACCGGCCGCACTTTCCACCGCTACCTCAACCCCGAGCGCGACATCGAGGAGGGCGCGCTCGAGGTGCACGGCCTCACCCGCGAGAAGCTCGCGCGCGAGCCGCGCTTCTGCGAGGTGTACACCGAGCTGCTCGAGTTCGTGCGTGATGCCGAGCTCTTGATTCACAACGCGCCCTTCGACGTCGCGTTCCTCGATTTCGAGCTCAGCCTGATCGAGGCGTGCCGCGAGCGCATCGGCGATCTGTGCCGCGTCAAGGACACGCTCGTGCTCGCGCGGAGCCTGCATCCCGGCCAGCGCAACAGCCTCGATGCGCTCTGCAAGCGCTACTCGGTCGACAACTCGCATCGCGAGTATCACGGCGCGCTCCTCGATGCGCGCATCCTCGCCGAGGTGTACCTGGCGATGACCGGCGGGCAGACCGCGCTCATCCTCGGGGCCGAGCTCGAGCAGCCGAGCCTCGCGCTCGCCGCCGCGCGCGCGAGCCGCTCCGGAGCGCCGCTGCGCATCGCGGTGCTCGCGCCCAGCGAGGAGGAGCTGATCGCGCACGAGCGCATCCTCGCGGTGCTCGACAAGGCCTCGGCCGGCAAAACGGTGTGGCGGGCGCTCGAGAGCGCGCCGCTCGAGGCGGCGGTGTAAGATCGAGCCCCTCCCCGGATTCTCCTCAAGCGAAGGTGCTGCATGCCCGCTCTTCACTCCACGCTCCCCGCCTGGCACGCCGTCGCAACGCACGCGCGTGAAATCGGTCCTCAGCACCTGCGCACACTCACCGCGACGCCCGATCGATGGCGTGAGTGTCATCTCGAGCAGGGCGAGTGGCTGCTCGATTTCTCGCGCCAGCGCATCACGCGCCGGAGCATCGCGCTGCTCCTCGAGCTCGCGCGGGCGTGCGATCTGGCCGGTCGCATCGAGGCCATGTTCCGCGGCGAGATCATCAACACGACCGAGGGTCGCGCCGTGCTGCACACCGCGCTGCGCTCCTCCTTCGCGGGCGATGCCGCGATCCAAAAGGAGGTGAGGGAATCGCGCGCGAGGCTGCGCGCCTTCACCGCCGCCGTGCGCAGCGGCGAGAAGCGTGGTGTCACGGGCAGGCGCCTCAAACACATCGTCAACGTCGGCATCGGCGGCTCGGACCTCGGGCCGCTGCTCGTGTGCAACGCGCTCAAGGCGCAATGGAGCGGCGATATCACGCCGCACTTCGTCTCGAACGTCGATCGCACGCAGCTCGAGGATCTCACCCGCAGCATCGATCCGGCCGAGACGCTCGTGATCGTGTGCTCGAAGACCTTCACCACCCTGGAGACGCAGGCGAACGCCGATGCGGCGCGCGCCTGGATGGTGGGCGCCCTCGGCGCACAGGCGCCCGCAAAGCATTTCGCCGCGGTGTCGACCAACGCATCTGCGATGGATGCCTTCGGCATCGCCGCCGATCACCGCTTCACGATGTGGGACTGGGTCGGCGGGCGTTACTCGGTGTGGTCGGCAGTCGGGCTCATCGCCGAGCTCACCCTCGGCAGCGAGCGGTTCGAGGAATTCCTCGCCGGCGCCTCGTCGATCGACCGGCATTTCAAGGACGCGGCGCTCGAGCAGAACGTCCCCGTGATCATGGGGGTCCTCGGCGTCTGGAACCGCACCTTCCTCGAGCTGCCGACGCTCGCGGTCCTGCCTTACGACGAGCGGCTCGCGCGCCTGCCGGCGTACCTGCAGCAGCTCGAGATGGAGAGCAACGGCAAGTCCGTCTCACTCGGCGGCGAGCGTGTCGACTTTGCGACCGCCCCCGTGGTGTGGGGCGAGCCGGGCTCGAACGCTCAGCACTCATTCTTCCAGATGCTGCATCAGGGCACGCCAAGCGCGGCGCTCGATTTCATCGCGCCGCTCGAGGGCTCCTGGGGCGGTACGGCAGGGCAGGATCTTGCGCTTCGCAATTGCTTCGCCCAGGTGCAGGCGCTCGCCTCCGGCCAGAGCGGCGAGGAGGTTGCGGCCGAGATGCGCCGCGCAGGCTCGAGCCCGGCGCAGATCGAGCGCCTCGCGCCCCATCGGACGTACGAGGGGAACCGGCCGAGCTCGCTCCTGCTCTTCCCGCGCACCACGGCGCATACGCTCGGAGCGCTGCTCGCGCTCTACGAGCACAGCGTGTTCGTCCAGGGGACGCTCTGGGGCATCAACTCCTTCGATCAGTTCGGCGTCGAGCTCGGCAAGAAGCTCGCCGCCGGCATCGCGCTCGACGGCACACACGCGCCGACCGGAGCGGGCGCGAGCGGCCTTCAGGCCCTCATCGAGTACGTGCGGGCCCATCGCTGAGCGACGGCGACGCGGGGGCCCCCGGGCTTGCCCTATAATCGCGCCTCATCACGGGGGTCGAGCGTTTTGTCAAAGCGTAAAGGCATCATCCTGGCGGGCGGCGCGGGCACGCGGCTGCACCCGATCACGCTCTCGCAGAGCAAGCAGCTGCTGCCGGTGTACGACAAGCCGATGATCTACTACCCGCTTGCGGCGCTGATGAGCGCCGGTATCCGCGAGTATTTGATCATCACCACGCCGCGCGATCAGTCCGCCTTCCGGGATCTGCTCGGCAGCGGTGAGCAGTGGGGTCTCACCTTCGAGTACGCCCTCCAGGCTCAACCGAACGGCATCGCGCAGGCGCTCGTCATCGCGGAGGGCTTTCTTGCGGGCCAGCCGAGCGCGCTGATCCTCGGCGACAACATTTTTTACGGCGCGAATCTGCCGGCCCTCTTGCAGTCGGCCGCGGCGCGCACGCGCGGTGCGACGGTGTTCGGCTACACCGTGCAAGACCCCGAGCGCTACGGGGTCGTGCAGTTCGATGCGACGGGGCGGGTCACGGACCTGCTCGAGAAGCCCGCGAAGCCGCCCTCGAACTTCGCGGTGACCGGAGTGTATTTCTACGATGAGCGGGCGTCCGGTTTCGCCCGCTCGCTCACGCCCTCATCGCGCGGCGAGCTCGAGATCACCGACCTGAACCGTTGCTACCTGCGCACCGGGGAGCTGCACGTCGAGCGGCTCGGCCGGGGCACGGCTTGGCTCGATACGGGCACGCACAACTCGCTGCTCGACGCCGGTGTGTTCGTGCGCATCATCGAGGAACGACAGGGTCTGAAGGTCGCCTGCGTCGAGGAGATCGCCTGGCGTCAGGGCTTCATCGACGCCGAACGGCTGCTCGCGCTCGCCCGGCCCCTCGCCAAGAGCGGCTATGGCGAGTACCTCGAGCGCATCGTCAAGGAGCGCGCTTGAAGAGCTCGAGCGCGCGGCAATGAGGTTCGTCCCGACGCCGCTCGAGGGCGTGATGCTGATCGAGCCGCAGGTGTTCGGCGATTCGCGCGGGTTCTTCGTCGAGACCTGGCAGGCCGCGAAGTTCGCCGCGGCCGGAATCGAGGCCGAGTTCGTCCAGGACAATCAGAGCCGCTCGCGCCAGTGGACGCTGCGCGGCCTGCATTTTCAGCTCGCCCACACCCAGGGCAAGCTGGTGCGCGTCGCTTCGGGGAGCGTCTTCGACGTGGTGGTCGATCTGCGCCGCAGCTCGCGCACCTTCCGCGCCTGGTGGGGCGTCGAGCTCTCGGCGGAGAACCACCGCATGCTGTGGGTGCCGCCGGGGCTGGCGCACGGCATTCTCGTGACCTCGCCGAGCGCGGATTTCCTCTACAAGTGCACCGATTACTACAGTCCGGCGGATGAGCGCACGCTCGCCTGGGACGATCCGACCCTCGCCATCGATTGGCCGCTGCCGCCCGGGGTCGAGCCTGCGCTTTCCGCGAAAGACGCGCAGGGCACGAGTTTCGCGCAGATCGAGACCTTTCCGTGAAAGTGCTGCTGCTGGGTGCCGGCGGCCAGGTGGGGCGGGCGGTCGCGGCCGCGCGCAAGGAAGCACACGAGCTCCTGACGCGCACGCACGCCGAGCTCGACATTTCCTCGGCGAGTGCGGTGGAGCGCTGCCTCGAGAGCTGCGCGCCCGCGTGGGTCGTGAACGCGGCCGCGTACACCGCAGTCGACCAGGCGGAGAAGGAGCCCGAGCGCGCTTACGCGCTCAACGACGCCGCGGTCGGCACCCTCGCGCGTGCCGCCGCGACGGTCGGCGCGCGCCTGCTGCATTTGTCGACCGATTTCGTCTTCGATGGGAAGAGCTCGCATCCCTACCAGCCCGGCGATGCGACGCACCCCCTCTCGGTCTATGGCGCGAGCAAGCGCGCGGGAGAGGAGCGTGCGCTCGAGAGCGGCGCCCGCGCGATCGTGCTGCGAACCGCCTGGGTGTACGCGGCGGTCGGGCAGAACTTCGCGCGCACCATGCTGCGGCTGATGAGCGAGAAGCCCGAGGTGCGGGTGGTGAGCGATCAGGTGGGCACTCCCACCTACGCGGGCGGCCTCGGCCGGGTCATCTGGGATCTCATCGAGGCGGACGTGCCCGCGGGGATCTTGCACTGGACCGACTTGGGTGTTGCGAGCTGGTACGATTTCGCGGTGGCGATCCAGGAGGAGGCCATCACGCGGCGCCTGTTGCAACGTGCGGTGCCGGTGCAGCCCATCACGACGGCGGAGTATCAGACGGCGGCGCGCCGTCCGGCGTACAGCGTGCTCGATACGCGCGCCACCCGCGCGTACCTCGCGGCTCCGGCGCGCCACTGGCGGGAAAACCTGAGGATCATGCTGGATGAGCTTCGAGCCGCGTAACCTTCTCGTGACGGGTGGGGCCGGCTTCATCGGCACCAATTTCGTGCGCCACTGGCTCGGCCGCCCGGGTGAGGGACGGGTGGTGGTGCTCGATGCGCTCACCTATGCGGGCAACGCGGCCAATCTCGAGGGGCTCGAGAGCGACCCGCGCTTTCGGTTCGTGCACGCAGATATCTGCGATGAGCGTGCGGTCCGTGAGCTGATGGAGGCCGAGCACATCGATACGCTGGTGCACTTCGCCGCCGAGTCGCACGTCGATCGCTCGATCCTCGGGCCCGATGACTTCATCCGCACCAATGTGGTCGGCACGCACGCCCTGCTCAAGGTCGCGAGGGAGCTGTGGCTCGAGAAGCACCGGGTGCCCGCGCATCGCTTTCATCACGTCTCGACGGACGAGGTGTACGGCTCGCTCGCACCCGAGGATCCGGCCTTCACCGAATCGACGCCCTATGCACCCAATTCGCCCTACTCGGCGAGCAAGGCGGGCTCCGACCATCTGGTGCGCGCCTATCACGAGACCTATGGACTCGATACCACGGTCACCAACTGCTCGAACAATTACGGGCCGTATCAATTCCCCGAGAAGCTGATTCCGCTCATCATCGTCAACATCCTTCGGGGCCAGCGGCTGCCCGTGTACGGTGACGGCCGCCAGATACGAGACTGGCTGCACGTGGACGATCACTGCCATGCCGTCGAGCTGGCGCTGCGACGGGGCCGGGCGGGGCAGGTATACAACATCGGCGGCAACAGCGAGACCGCGAACATCGATCTCGTTCGCATGCTGTGCGAGATCGTCGATCGTCGCATGGGAGTCGACGCGGAGCTCCGGGGGCGCTTTCCGGATGCACCTGCAGTGGGCGGTCGGCCTGCCGCCACCCTGATCGAGCACGTGCGCGACCGTCCGGGTCACGATCGCCGCTACGCGATCGACTTCAGCAAGGCAAGGCGCGAGCTCGGCTACGAGCCACGCCAACTGCTGCACAAGGGTCTCACCGAGGCGGTCGACTGGTATGTCGGCCACGTCGACTGGTGGCGTGCGCTGCTCGATCGGAGCTTCGATGAGTGGGTGCAGAAGAACTATGCCGCACGCCACCCGGGGTCTTGATGTCGAGGGAGAGGCGGCCACCGGTGTTTCAACTCTGCCTTGCCGAGTATATGATCCGGGATTGAATTATCCCGACTGAGCCGCGATGTCAGCGAGCCCCGAGCGAAAGATTCGGTTTTTCCAAATCATCGGCATTGTCTGTTCAAGAGGCGCGGGCCTGGCGCACCGACGGGCTCGATGACTTTTCGCACCCCCGTCCGGTCGATGTGGCGACGATTCCTCATGCTCGGCACGGCACGAGCGATGCTGGCCCTCGGCATCACCCTGCTCGCGCTCAGCGCTACCTCCTCGGCGCAGCAAAACACGTCGGACACGCTGCAGGCCTTGAAGGATGCGCTCTCTTCGGACGAGCAGAGCAGCATCGTCAACGACGTGCTCGGTAAAGGCACGGGAGGGACGAGCAAAAAGAGCGAGTCGAAGCTGAAGATGCCCGACACCATGCAGCCGAAGACCGAGGAAGAGCTGCAGATTCTCAAGAAGCAGAAGACCCGCGACGGCCGTTACCTTCGTCAGCCGGACGAGGATCCGGAGCTGCGAGCCGATGACGAGGTGATGATCGAGATGCGCTCGGTCGAGGAAATATGCAAGCGTCTCGGCATAGGCCCCGAACCGGGCGCGCCGGGTTCGCCCACCGATGCGAACAATCCCGCTTTGCAGAATCCGGCGCTCGGGCTGGGTGGAACGAATCCGCTCACCCAGAACAACAACAACGAGCTTCTTCAGAACCTTCTCGGTGTGAGTCCGAACGGCTCGACCAACAACCAGATCAGCAGAGAGGATCGCATCCCGTTCGATTTCAGCCGCTGTCCGCTCTCGACCACGCTACCCAGAACGGATCTGGAAAAGGATCAGGCCGAGAAGTTCCGCCAGCGCATCGTCAGCAACAACCCGTACAAGCTCAACCGGTTTGGTGTGCTGGAGCTGCCCGGCCTGCCCGCAATTCCGCTGGCCGGCCTGACGGCGAGCGAGGCCACCCGCCGGCTCGGGGCGGATCCGGACTTTCGCGACTTCTTCGTGAAACTCGTGCTGCTGCGCCTGGAGCCCTCGGGCCAGCAGGCATTGAAGCCGTTCGGGTACGATCTCTTCCAAAGCGTGCCCAGCACGTTCGCGCCCGTCTCTGACATCCAAGTGCCGGTCGGATACATCGTCGGTCCCGGTGACACGCTCGTCGTGCAGCTCTACGGCAACGATTCTCACAGCTACGACCTCACCGTGCAGCGCGACGGGCGCATCGACTTCCCGAAACTCGGCCCGATCAGGGTGAGCGGCATGACGTTCGATGCCGCTCGCGCGACCATCGAGCAGCGTGTCTCGGGACAACTCATCGGGACACACGTCAGCGTCACCATGGGTGATCTGCGCTCGATCCGCGTGTTCGTGCTCGGTGAGGCGGAGAAACCCGGCTCCTATACCGTGAGCGGGCTGTCGACCATGACCAATGCCCTGTTCGTCAGCGGCGGAGTCAAGAAGATCGGCTCGCTGCGCCGAATCGAGCTCAAGCGCGATGGACGCCTGGTGACGACGCTCGATCTGTACGATCTGCTCCTGCATGGCGACACGAGCGGTGACCGGCAGCTGTTGCCCGGCGATGTGATCTTCATTCCGCCCATCGGTCGCACGGTTTCGGTGTATGGGGCAGTCCGGCGCCCGGCGATCTACGAGCTTCGCAACGAGACCACCGCGGAGGAGGCCGTGGAGATCGCCGGCGGTCTCACTGCGGAGGCCGATGCCTCGCAGGGACAGCTCGAGCGGATCCGTCCCTCTTCCCAGCGAGAGGTGCAGAACGTCAATCTGACGACACCGGCCGGCCGTTCCACTCCGCTTGGCAACGGTGACAAGCTGCGAGTCCCGGACATCCGGCCGCAGCTCGTCAACGCCGTGAAACTCTCGGGCTATGTCTATCGCCCCGGCGAGTTCGAGTACCACGCCGGTCTGCGCCTGTCCGACGTGCTCACGAGCTTCGATGAGCTGAAGCCCGAGGCGGATCTGCACTACATCATGATCCGACGGGAGGTGCCCCCCGAGGAGCGCGTCCAGATCGTGTCGGCCGATTTGCAGAAAGCGCTGCGTGCTCGCGGCTCGGCTGCAGATCCCGAGCTCAAGCCTCGCGATGAAATCATCGTCTTCAATCTCGCTGCCAGCCGGGTGCGCATTCTCGAGCCGATCATCCGCGATCTCGAGCTGCAGGCGACGCCCGACCGACCGGAAGAGGTCGTCTCCATCGACGGTCGCGTCAAGGCGCCCGGACGCTACCCGCTCGAGCCGAGCATGCGGGTGAGTGATCTGATCCGTGCGGGCGGCAGTCTCGACGACGCAGCCTTCCGGGGTCAGGCTGAGCTTACGCGTTACGCCGTGACGAACGGCGACATCCGCAAGACCGATCTCATCAGCGTTGACCTTGCGGCGATACGCCGCGGGGACCGGGGCGCAGACATCGAGCTGCGGCCCTACGATACGCTGGTCATCAAGCCCGTTCCCATGTGGGCCGAGCCCGGCATGATCGAGGTCATGGGTGAGGTGCGCTTCCCGGGCAAGTACCCGATCCATCAGGGCGAGACGTTGCATTCCGTGCTGCTGCGCGCCGGCGGACTCACTCAGATCGCATTTCCCTATGGGGCGGTGTTCATACGAGAGGAGCTGAAGAAGCGCGAGAAGGACCAGCTCGAGACCCTCGCGACGCGACTGCAGGCGGATCTCGCGGCGCTTTCGCTCAAGGCGGTCGCGAGCAGCACGTCGACCAACAGCGGCGCCGGAGCCAGCGCGAGCCAGGGGCTGCTCATTGGCCAGCAGCTGCTCTCGCAGCTACGCTCCGCAAAACCGGTTGGAAGACTGGTGATCGATCTGCAAGGAGTGATCAACGACCCGGCCGGGGGTCCCCGCGACGTGCTCGTACGAGACGGCGATAAGCTGGTGGTGCCGAAGAAGACGCAGGACATCACGATTCTGGGCGAGGTACAAAGTCCCACCTCGCACCTCTACGAGCCCGGCCTGTCGCGCGACGATTACGTCGCGAAAAGCGGTGGGCTCACCCAGAATGCGGACAAGAAGCGCATCTATGTGGTGCACGCCAACGGCGATGTGGTGTCCGGGCACCGCAGCGGGTGGTTCCGTCGAAGCCGGTCGGTCGAGATCGGGCCGGGCGATACGATCGTCGTACCGCTCGACACCGAGCGCATACCGCCTCTGCCGCTGTGGCAGGCGATCACCACGATCATCTACAACCTGGCGGTCGGGGCCATCCTGATTCACCAGTACCTGTAGGCTGCGGCGTCGAACCGCACCGCCGCTCGTTCCATGAAACGTGATCCAGCGACTCGGATGCGGGTGGGAGTGATCGGGCTCGGCTACGTCGGACTACCGCTCGCAGTGGCGCTCGGCCGACGCTATGAGACCGTCGGTTTCGATATCAGCCGGAGTCGCATTGCCGAGCTCGAGCGCGCTCGCGACAGCACGCTCGAGATCAGCCCGGAGGAGCTGCGTGGCGCGCGCAAGCTGACGTTCACGACCGCGCTCGCTGCCTTGCGGTCGTGCAATTTCTACATCGTCACCGTACCCACGCCGATCGACCGGTACAAGCAGCCCAATCTCGGGCCGCTGATGAGCGCGAGTGAGACGGTTGGACGGGTGCTCGGCCGCGGCGATATCGTCACCTACGAGTCGACGGTCTATCCGGGCTGCACCGAAGAGGTGTGCGTCCCCATCCTGGAGCGCGTTTCGGGTCTGAGGCTCAATCGGGATTTCTACGTGGGATACAGTCCGGAGCGCATCAATCCCGGCGACCAGGAGCACCGCCTCACGACGATTTGCAAGGTCACCTCGGGCTCGACCCCCAAGGCCGCAAGGACGATCGATGCGCTTTACGCGAGCATCATCGCAACCACCTTCCGCGCCTCCTCGATCCGGGTTGCCGAGGCCGCGAAGGTCATCGAGAACACGCAGCGCGACGTCAACATCGCGCTCATCAACGAGCTCGCGTTGCTGTTCCGACGCATGAACATCGACACTCAGGAGGTGCTCGAGGCGGCCGGCACCAAGTGGAACTTCCTCGCATTCCGTCCTGGCCTCGTGGGCGGACATTGTATCGGTGTCGACCCCTATTACCTCACGCACAAGGCGCAGGAGATCGGCCACCACGCCGAGATGATCCTGGCGGGGAGGCGAATCAACGACCAGATGGGCCTGTACGTTGCGGGCGAGGTGATCAAGCTCCTCACGGAGCGCCGCCGGCCGGTGAAAGGCGCTCGAGTGCTCGTCATGGGACTCACCTTCAAGGAGAATTGTCCCGACATCCGCAACTCGCGTGTGGTCGACATTGTCGGAGAGCTCGAGCGGTACGGCGCGGAAGTGGACGTCTGTGACCCCTGGGTCAGCGCCGCGGACGCGCGCCGGGAATACGGGGTGAAAATGGTTTCGCGGCCGCGTGCGGGGACCTATGACGCCATCGTGCTTGCCGTGCCGCACCGCGCCTTCCTCGAGATGGGAATCCGACGGATTCGCCGCCTGGGTCGGCGCGGTCACGTGATTTACGACGTCAAGTATCTCTTCGGTCGCCGCGAGACGGACGGAAGGCTGTGACGGCACGGGCGCCCGCCGGGGATGCCGCTGAAAGGACATCGACATGATCAAGCCAATTACCGGTCGGAAGGTGCGATTCGCGCTCGTGGGCTGCGGGCGCATCGCCAGCAATCACTTCAATGCCCTGAAGTCGCATGAAGAGCACGCCCAGCTGGTCGATCTCTGCGACGTCGATCCGCAGAGGCTCGCGGCAGCGGTGGCGGCGACCGGCGCTCAGGGCCACGCGTCTCTCGAGCAGCTGCTCGACAACACGAGCGCGGACTGCGTCGTGCTCGCCTCGCCCTCGGGACTGCATTCTTCGCAGGCGATTCGCGTGGCGGCCACGGGCCGCCACGTCATCACGGAGAAGCCGATGGCGACGCGCTGGCGCGACGGACTCGATATGGTTCGCGCATGCGATGCGGCGGGCGTGCGACTCTTCGTGGTGAAGCAGAATCGCTGCAACCGTACGCTCCGGCTGCTCAAGCAGGCGATCGATTCGCACCGGTTTGGGCGCCTTTACATGGTTTCGGTCAACGTGTTCTGGAGCCGGCCACAGAGCTACTACGACAGCGCAAAATGGCGAGGCACCTGGGAATTCGACGGCGGCGCCTTCATGAATCAGGCGAGCCATTATGTCGATCTGCTCGACTGGCTGATCGGGCCGGTCGAGAGCGTCATGGCCTATACCGGGACGCTCGCGCGGCGCATCGAGGTCGAGGACACGGGCGTGGCGGCGCTAAAATGGCGAAACGGCGCAATGGGCACGATCGGCGTCACCATGCTCACCTATCCGAAGAATTTCGAGGGCTCAATCACGATCCTCGGTGAGAACGGCACGGTGCGAATCGGCGGTGTCGCCGTCAACGAGATTCAGCATTGGGAATTTGCGCAGCCGCACGAAAGCGACGCCGAGATCAGGAGCGCGAGCTACGAGACGACGTCCGTTTACGGCTTCGGACACGGGCTCTACTACGACAACGTCATCCGTACGCTGCGTGGCGAGGCGGAGGCGGAGACGGACGGCAGAGAAGGGCTGCGCTCGCTCGAGCTGCTGATCGCGATGTACAAGTCCGCGCGCGACGGCGGTCGCATCAACCTGCCGCTCGAGTACTGATGGACACGCCAGGGACATCGAGATGAGCGCCCGCCCGGAGCTCGTGTGCGTGAGTG
Organism: Steroidobacteraceae bacterium; assembly: GCA_035307465.1. GTDB lineage: Bacteria > Pseudomonadota > Gammaproteobacteria > Steroidobacterales > Steroidobacteraceae > Bog-1198. The sequence goes on from DATGIA010000050.1 coordinate 25,460, forward strand.
TGGTCGGCGCACGGCCGCAGTTCGTCAAGCTGTCGTCCGTATCGAGAGCGATGGCGCGCTCGCGGTGGCCGATGGTGGATCACATCGTGCATACCGGTCAGCACTATGATGATGCGATGTCGCATGTCTTCTTCCAGGATCTTGACATTCCCCCACCCGCGGTGAATCTCAATATCGGGTCGGGTCCACAGGGGCGCCAGACCGGACGTATGCTCGAGGCGCTCGAGACGCATCTCATCGAGCACGGAGCGGATGTCGTGATCGTGTACGGGGACACCAACTCGACCCTGGCGGGTGCGCTCGCTGCGGCGAAGTTACACATCCCGGTGGTCCATGTGGAGGCGGGTTTGCGCAGCTTCAATCGCCGCATGCCCGAGGAGCTGAACCGTATCGCAACCGATCATCTGTCGGATGTCTTGTGCGCACCAACGCGCACGGCGCTCGACAATCTGGCACACGAGGGACTCGGGCCGCGCACCGCATTCACGGGGGACGTCATGTACGATGCGATCCTGCATTATGCCGAGGTCGCGCGCGAGCGCTCGAACATCCGACGCACCCTGGAGTGCTCCGCCGGCCAATATGGTGTGGTGACCCTTCATCGGGCGGAGAACACGACCGCAGGGGAGCTCGGCACGCTCCTCAACGCGCTCAACAGCGCCGCGCGGCGCTTCGGCCGGCTGATATTCCCCATGCACCCGCGCACCGCTGCGGTGCTCAAGAGTGAGCTGCCGGACTTCAAGCCTGCTCGCGAGCTCGAGATCACCGCGCCGGTCGGCTACCTCGACATGCTCGCACTGGTTCAGGGGGCGCGCTGGGTGCTCACCGACTCCGGTGGTTTACAGAAGGAGGCCTATTTTCTCGGTTGTCCGTGCATCACCCTGCGTGAGGAGACCGAATGGCTCGAGACGCTCGAGAACGGCGCAAACTTCATTGCCGGAGCCGACGGCTCGCGCCTCGGCGCGCGGCTCGAAACGCTCGAAAAAGAGCCGGTGCGCGAGCTCGATCGACCTCCCGCGCGACGCGCCGGTCCGTTCGGATCGGGCAGCGCCGCCGATCTCGTGCTCGAGACTGTAAACACACTGGCCGAGTCGCGCCGATGAACGATGACACCGCGACGCGGGCGGCGCAATTGAGCATCTTCGATCTGCTCGCGTTCATGGGCCGAAACGTCCTGCTCATCGGCACGAGCACCCTGCTGTGCGGGGTCGCCGCGGCTGCGCTCGCCTTCTCGATGCGACCGCTGTACCGCGCCGAGATCATCGTGTCATCGCCCGATAACGTCGGCACGCTGGGGGAGCTCGGCGGCCAGCTCGGCGGCCTGGCCTCGCTCGCCGGCATCGCGGGGGGCGGTGGGAGCGGCAAGAAATGGAACGAGGCGCTCGAGTATCTGCGCTCGCGCGCATTCACCGCCCGGTTCATCCAGAAGCACGACCTGATGCCGGTGATGTACTACCAGAAGTGGGATGCTGTGAACCGCCGCTGGCGTGATCCTGGCCCGGCTCCCACGCTTGCGGAGGCCGTATCCCGCTTCGGCAAGAAGGTCCGTCAGATCGCCGAGGACCGGCGCACCAACATTGCCACCGTGGCGATCATATGGCCCGATCGCGTCGCCGCTGCCCAGCTCGCCAACGCAATGATTGCCGAGGCCGATGCCGATTTGCGCCATCGCGCCATCGAGGAGCAGGACCGCAGCGTCGAATATCTCAAGAACGAGGCGCAGCACACGAGCACTGTCGAGATCAGCACGGCCATCTCGAAGGTGATGGAGACCGAGCTCAAGAATGCGATGCTGGCGCGCACCCGCGATGCGTATGCTTTCCGGGTGCTCGATCCGGCGGTTGCCCCGGATGCGAACGATCGCGACAGTCCGAACAAGCCGCTCATCGTCGCCGCGGGGCTGGGTATCGGCCTCCTGCTCGGCATGCTGATCGCGATCGTACGTGCAGCGGCCCGCGGACGGCGCTGACGGAAGCGCATGACGCAGCTCGACTGGCTGTACGGCCTTTGTCTGACCGGGGTCGCGCTGTATCTCTTGCGCGAACGACCGCGGATCCTTCTGACGCCGCTCCTGTTGTTGTCGATGTTCGTGCTCTACGGCATTGGCAGCTACGTGTACTTCGCCGGGGCCGACACCGTACCCGACGTGCGCCGGACGGTCGTCATCTGCTTGATGCTCATGTGGGTCGGTGTCATCGCCGGCATTGAGCTCGCCCGCCAGACTTCGCCGCTCACCGCGCACTCCGCGACGGTGGTTCGCCACTGGAAGAGCCTGCCGATGGTCCACCGCGGCGTCGGCGATCAGCTTTTGGGTGCTCTTGGGCTCCTGGTCGCGCTCTACCTGATGGCGGTGCTCGTGGCTTACGGCAAGGTCGGCCAGCTCTTCAGTTTCAGCGCACTGTACGATTCGGCCTTGAAAGCGCGCTTTCGTCAGGAGTATGGCGCAGAGGGGGGCTATCTTTATCAGACACTGATCGCCTCAGTGGCTCCTTTCCTGAGCTTCCTGTTGCTGCTTACCGGACGCGCCGCGAGGAAGCGGTCCCTCATCGTGATCGGACTGGTACTGTCGGGGGCGGTACTGGCGGGCAAGGTGGGGACGTTCGAGAAGACACCGTGGCTCATCTACCTGCTGCAGCTCATGATTACCCTGCAGGCGGTGCGCAGTCTGAAGCTTGGATTGACGCGCATCATCGTGTCTGTGCTGGTGCTCATGGGAGGCGTGATCCTCGCCGTGATGGTTGCATTGCCCGACATCCAGGTGGGCATTTTCGAGTGGCTGTGGTACCGCTTCTTCGAGGTGAACAACGAGGTCATCTATCAGACCTTCTACGTCTACCCGCATTACCTGCCCCATACCTGGGGAATGAACATCGGTCTGGTGCACGCGTTGTTCGGCAGCGGCGAGCTCGTATCGGCGTTCCATCACGTGGCCAATTTTTTCGGCTCCGACGGCGCCACCTTCGATGCGCTCTTCATTGCCGATGCCTGGGTCGATTTCTCCTACGGGGGCGTCCTGGCCCTCTCGGTCCTGGTGGGTTGGGTCGTCAAGACCGCCGACCTCTTCATCACCAATCTCGGCAAGACGCCGCTGAGCGTCGCGCTCCTCGGCAGCGGTCTTTACGGACTTTTCCAGCTGCTGGTGACTTCTGCCTTCACCGCGTTCCTCTCGGGCGGGCTCGTGCTGATACCGCTGCTCGCCGCCGCATCGAGCGGGCTGGTCAACGATCTGTCCCGCGTCACATCCACTTCGCGAGAGGCCGCGTGGCGCAGGTGAGCATTGTCGACTATGGAATCGGCAACACCGGCTCCATCCGCAACATGCTCGGACGGCTGCGGGTCGAATCCGAGCTGGTGTCCGAGGCGCACGGCATCGCGGCGGCCCGCCGGCTCATCCTGCCGGGGATCGGTGCGTTCGACGCCTGCATGAGTGCGCTGCGCAGGACCCATCTCGATGCTCCGGTGCTGGAGTTCGCTCGGACCGGACGCCCGCTGCTCGGCATCTGCGTCGGCATGCAGATGCTGACACTCGACAGCGAGGAGGGATCATTGCCCGGACTCGGCCTGATTGCAGCGCACACCCGCCGCTTTCCAGACGTCGAGGGATTGCGCATCCCGCACATGGGCTGGAACCGCATCGTATGGCGCGACGTGAATCACCCGCTCGCCTGTGGCCTCACCGATGAGCCGCGCTTTTACTTCGTGCACTCGTACCGGGTGCTTTGCGATACACCGCAAAGCATGCTCGCCTGCTGTTCTTATGGGGGTGATTTCGCCGCGGCTGTCATTCATGAGAACATCGCGGGCGTGCAGTTCCATCCAGAGAAAAGCCATCGCTTCGGTCTGCGGCTGCTAGGGAATTTCGCCGGCTCATGAGCTCATTGCGCCCGAGACTGATTCCGTGCCTTCAGGTCGCGGATGGTTCGCTGTGCAAGACGCGCCGCTTCAAGAACCCGATCTACCTGGGTGATCCGATCAATGCGGTGCGCATCTTCAACGATCTCGATTGCGACGAACTGATCGTCGTAGACATTCGTGCAACGATCGAGGGTCGCGAGCCGGACTATGGACTGATCGAGGAGTTCGCCTCCGAGGCGTTCATGCCGCTCGCCTATGGTGGCGGCATCGATTCCATCGAGCAGATAAGACGCATCCTCTCGATCGGGATCGAGAAGGTGGTGATCGGGTCGGCCGCGCTGGAGGGTCCGCTCATCAGCGAGGCGGCCGCGGTATTCGGCTCGCAGAGCATCGTGGTCGCGATCGATGCGCGCAAGACCCTGTTCGGCCGCCGCGAGGTTTACGTCCGCAGCGGCACGCAGGGCACGGGACTCGATCCATGTGCCTATGCTGCCGACCTCGAGCAGCGCGGCGCGGGTGAGTTGTTCGTGCAGTCCATCGACCTCGAGAGCACGCGCGCGGGGTACGATCTCGATCTGATGACGAGGGTGAGCCGGGCGGTGCGCATTCCCGTCATCGCCTGCGGGGGGGCGGGGACGCTCGAGGACATCCGGCGATTGATGCACTCCACCGGTGTGGCTGCGGCGGCTGCCGGCACGATGTTCGTACTGCATGGCAAGCACAACGCGCCGCTCATCAGCTACCCGCGCTCTGCCGAGATCGTGTCTCTTGCCCGGTCCACCGGGGCATATTCCTCGTGAGCACCTACCGCATCTGCACGCGCTGCATCATGGATACGACGGACCCGGACATCGTGTTCGACGAGCTCGGGCGGTGCAACCACTGCACCGGATGGTACCGGCGATCGACCCTATACGAGCTGCCGCTCGCGGAACGCACGCGCCGCCTCGAGCTGCTGGTGGAGGAGATAAAACTGCGCGGTCGGCGACGGGACTATGACTGCGTGATCGGCGTGAGCGGCGGGGTCGACTCGAGCTTCGTCGCGATCAAGACCCGCGAGCTGGGGCTGCGGGCCCTGGCGGTGCACGTCGACAATGGTTGGAACTCCGAGAAGGCGGTCGGGAACATCAAGCGCATACTCGACCCGCTCGGGATCGATCTCTACACCAACGTGCTCAACTGGAAGGAATTTCGCGAGCTGCAACTCGCGTTTCTGCGCGCCTCGACTCCTGATTCGGAGATCCCCTCAGACCACGCAATCGTTGCGGCGTTCTACGATGCAGCGAGCCGGCACCGCCTGCAGTATCTCCTGAGCGGGATAAATTTCCGCACCGAGGGGATTCACGTGCGCGCCTGGTCGCAGGGCCACCTAGATGCGCGCTACATCAGGAGCGTCTACCGCCGCTTCACCGGCAAGCGCCTGAAGCACTTTCCGCTGATCCCGGTGACGACCCTGGTGCGCAACATCGTGCTGCACCGTCCGCGAAACGTTTATCTCCTCGATTATCTCGATTATGACAAGCAGGCGGCAAAGGAGCTGCTGATTCGCGATTACGGCTGGGAGGATTATGGCGGCAAGCATTACGAGTCGATGTACACGCGCTTCTACCAGGGCTGGATCCTGCCGACCAAATTTGGGTACGACAAGCGGCGCATGCACCTATCGACGCTGATCTGCAGCGGACAGATCACCCGCGAGCAGGCGCTCGCCGAGATCGGGGTTCCTGCCTATCCACCGGAGTGGGTCGAGCCGGACACCGCGTTCGTGATCAAGAAGCTCGGCATCACACGCGCGGAATTCGATGCCATCATGGCGGCGCCGAGGAAACGCTACGAGGACTATCCCAATCTGCAGAATCACTGGTTGTTCGGCCGCGGTCTCGATCTTTTCCGCTTCTTCAAGCACAGACTCGGCTGGATCCGCTGACCGCTGCTCATGAAGCGCGGAGTGTTGTCCAAGGTGGCCGGGCTCGGTGCCCTGACCGCGGCGGGACAGCTGCTGGTGGTGGGTACCTTGCCGCTCTACTCGCGCACCTTCGACCCGGCGGCCTACGGCGAGTACATCGTGTTCGTGGGCGCATATGCGATTGTCAGCGTGTTCGCCGGCCTGCGGTACGACTCGGCGATCGTTCTGCCGCGATCGCAAGGTATGGCGCAAGCGCTGTCGCTGCTCGTGGTCGCGCTCGGGCTCCTGGTCGCTGCGCTCATCGCACTCGCCACGCCGGGCTTGGTGATCGCAAGCAGCGCGTCCCCCGCGACGAAGGGCGCAGAGCTTAATCTGGGCTACGGTCTTGCGGTCGCCACGGTGCTCGGCGCGCTCCAGCGCTGCCTCACTTCCTGGTGCATCCGCCGCAGCCGCTTTTTGTCGATGGGCTGGGCCCAGTTCCTGTTCTCGCTCATCACGGTCATTGCGCAGCTCTCGCTCGTGCGGCTCATCCCCCAGCTGCCGGCGCTGGTGTGGGGATACGTCGGGGCCCTCCTGGGGCAATTGCTGTGGCTGGCTGCGGCCGTGCCCGGCGCCTTCACGCGCTCACGTCCCTCATGGCGTGCGTTGCGGGTCGTCGCGCGCAAATACCGCCGCTTTCCGCGTTACATGGTCGGCTACGCGCTGGCGTCTTCGGTCCGAGACCGGCTGATCCAGCTCGCCTTCGGGCTCGGGGCTGGCGCCGCCGTGCTCGGGCGCTTCGGACTCGCATATCGCGTGATGTTCGCTCCGAACTCCCTCATCTACAGCGCCGTATCACCGGTGTTCTACTCGCTCGCCAGTCGAGGACGACCGGAGGCCGTGGGCCGCTTTGCAGCCGATCTCGTGGAGGCGAGCTTCGTCGCGCTGGTGACGCCTTATGTGGCGCTTGCCATCGAAGCACCGGCGCTGACTGAGGTGACGCTCTCGGCGAAATGGCACGGCACCGGCCCTTATCTGCAGGCGCTTGCGGCTCCCGCTTTGATGCTTGCGGTCACCTGCTGGCTCGATCGCGCGTTCGACTCGTTCCGACGTCAAAAGATCGCCTTTGTGCTCGAGGCCTCCTTCACGGCGGTATCGGTTGCGCTGGTCGCGGTGTTGTCGCTCTGCATCGATCCCGTCGCGGTCGTCTGGGCCTTCGGCGCGCTCGCGCTCGTCTACTATTGGGTTTATGCACTCGGCGTCTTTGTTTCCTGCGGTTTCCGCCTCGCGGACCTGCGTCGCGCGATGGCTCAGGGTCTGCTTTCGCTCTCGATTGCGCTGGTACTCGCCTTGCTGGTGCACCGAATTGCGCACCCGGAGATTCGCTTGCTGTCCTATCTCGGGTTGATGGGCGCCGTTCTCGCGGCTTGGGTCCGGCTGCAGGGAGGCGCTGATATAATTATGCGGCTGGCTCGATCGCGCGCGGCGAGCGACTCGACTTGATGATCGGCCGAAGGAGAGATGGAGCGAATGTGAGAGTTGCCTTGCTGAGCTACTGGTTTCCGCGGGGAATGGGATACATCGTCAACATGCTGCCACGCTACCTCGCGCGCCAGGGAGTCGATGTTCACTATCTCACCATGGATATGCCGCATTACTTCTTCAACTCCAGCCAGCGCAGTACCTACGAGAACTTCGAGCATCTCACTCGCTTGGCGCCCGGCGAGGAGGAGACTTACGAGGGGTTCAGGCTGCACTGCCTGCGGCATCGTCTCATCGGCGGGCATCCGCGCTTCATCGGCCTCAAGGCGAAACTCGAGAGCATCCGACCCGATGTCGTGCAGTCGTTCCTGTCGATCGGCTGGGTGGCGCTCGATGCGGCCTGGCTGAAGCCGGCGCTCGGGTACGAGCTCTTCACTGCCGCCCACACCACTGCATCGGTCTTTCCACTGGCCGTTCGTCCCTCCGCATGGATGGAGCCGGCGCGGCTGCGCAATCTGGTCACGCGCTGGATGCCGGGTCGCTTCGTGAGCCGGCGCACCGAGAAGTGCTACGCAGCGACGAGCGACTGTGCGGATGTTGCGATCCGCTTCTTCGGGGTCGAGGCCGAAAAGGTGGTGGTCGCGCCGCTCGGGGTCGATACGGATCTCATGAGCCCCAGCGCAACTCCCGATCAGATGAGGGCGCGCTCCGCAATGCGTGCGCGACTCGGCGTCGGGGACCAGGAGGTGCTGTTCATCTACACCGGGCAGTTCACCCGGGCCAAGAATCCTCTGCTGCTCGCGGCCACCGTCGAGTCCATGCGCTCGCGCGGGGCGCCAGTGCGGGCACTGTTTGTGGGCGATGGCGAGCAGCGCGCTGCAATCACGGAGCACCCTTCCTGTACTGCGTTGCCTTTCATGCCGCACCGGGAACTGCCGGATTACTATCGTGCCGCGGACGTCGCCGTGTGGCCCACGCAGGAGTCGACCTCGATGCTCGACGCGGCGGCGTGCGGTTTGCCGATCGTGGTCAACGACACGCTGCAGGCCGTCGAGCGCATCGACGGCAACGGTGTCACCTACCGGTTGAACGACCCATCCTCCCTCGAGGAGGTGCTGTCGCGTCTACTGGATCCCACCGTGCGCCGGCATCTCGGTGAGACGGGTGCACGGCGCATGGCCGAACAGTTCAGCTGGCGCGCGCTCGTCGAGCGGCGCGTGGCCGATTATCGCGCCGCGCTCGAGCGTGGTCGCGCCGGACGACCCCTTGATTCGTGAAGCGCTCTCCGCCGCGTATCGGGCGGCGACGCGCCGGCGCTACGCCGCGGTGCGTGTCGGAGCGGGGAGCCGCGTCGATTTTTGGAAGGTGCGGCCTTGCGCATGCAACGCGCTCGACGTGGGCGATCGATCGATGCTGGCCGCGCGCATCGTGTTCGAGCGCCCGGGCGCGCGGCTGAAGATCGGCTCGAGATCGTTCGTGGGGCGCGGGCTCATGTCGATCGTTGATTGCGTGGAGATCGGCGATGACGTCATGGTGGCGTGGGGTGCGACCATCGTCGACCATCATTCGCACAGCATGCGCATGCGCGAGCGGCTCAAGGATGTCGAGCAATGGATCGAGGGTCGCAAGGACTGGACGGGGGTTCGCATCGCTCCCGTGCGAATCGAGAGCAAGGCCTGGCTCGGATTCAACGTCTCGGTGCTCCCGGGGGTTGTCATCGGGGAGGGTGCCATCGTCGGGGCGTGCTCGCTGGTGACCCGGAGCATCCCTGCTTGGACGGTCGCGGCGGGAAACCCGGCCCAGGTGCTGCGCGAGCAAAGCGCAGATGAGCGTACTTGACCCAACTTTGCACCGGCATCGGGTAGTATTTGCTGCAGGAGTCAACGCTCAAGGAGGGCGCTCGTTAGGGTTTTGACATGTATAGCTGGAGTGGCCGGTGAACGCTCGTCCAAGAACAACAACAAGACCGACAACAAGCCCGTCAACGAGACCAAGACCGACACCGAAACCCAGAATATGTCTCATCCTGCTGAGCTCGCTCACCTGCGCATCCTGCGGGAGCGGGCTCAATCAATCATCGCCGACCCCGTTGTCGGCCGCGTCGGGCAGCTTTGTCAGCTCCGGCCTCGGGGAAACTGTGCAGGCGGGCGGCCCGGAGTCGGGGCCGCCGGCGCGTATTTTGAGCGCTCCCGGAAGCGCGAGCGCGAAGGTCGCGCTGTTTCCCGATGGCCGGGTTTTCTACAGTCCCGACGGCTACAACCTGGGCGGCAGTGGGGGCGCGACGCAGCCCGCGTATGGAGGTCCTCTCCAGGTTGTTGATATAGAGCCTGTCGGCAGCGGCATCGACACCCTGTTTTCCGACGGCTCCGTGTTCTTCAGCCCCGACGGCCAGAACCTGGGCGGGGGCGGATCGAGCTTCCGCGCTTTCCATGGACCGGCGCAGATCGTGTCGATGACCCCGGTGCAGGGCGGCCTCGACCTGCTGTTTGCCGAGACCACCGGCGTGTTTTTCACCGCGAGCGGGCACGAGACGGCACCCGGTGTTCCAGGCACCCGCATCTACGCCGGAGCGATCGAGGCGAGTCAAATCGTACCTCTCGGTGGTACGGCGGTCGTGACGCTCCTCGCCAATGGCAAGGCCTACTATAGCCCTGACAACCGCAACCTCGGCGGCGGTGGCTCGACCGTCCAGGTCAATGGATCGACGGGTTCGTTGGTGAGCACCCTCGTGCCGGTCGGCGGGGGCGTCATCAGCGTGCTGAATGGGGGCGCGATGTACCTCAGCCCGGACGGGCATGACCTTGCCGGCGGAGGCCATACCATCGCGCTGCCGAGTTGGAAAGTCGCGATCCAGAACGCGCCTTTTGCACCCCGCGACAGCGCCAAGGGAGCAATTTTTCAAGGGCACCTGCTCGTCTCGGGCGGTTACGCCGACCCCACCGATTCGGACAGCTGCTGGTTAACGTGCAGTTTTTTCGACCTCTGGTCCTCGACCGATCTCACCGGCACCACTTGGAAGTCTGCGCCGAATTTCCAGACGAGCTCCTCGCCTGATCCGCGCGATTCGGTCTCGGTCGTCAATGACGGGACTCAGGATGCGCCGGTGCCGAAGGATTTCTACGACTCCTACAGCCCCTTGGTCGTCTGGAACGGGCGCCTGTTCGCCCTCGGCAGCTCCGTGTGGAACTCGGCCGATGGAGTGCACTGGGCACCCGAGACTGCGGCCAGCGGCCTCCCGCTGCAGGGCCCGCTCGTCGGTCTCGTCGCCACCGAGAACTCTCGTGCTGTGCAGCTCGGTGACTCCCTTTACTTCGTGCAGCCGGATACGGGAGAAGTCTATTCGACTGCAGATCCGAACGCAGCGACCTGGACGGACCTCGGCGCCATCGCGGGCTTTGCTCCTCGCTGCGGCGCCTCGGTGTTTGTCCTGCAAGGCGCAATCTGGATCGAGGGGGGCGGAGCATGCGATTACTCCCAGGTCTACAATGACATTTGGTCCTCGAGCGACGGAGTGCACTGGCTCCTGCAGCCGACGACAGCGAGCTGGTCGGCGCGCATGTGGGGCTGCGTCACCACGGGCGATGACGGGGTCGCGTGGCTCACCGGGGGTTATGCACCCACCGACTGGAACAACGCGAGTGGCGTGATACGTCCCCGTTACGGGGCCAATCATTCCGATGTGTGGTACTCGAAGGACGGCCTGAACTGGCGCCAGTTCAAGGCGGACTGGGGCGCAGCGCTTCCGGAGGGCCAGTCGATGGAGCCGCGTCATGCGGCAACCTGCTACGTCGGCGAAGGCAGCACCAGCGGCACCAAGGCGCTCATCGTGGTGTCCGGCACGGCCGGTTCCGTTCCAAACGATGCAAGTGCCGCGGTGTCCGACGATATCGCGACGCTCGGTTTGCCGCCCGCCTCCGAGCTTCCCTGAACAGCTTGTACGAGTGTGCACGGGTCGCCGGCGGCCTCGTCCGGCGCCCGCGCGCCGCGTTGGTTACACTAGCGTTTTCGGACGTGCGGGAGACTCGGTTTGAGCATGGCATCGGCATCGCAAGTGAGCTGGGAGGGAGCGGTGCGCTGGTTGCTCGCTCAGCCGGAGCATGCGCAGCTTGTCCGCGATTGCTACTACGATCAGCCCCTGACCGAGGCCGCCGAGCGATTCATTGCGAGCGAGGAGTGGCAAGCCACCTGCGAGCTGCTGCCGAAGGCTCGCGGGCGTGCCCTGGACCTGGGTGCGGGGCGCGGCGTGTCGGCCTTCGCGCTTGCTCGGGCAGGTTTTCGAGTCACGGCGCTCGAGCCCGATGCCAGTGACCTGGTGGGTTGCGGCGCGATCGCTCATCTGGCCGAGCACGTTCCCGGGCGCATCGAGGCGGTGCGTGGCAGGGCGGAGGCGCTGCCGTTTGCCGACGGATCGTTCGATCTCGTGTTCTGCCGCCAGGCACTGCATCATGCACGCGATCTGCGCACATTTTGCCGGGAGGCTGCGCGGGTGCTGAGTCCCGGCGGCCGCTTCATCGCGGTGCGCGAGCACGTGATCTCGCGGGCGGGCGATCTGCATCGGTTTCGCGAGGAGCATCCGCTGCATCGGCTCTATGGGGGCGAGAGCGCCTATAGGAGCAGCCAATATCTGAACGCGCTGCGCGATGCGGGGTTGCGCGTGGTGCGCGTGCTCCGCTCGTTCGACTCTCCGATCAACTACGCGCCTCTCACCGGCTCCCGGATTTGCGGCGAGATCGAGCATCGTCTGCGACGCACACCGGTTGCCGCGGCGGTGGTTCGGCGGGTCAGCGCCGGGGCCAGCGGCCGTCGTGCACTGCTCCGCCTTGCGTCTCTCGCGGATCGACGCCCCGGGCGCCTCCATTCATTCGTGTGCACAAAGTGAGTCTGGGCAGTGCTCGAAGGAGCTCGCGGCCATGAGCATTCTCGTCACGGGAGCTCGCGGCTTCATCGGTCGAGCGCTATGCCGGCACCTGACCGATCAGGGCGTGCGCGTGTGCGGCCTGGGTCATGGCGATGTGCCAGCGGGGGAACTCGAGTCTAGTGGACTCGCGTGCTGGCGCCAGGGAGAGGTCGACTTCGCGAATCTCGACGGGCTTGCTGCCGCCCAAGGGCCGTTTTCAGCCGTCGTGCATCTCGCCGGCGGCTCGACCGTCGGCGCCTCGATTCGAGCGCCGCTCGAGGACTTCAACCGCACGTGCGGCACCAGCGTGCAGCTGCTCGACTGGATCAGGGCGCGTTCGCCGCACACGGCCGTACTGGTCATTTCGAGTGCGGCGGTGTATGGCGGCGGCCATTCGGGGCCGATACGCGAGGATGCTGCGACCTCACCGGCATCCCCCTACGGCACGCACAAGCTTGTGATGGAACTTCTCTGTCGCTCCTACGTACGTAACTTCGGCATCAAGGCGGCAATCCTGCGTCTGTTCTCGGTCTATGGCGAGGGTTTGAAAAAGCAGCTCCTCTGGGATCTGTGTGCAGCGCTCGCACGCGATGGCAGTGCACTGCTGGCGGGCTCGGGCGAGGAAATGCGCGACTGGATCCATGTGAGCGACGCGGCCGAGCTCATCCGGATGGTGGTTGCGAAGGCGTCGATCGAATGCCCGATCTTCAACGGCGGCACGGGGCGGTGCTCAAAGGTGGCCGAGATTGCCGCTTACGTGGCGGGGTGCTGGAGTTCCGCGGCGCAGGTCCGCTTTTCGGGCGAGCGACGTCCAGGCGATCCTCGCTGCCTGCTCGCCGATCCCACGCGAGCGACCGATATCGGTTTTCATCCGCGCATCGAGCTGCACACAGGGCTGCTTCGCTACGTGCAGTGGTTTCGCGAAACCACTTCGTGACTGTTCGCGTTGCCTTTCCACTGCTGGGCGGGTGGTTCTGGACCGGAGGGCAAAGCTATCTTCGCAATCTGTTTCGTGTGCTCGCCACGACCGCGGCTGACCGGGTTATACCCGTGCTCACGGTGTCGGCCGGCGCGGTCAGCGGCGCACGCGAGGCGTTCGGCGACCTCCAGGGCCTCGAGATGGTGGAGGTGCCACGCGCCTTATCCGGGCGGCGAATCATGCGCGCGCGAGCGCTGCTCCTGGGACGCGATGCGCGGTTCGAGCGCTGGCTCCTGGATCAACGCATCGATCTGTTGTTCGAGGCCACGGAGTTCATGGGCTGGCGCAGTCGCGTGCCGACACTTGTATGGATGCCGGACTTCCAGCATCGACATCTTCCATCGATGTTCGAGTGGAAGCGCCTCATCGGGCGAGAGCTGCTGTACCAGATGCAGACGCGGACCGGTCGCACGATCATGCTGAGCAGCGAGACCACGCGCCGCGAATGCGAGCGTTTCTATCCTGCAAGCCGCGGTCACACGACGGTGGTGCGCTTCGCCGTGGCTCCTGCGCGGTCTCCGGCGCTCAGCACTCTCGTTCAACGCTACGGCCTGCCCGCGGACTATCTGTACTTGCCGAATCAATTCTGGAAGCACAAGAACCATGGCCTCATCGTCGATGCGCTGCATCGATTGCGACAGCGGGGGCGGCTCATTTGCGTGGTGGCCTCGGGCAATCCATCGGACGTGCGCGATCCGCAGTACTTCCCGCGTCTTCTGCGGCGGATCAAGCAACTCGAGCTGGGGGATTCATGGCGCCTCCTTGGGATGATCCCGTACGAGGATGTCATCGGTCTGATGCGTGGAAGCATCGCCGTCATCAATCCCTCATTCGTCGAGGGCTGGAGCACGACCGTGGAGGAGGCGAAGGCACTGGGGGTACCCCTCGTGCTCTCCGACATCCCAGTGCATCGAGAGCAGACGAGCGATGCGGTATTCTTCGATCCCAACGATTCCGAGGCGGCGGCGTCCGCGCTCCTCGAAGCGTGTGAGCGTTTCGCACCCCGACTCCGCGGCGAGGCCCGGGCTCCCAACCCGCATGTCGAGGAGCACCTGCGCGCCTTCGGCGCGGCGTTTTGTGATGCCGTAGATCTTGCCCTGCGGAACGCCACGGCGGTTAAAATCGACCGCGGTCCCTCCTTCGACGGAGCGCCTCACCAATGAAATTCTCGATCCGGATCGGCCGCGGGCAAAAGTCGTGCTGTGGCCTGTGGGTTTCGATGGGACTTTTCTTGGCGCTGAGGACTCACGCGCAAGAAGTGTGCTCGTCCGCCGTCGCTCTCTCGGCCGGTGCGGACGACAACACCGTGGCCTTCACCAAGCTGCTCGAGAGCTGCGCGGGCCACACCCTCCGTCTGCCCGCCGGCACCTTCATGTTTCGTCCTTCGAGTTACGCACAGGGGTTTACCATCCCGACGGGCACGACACTCGAAGGGGCCGAAGGCGCTGCCACCGTACTCAAAGTCGCCGACAGCGGCACTTTCGCAAGCTTGCTCTGGATACGCAGTTCCCGTGTGAAGGTGCGCAATCTGCGGCTCGAGGGCTCACACTACGACAGCGGCTGCGCGCATGGACTCGACTATGGCCACGCCATCAATGTGTACTCGGACACAAAGGATCCCGGGAGTATCGAGGACATCACTATCAGCGGCAACGTTTTCCTCGACTTCAACGGCATGAACTGGCTGGCTTTAAATGCAGCCGATGCCAGTCCAGGCATTGGACACCATAGCCTCGTCGCCATCACCGGCAATCGCTTCTTGAGTACCGCGTCGCTGCGGGGCGGATGTGCGGATCGTGGTATCAACTACTCCGTGGTGATGGTTTCACTGCACGGCTCCAATGAATCCGAGCATGGCGTGGTGGAGAACGTTTCCATCAGCTCGAATACCTTCGAGGCTGCATTCGTCAAGCAGGCGGTGGCGCTGTGGAGTGGAACCTCGCGCATTGACGTGCAGAACAACGTCATTCGCGACGCGGGCCTGCGTCTGCCCGCCCGCTCCGGCGAGCTTGGACGTTATGCGATCAACATCTACGACAGCGCGCATGAGAAGCCCGGATTGCATCCGAGCGATATCCACGTCGTCGGTAACACGATCGAGAATCCGGTGTCCTGCGGAGTCTACGTGGCCGCGGGGCGCCGCATCGAGATCAGGCGCAATCGAATCTCGGGGCAGCGCGATCCTTATGACGATACCCTGCCGAAGGGCGCTATCGCGCTCAACCACGCGGAGGAATCGAGCGTGCACGAGAACGAGCTCGTGGACAATCACATCGGCATCGACTCGGTTGCGGGTACCGTGCATTTCGAGAGCAATCGCGTCGTGCCGTCAGCCGGCGGGATCCGCAGCAAGATTTGGCGCAGCGATCACACCCCGCCGGAGATCGAGCGATGAGCGCGATGGTCCGTCGCATCTCTTGCGCATGAGTACTGATTACTTCGTACATCCGACGGCAATCGTCGATCATCCGTGCGAGATCGGCGCGCAAACGAAGATCTGGCACTTCTCGCACATCATGCGCGATTGCGTCATCGGTGAGCGCTGCAACCTCGGTCAGAACGTCGTGATATCGCCGCGCTGCCGGCTGGGCGCCGGCTGCAAGATCCAGAACAA
>DATGIA010000051.1:0-9002 GCA_035307465.1 Steroidobacteraceae bacterium
ATCGCGAGGCGCCATGCCGGCGGTATCGATCAGCACCAGGCCCCGCCCGCGCAGCCCCTCGAGGATGCGCGCGAGATCCCGCCCTCCCTCGGCCGCGTAGAGCGGCGCGCCGAGCATGCGCGCGTAGGTCCGAAGCTGCTCACGCGCTCCCACCCGGTAACCGTCGGTGGTCACGAGCGCCAGGCTGTCGCCGCCGTGCTGCACGCACCAGCGCGCGGCCAGCTTCGCGATGGTGGTGGTCTTGCCCGCACCGGTCGGTCCCACCACGGCGACCACGCCGCCGATGATCGTGCCGGGTCGCTCGACCACCGGCAGGTGCCGTACGAGGAGCGCGAGCGGGATGTGAGAGGGATTCTCGAGTCCGGTCTTGCGCGGCGCCGCGGCCGCGAGCGCCAGCGCCACATCGGGCGCGAGGTCGATCGAGGAAAGCTCCTCGAGCACACGAGCGCGCAGCGGGTCGCGCACGCGCTGATCGTGCCAGGAAAGATGCGCAAGCTCGCTTTCCATCAGCGTGCGCAGGTCCTTGAGCTCGCGCCGCATGAGCGCGATTCCGGCCGGCTCGCGCAGCCCCGCCGGCGCGGCGGACGGTCGGACACCCGGGAGCGCCCTCGAGGGTGCCGAGGGCGGCGAGGCCGGGAGTGAGGCGGGGGTGCGGCGCATCGCGACAGCGCCCGCTGCACCGGACGCAGCCTCTGCGCGAGCTGCGGTCGCGGTGGCCCCCGCATCCTCCGGCGGGCTCGCGACGGGCGTGCGCGGTCGGCTCGCCTCGAGAAAGAGGTCGCGGTCATAGTCCACGGCCGCGATGACCTCCATGCCGTCCTCGATGCGCCGACTCGAGAGAATCACGGCATCGGGTCCCTGTTCCGCGCGTACCTGGCCGAGTGCCTCGCGCATGCTGGGAGCGGTGTAACGCTTGATCTTCACCTAGGACCTCCTTCGTAAACGTTGATCAGCGGCCGACGGCCGCGACCACGCGGATGCGGCGACTTTCCGGAATTTCGTTGTAGGCGAGCACCGAGAGCGACGGGCTCGAGTAGCGCATCAGACGCGCCACCCAGGGGCGGATCTTGGGCGCCACCAGCAGCACTGCGGGCTCGCCCGCAGCCTCCTGCCGGCGCGTGGAATCGGCCAGGGTCTGCTGGATGCGGTCCGCAAGCCCGGGCTCGAACCCCGGTGCGCCCTCCGCACCGCCCATCGAGTCCTGCAGCACCTGCTCGAGCGCCGGGTCGAGGGTGATGACCGGCAGCTCCGGCCGCAGACCGCCGATCGTCTGCACGATGCTGCGCCCGAGGGCGACGCGCACGGCCGCGACCAGCGCCTGGGGATCCTGCGTCTTCGGGCCCGCCTCGGCGAGCGCCTCGCAGATGGTGCGCAAGTTGCGGATCGGCACGCGCTCGAGGAGCAGCGACTGCAGGACCCTCACCACGACGCTCATCGGCAGCACCTTGGGCACCAGATCCTCGATGAGCTTCGGTGCGCTCTTGGCGAGACGATTCAGGAGCTGCTGCACCTCCTCGTGACCCAGCAGCTCGTGGGCATGCGACTGCAGCAGATGGCTCAAGTGCGTGGCGATCACGCTGCTCGCGTCGACCACCGTGTAGCCCTGAGCCTGCGCCTGCTCGTGCCGCGACTTCTCGATCCACACCGCATCGAGTCCGAAGGCCGGGTCCTTGGTGGGGCTTCCCGCGATCGGCGCGGAAACCTGGCCCGGATTGATGGCCAGCTCGCGATCCGGATAGACCTCGGCCTCGCCGACCGGCGCGCCCAGGATGGTGATGCGGTATGCATTCGGTCCGAGCTCGAGGTTGTCCCTGATGTGCACCGCCTGCACCAGGAAGCCCATGTCCTCGGAAAGCTTCTTGCGGACTCCCTTGATGCGACCCATGAGCTCGCCGCCCTGGGCACGATCGACGAGCGGGATCAACCGATAGCCCACCTCCAGACCGATGAGATCGACCGGCTCGACGTCGTCCCAGGAGAGCTCGCGCTGCTCGGAAGAGACCACGGCGGCGGCTTTCGGCGCCGCCGCGGCGGTCGCTTGCGCCGCCGCGCGGCGGCGCGTGACCGTCCAGGCGCCGACCGCGCATGCGCCCGCCATCGCGAGGAAGACCAGGTTCGGCATGCCCGGAATGACGCCGAGCAGCAGCAAGATCCCGGCGGTCACCGCGAGCGCACGCGGCTGTCCGAGCACCTGCGCGGTGATCTGCTGGCTCATGTCGTGCGGGCGCGAGACTCGCGTGACCAGCACCGCGACGGCGACCGAGAGCAGCAACGAGGGAATCTGCGCGACCAGGCCATCGCCGATGGTGAGCAGCGCGTAGGTGCGACCGGCCTCCGCGAGCGGCATTCCGTGCTGCGCGGCGCCGATCAACGTGCCGCCGAACATGTTGATGAACACGATGAGGATGCCGGCGATGGCATCGCCGCGCACGAACTTGCTCGCGCCGTCCATCGCGCCGTAGAAATCCGCCTCCTCGCGCACCTCCTGGCGGCGGGTGATGGCATCGGCCTGGGTGATGATGCCGGCGTTGAGGTCCGCATCGATCGCCATCTGCCGGCCCGGCATGGCATCGAGCGTGAAGCGCGCGCTCACCTCGGAAATGCGTCCCGCGCCCTTGGTGATGACCACGAAGTTGATGATGACGAGCACCGTGAAGACCACCATGCCGACGGCGTAGTTGCCGCCGACGACGAAATGTCCGAAGGCGGCGATCACGTGGCCCGCGGCATCGGCCCCGGTGTGCCCGCGAATCAGCACGATGCGCGTCGAGGCGACGTTCAGGCCGAGCCTCAAGAGCGTGGCGCCGAGCAGCACCGTCGGAAAGGCGGCGAACTCGAGCGCCCGGCGCACGTAGATGACCGCGAGCAGGATGAGGAGCGAGAGCGAGATATTGAAGGTGAACAGCACGTCGAGCAGGAAGGCCGGCAACGGCAGCACCATCATCGCCAGCACGATCATCACGAGCAGCGGCACCCCGAGGCCGTTGCGGGCGAAATCCTTGAGCATCGACATCAGCGCGCGCGCGTTCATGTCTCGTCGTACTCCGATCCGAGCGACGGCTCGGGGCGCTGCAGGCGCGCGGCGAGCGTCGGACTCAAGGTGCGGATGCGGAAGACGTAGGAGAGCACCTGCGCGACGGCGAGATAGAGCCCGGCGGGTATCTCGCGATCGAGATCGGTGGAGCGGTACAGCGCGCGCGCGAGCGGCGGGGATTCGAACACCGGCACCCGGTGCTCCTCGGCGATGCGCCGGATGTTCTGCGCGATCAGGTCGGCGCCCTTGGCGATCACGCGGGGCGCGCGCATGCGCGCAGGCTCGTACTTGAGCGCGACGGCGAAGTGCGTCGGGTTGACGATGACGACGTCCGCCTTCGGCACCTGCTGCATCATGCGGCGGCGCGCGAGTTGCTGCTGCACCTGGCGAATGCGCGCCTTGGTCTCGGGTCGTCCGTCGTGCTCCTTGAGCTCCTCGCGCAGCTCCTGACGCGTCATGCGCAGAGCGCGCTTGAACTGGAAGATCTGCAAAGGCACGTCGACGAGCGCCACCAGGGCGAGCGAGGCGCACAGCGCCACGAATGCCTCACCGACGAGGTGTGCGCCGCGGCCGATGGCGGCGTGCGGCGCCATATGGCCGAGCGACATCACCTCGCCGGAGAGCGCGCCGATGACCCCCGCGCACACACCACCCACGACCAGGCACTTGAGCAGCGCCTTGCCGAGCTCGGCAAGCCCTGAAAGGCCGAACAGGCGCCCGAATCCGGCGGCGGGGCTGAGCCGCGTGAAGTCGGGCACCAGAGCCGACGGACTGAAGTTCCACCCGCCGAGCGCAACCGAGGCGAGCAGCACCGCCGCGAGCACCACGCCCAGCAGCGGCAGCGCCCCGGCGAGTGTCTCAAGCGTCGCATGGCTCAGGGCGGCCCCGAGCTGCTGCGGTTCCTCGAGCGCGAGCGGCATCGGCGCGAGCGAGCGGCGCATGAGATCGGCCAGCGCGCCGGACAGATGTGCGCCGAGTGCGAGCAGCGCGGCGCTGCCGCCGATCATGACGGCGAATGCCGTGAGCTCGCGCGAGCGCGGCACGCGTCCGTGCTCGCGCGCATCCTGGAGGCGGCGTTGCGAGGGCTCTTCGGTGCGTTCGCCGCCCTGTTCCGCCTCGGCGGCCATCAGTGCACCACCGGGTCGGTGAAATCCTGAGCGGCCCGCACGACGCTCTCGATGAGGCCGGAGACGCCCGCCATCATGCCGTCGATGCCGGCGATGAGCACGAACAGGCCCGAGAGCAGGGTCACGGTGAAGCCGATGCCGAAGAGGTTGAGCTGCGGGGCGGCGCGGCTCACGACTCCGAGGGCGAGATTGATGATCACCAGCGCAATGACGGCCGGCAGCGCGATGAGCAGTCCGATCTCGAAGATCCTCGCGCCCCAGCTCGCAATGCCCATGAGCATGTCCCGTCCGAGCGGCAAGGTGCCTATCGGCAGGGTGTGGAAACTGCGCGCGAGCGCTCCGAGCAGCAGCAGGTGGCCGTTGACGGCGAGGTAGGCGAGCAGCCCGAACATCGTGAACAGCTGGCCGAGCACTGGCACGCCGGCGCCGTGCTGCGGGTCGACCAAGGTCGCGAAGCCGAGCCCCATGCTGGTCGAGATGCTCTGGCCCGCAAAATCGAGCGCCTCGAAGGCGAGTTGCACGATGAGGCCGAGCGAGATGCCGATCAGCACTTCCTCGAGGGCCGCGAGCAGGCCCGCGCCCGAGAAGATCGTGAGCCCCGCGGGCACGCTCGCCAGCGGCGCAAGAACGAAGGCGAGCGCGAGCGTGAGCCCGATCTTGGCCAGCACCGGTACGCTCGGGTGATTCACGATCGGCGCGGCGACGATCAAGCCGCCGATGCGCAGCACCGGCCACCACAAGCGCACCAACCCCGCGGCGACGTCGGGAGCTTGTATGAGGATGGGCGCCACTACGCGACTGCCTGATTCATGTTGCGAGCCTTAAGGCCCCGGGCGCTCACCCGATCGCGCCCGGAATGCTGCCGTAGAGATTGCGCGTGAAATCGACCAGCACCTTGAGGATCCAGGGGCCGGTGACGAAGAGGGCGACCACCAGCACCAGGAGCTTCGGAATGAAGCTCAAGGTCGCCTCGTTGATCTGCGTCGCCGCCTGCAGCATGCCGATGACGAGGCCGGTCACGAGGGCGGTGAACAGGAGCGGGGCGGCGATCATCGCCGTGACGATGAGCGTTCCGTGCGCCAGATCCATGACGCTCTCGGGGGTCATCGGTGAAAGCTCGCCGCGAGAGTGCCGAGCAGCAGGGTCCATCCATCGACCAGGACGAACAGCATGATCTTGAACGGCAGCGACACGAGAACCGGCGAGAGCATCATCATGCCCATCGACATCAGCACGCTCGCGACCACGAGGTCGATGACCAGGAAAGGGATGAAAACCATGAAGCCGATCTGAAAGGCGGTCTTGAGCTCACTCGTGAGGAAGGTCGGCACGAGCACCGACAGGGGTACCTCCTCGGCGCTCGTGAAAGTCTCCTTGCCAGCGAGCTTCGAGAACAGCGCCAGATCGTTCTCCCGCGTCTGCGCCAGCATGAAGCTCTTCAGCGGCTTGACGCTGCGGTCGAGCGCAACCTCTCCGGCGAGCTGCCCGTCGAGGTAGGGGCGAACTCCGTTGGCATAAGCCTTGTCGAGAGTCGAGCTCATCACGAAGAACGTGAGAAACAATGCGAGGCCGGTGAGCACCTGGTTTGAGGGCGTCGTCGCCATGCCGAGCGCCTGTCTCAATATCGACAGCACGATGATGATGCGCGTGAACGCCGTCATCGCCAGCAGCAGCGCCGGTAGCAGCGTGAGCAACGTCATCAGGATGAGGATCTGGAAGGTCAGCGAATAGGTCTGCGCGCCGTCGGCCCCCGTCTTGATCGCCACCGCCGGCAGCGCCACCTGCGCGAGGGCCGCCGCCGCCGGAAGCAGCACGCCGCTCAGGCCGAGGACGAGGCGCGCGCCCGGGAGCCCGCGGCGGGTCGGCGCGCTCACGCCCCGCTCCCGGGCCGCCGCATGAGCTCGCGCAGCCGCTCGCCGAAGGGCGTGACCGATGCGGGAGGACGCAATTTCAGCGGCGCGGCGAGCGGCGTCAGGCCGACGATGCTGCCGGCACCCACACCGACGAGGACCTGGGCATCGCCGACCTGCACGAGCACCACACGCTCGCGCGGGCCGAGCGCGAGCTCATCGAGCACCGCGATCTCGCCCCGGCCGCGCGGCCCGGCCACCTTCAAGCGCCTCAACGCCCAGCTCACCGCGAGGATCAGCCCGACGATGGCGAGCAGGCTCAAGGTGAGCTGCGTGAGGCTGCCGATCGAGATCGGCGAGGCGGGAGCGCTCAGCGTGCTCACCGCGCCTGTTCCATGCGTTCGGACTCGCTCACCACCTCCGTGAGACGAATGCCGAACTTGTCGTTGACCACGACGACCTCGCCGCGCGCGACGCGCACGCCGTTCACCAGCACATCGAGCGGCTCGCCGGCCATGCGGTCGAGCTCGACGACCGCGCCGGGCGCAAGCTGCAGCAGATCGCGCACCGACATCTTCGCCCGCCCGACCTCGAGAGCGAGCGTCACGGAGACGTCGAGGATCAGATTGAGGTTCATCTCCTGGCCCGAACCCACGCCGGCGGCAGGACCCAGGTCGCCGAACTGCGCGCGCGCGACCGCCGCGGTCTTTGGATCGGGAGCATTCATGTCAAGGACCTCCGGGAAGAATCTTGAGTGCGTTGCGGCCCTGGGAGACCCCGAAACGTCCGCGATGCAGCGGCACATCACCCGCCATCAGCAGGACCTCCTGCGGCGCCTCGATCGGAATGACGTCGCCGGGGGCGAGCCGAACCAGGCCGCCGAGGTTGATCTGCACCTGCGTGAGGATCGCGCGCAGCTCGATGTCGGCGTTCTTGATCGTCTGCGCGAGCACCGGCGCCCAGGGCTCCTGCTTGCGCGGCGCGCTCTTGCCGCCGTCCGCGGCCAGCGCATCGCGCACCGGCGCGAGCAGCGCGTCCGGCAACAGCCAGTCGAGATGCCCGCTCTGGGCGCCGAACTCGACCCCGAAGCGCGCGATGAGCACCGACTCCTGCTGACCGCCGAGCTGCAGAAGCCGTGGATTGATCTCCTGCTTGACGAGCTCGAACTCGAGGGTCGAGACCGACGCCCAGGCCGCCGTCCAATCGCCGGCCATGCTGCGCAGGATGAGGGCGAAGAAGCGCTGCGCCGCCGGCGCGATCGCGGCCTCGGGATCCGCGGTCGGCTGGCCGACGCCCCCGTAGAAGCCGTCGAGCAGCGCGAGCAGCAGCGCCGGGTCGAGCCGCACGAAGGCGAGGCCGGGCAAGGGCTTCAGGCGGGCCACCGCCACCGTGCCCGGCGCCGGGAGCGAGGCTTGCAGGTCCGGCGCCCGCACCGACTCGAGCGATTCGAAGACCAGGTGCGTATCGCGTCCGAGCAGAACCGAGAGCGCACTCGTCGCGCGCTCGGCGAAGCTCTTGGCGACGATCTCGAGCATCGGCAGCTGGGTGCGGTTGATGCGCTGCGCGGAGAAATCGTAGGGACGCACGGCGGACGGCGTGCCCGGCTGCAGCAACGCCGACACCTCCTCATCGGAGATGGCGGGCGCGTCGGGATCTGCCTCGGCCATCACTGCACCACGAAGCTCGTGAACAGGACGTCGTCGACATCCTCGCCGCCGAGCTTCTTCTGCACGGCCTTGATCTCGGCAAGGGCCTCCTGGCGCAGCTTCTCCTTGCCCTCGCGCGACATCAGCGACTGATAGTCGCGGTTGCTCATGAGTAGCAGCAGATTGTTGCGTATGACGGGAATGTTCTTCTGCACGCTGTCGATGACCTTCTGGTCCCGTCCCTGCACCTCCATGGTGATCTGCAGAAAGCGCACCGCCGAGGAGTCCTCGAAATTCACCACGAGCGGCGGATCGATCGCGTAAAAGACGGCGCTCTTGGGGGTGCCCCCTTCCGCGTGTGCCGGCGCTGCGGGCGCCGGCGGCACGTACGGGGTGATGATGCCGTTCTTGTCGAGCTTCAGGCTCGGCGGCGGATAGAGCTTGGAGTTGAGGAAGCCGCCGGCCACCACGGCGAGAAGCGTCAACAGGAAGATTCCGCCCCCCTTGATCAAGGTCGCGGCGAGGCCGCCGGTGGCGGGCGAGGCCGGAGCGACGGGCGCTTCGTCGGCGGTTGTGTCGGCCATGAGTGCATTCCCAGCGCGGCATAGCTCGCCGCACCGGGAAGGGAGCAATTTCTATGCCAGCGCGCGGGCGCCGAAATATTGACGCTTCGTGCACGGGGCGCCGGCTTGCGGCTCCGGCGCCGGCTGCGCGCTAGGTGTGAAGCCTCGGGACGTTATTTCTGGCGGGATTCACCAGATGATCACCCGCTCGTCGGGCGCAAGGTACATCTTGTCGCCGGGCTTGATGTCGAAGGCCTGGAAGAAGCCCGGCTGATTGCGCAGGGGTGCGGCACCCCGCACCTGCGGCGGTGAGTGCGGATCGGTCTTGATGCGGGAGATGGCCTCGCCCTCACGCGCCTTGCCGCGCCAGACCTGGGCGAATCCCAGATAGAAGCGCTGATCGCCGGTCAGGCCGTCGATCACCGGCGCGGGCTTGCCGTGCAGCGAGTTGTGGTAGGCGTCGAGCGCGAGGCTCACCCCGCCCATGTCGCCGATGTTCTCGCCCATCGTCTGGTCGCCCTTGATGAAGGCGCCGGGCAGGGCCTCGAAGCCCGAGTACATCGCGCCCAGCTTCGTCGCCTGGGTCTTGAACTTGGTGGCGTCGTCGGCGGTCCACCAGTCGGTCAGCACGCCGTAGCCGTCGGACTTGCGGCCCTGGTCGTCGAAGCCGTGGGTCATCTCGTGACCGATGACGCCGCCGATGCCGCCGTAGTTCACCGCCATGTCCGCCTTCGGATTGAAGAAGGGCGCCTGCAGGATCGCGGCCGGAAAGACGATCTCGT
>DATGIA010000052.1:0-4495 GCA_035307465.1 Steroidobacteraceae bacterium
TCATCGAGCGGCTGCGTGCGCGGCTCGGCGCCCGCTCGGTGTATGGCGTGCGCACGATCGCCGAGCATCGACCCGAGGCCGCCTGGAAGCGCCATGAGGCGCTCGATCCGGACCGCTCGATGACCGCGAGCGCTGCGCCGGCGCGCGCCGCATCGATCGCAAGGCAGAGCAGCGCACGCGCCGCGGCGGGGATGTCACGCCCCGTCTGGTTGCTCGACCGTCCGTTCAAGCTCATCGAGACGGATCCACCGTGCTCATCACGCGGTGCCCTCACGCTCGAGGAGGGCCCCGAGCGCATCGAGAGCGGCTGGTGGAGCGGTGTGGACGTGGCCCGCGATTACTACCGGGCACGCGAGCCGGGCGGAGCGCAACTGTGGGTGTTCAAGGAGCTGAAGACCGGGCGCTGGTATCTGCACGGCGTGTTCGCTTAGCGCGCGGGCTGCCGAGCGGGGTCTGGCATCGTGTACGCCGAGCTGCATGCCGTGAGCAACTTCTCATTCCTGCGCGGCGCCTCGCACCCGGAGGAGCTGGTGGCGCAGGCCCATGCCCTGGGCTATCGCGCGCTGGCGCTCACCGACGAATGCTCGCTCGCCGGCGTCGTGCGTGCACACCTCGCCGCCCGACAGGTCGAGCTGCCGCTCATCATCGGCAGCGAGCTCAGGTGCGCCGACGGCCTCAAAGTGGTGGCGCTCGCCACCGACCGTGCGAGCTATGGGCGCCTGAGCCGTCTGATCACCCACGCGCGCCGCGCCGGGGCGAAGGGTGCCTACGCCCTCGAGCGCCGCACGCTCGAGGGCGCGCTCGAGGGGTGCTTGCTGCTGTGGGTTCCGGCGAGCCATGCGCCGGCCGCGGGCACGGCGCGCGATGGCGAGTGGCTGCGCGAGCGGTTCGCGGGACGACTGTGGATCGCCGTCGAGCTTCTGACGACCGGGCTCGATGCGCGCCACCTCGCCGCGCTGCAAACCCTCGGCGCTGCGCTCGGCGTGCCCTGCGTCGCGGCCGGAGACGTGCACATGCATCGGCGCAGCCGCCGCGCGCTGCAGGACGTGCTCACGGCCATCCGCCTGGCAACGCCGCTCGAGGCGGCGGGCTTTGCCCTGTTTGCCAACGGCGAGCGGCATCTGCGCCCCTTGAGGCGGCTGCGCGAGCTCTATCCCGCTCCACTGCTCGCCGAATCGCTCGCCATCGCCGAGCGCTGCGGCTTCAAGCTCGATGAGCTGCGCTACGAGTACCCCGAGGAGATCGTGCCTGCGGGGGAGACCCCGAGCACGCACCTGCGCGCGCTGGTCGAGCGCGGCAGCGCGCAGCGCTGGCCTGCGGGTGCGCCGGCGGCCGTGCGCGCCGCGATCGAGCACGAGCTCGCCCTGATCGGTGAGCTCAAGTTCGAGCCGTTCTTTCTCACCGTGCACGACATCGTGCAGTACGCGCGCTCGCAGAGGATCCTCTGCCAGGGGCGTGGCTCGGCCGCGAACTCGGTGGTGTGTTACTGCCTGCAGATCACCGAGGTCGATCCCTCGCGCATGTCGATGCTGTTCGAGCGCTTCATCTCCAAGGAGCGCAACGAGCCTCCCGACATCGACGTCGACTTCGAGCACGAGCGGCGCGAGGAGGTGATCCAGTACATCTACCGCAAGTACGGCCGCGAGCGCGCCGCGCTCGCCGCGACGCTCATCTGCTATCGCCCGCGCAGCGCACTGCGCGACGTCGGCAAAGCCCTGGGATTCGACCTCGAGGAGGTGGACCGGCTCGCGAGCGGCATGCAGTGGTGGGACGGCCAGCAGATCGATCCCGAGCGCATCCGCGCGAGCGGCTTCGACCCCGCCGATGCCCGGATGCGTCGCTTGATCGCGCTCGCCGCCGAGATCCTCGGGTTTCCGCGCCATCTCTCGCAGCACGTCGGCGGCTTCGTCATCGCGCGCGGCCGCCTGGATGAGCTCGTGCCCATCGAGAATGCCGCGATGCCCGAGCGCACCGTCATCGAGTGGGACAAGGACGATCTCGATTCCCTCGGCCTCCTCAAGGTCGACGTGCTCGGCCTGGGGATGCTGTCGGCCATGCGCCGTGCATTCGACCTGGTGAATGACTTCGGCGGCTCGCGCGCGCTTAAGGGCACCTTGAGTCTCGCGACGATTCCCGCGGAGGATCCCTGCGTTTACGACATGATCTGCCGCGCCGACACCATCGGGGTGTTCCAGATCGAGTCACGGGCGCAGATGGCGATGCTGCCGCGCCTCAAGCCGCGCAACTACTACGACCTCGTGATCGAGGTGGCGATCGTCCGACCCGGGCCCATCCAGGGCGAGATGGTGCATCCGTACCTGCGGCGCCGGAGCGGCGAGGAGCCGGTGAGCTATCCGAGCACCGACGTCGAGGCCGTTCTCAAGCGCACGCTGGGAGTGCCCATCTTCCAGGAGCAGGTGATGCAGCTCGCGATCGTCGCGGCCGGCTTCTCGCCGGGCGAGGCGGACCGGCTGCGCCGCGCGATGGCGGCCTGGAAGCGCCACGGCGGCCTCGAGCCCTTCGAGCGCCAGCTGATCGATGGCATGCGCTCGCGCGGCTACAGCGAGAGTTTCGCGCAGCAGATCTTCCAGCAGATCCTGGGGTTCGGGGAATACGGGTTTCCGGAGAGTCACAGCGCCAGCTTCGCGCTTCTCGTCTACAGCTCCGCCTGGCTCAAGCTCTACGAGCCGGCGGCCTTCTGCGCCGCGCTCATCAACAGCCAGCCGATGGGGTTCTACGCCCCCGCACAGCTCGTGCGCGATGCGCGCTCGCACGATGTCGAGGTGCGCCCGGTGGCGGTCGCTCATAGCGGCTGGGATTGCACGCTCGAGCGGCGCGACGACGGGCGGGCGGCCCTGCGCTTGGGGCTGCGCCTGGTGAAGCACCTTTCGCGCGAGGGAGCGCAGCGGCTCCTTGCGGCCCGCGCGCAGGCGCCGTTCTCGAGTATTGCCGATCTGGCCGAGCGGGCCGCGCTCGATCGGCGCGACCTCGAGGCGCTCGGCGCGGCCGATGCGCTCGCGGAGCTGGCGGGCCATCGGCACCTGGCCGTGTGGCAGGTGAGCGGCGTGGAGCGCGCGCTGCCGCTGCTCGGCGCAGCGAGTGTCCCCGAAGAGGGCACTCCGATGCTCAAGGCACCCGAGGAGCGTCACGACATCGTCGCCGATTACGGCACGCTGGGACTCACGCTGCGGCGCCATCCGCTCGCCCTGCTGCGTGAGACTCTTAGCGCACGCGGTATCATGACCACGCGCTCGCTGTGGGAGGAGTCGGCGAGGCCGGATGCGCCGCGCCAGGTCACGACGGCCGGGCTCGTGATCACCCGCCAGCGCCCCGGAAGCGCGAGCGGCGTCGTCTTCGTCACGCTCGAGGATGAGACCGGTTACGTGAATCTCATCGTCTGGGAGCGCATCGCCGCTGCGCAGCGCGCTCCGCTGCTCGAGTCACGACTGCTCGAAGTCCGCGGCACCGTGCAGCGGGAGGGCGATGTGCTGCATGTCATCGCCGAGCGGCTCACCGACCTCTCGGCGCTGCTCGGTGAGCTCACGGTGGAGGCACGCAATTTCCATTGAGCGGCGCGCGCCCGCGCTAGCCGCCCTCGAATCCGGTGAGCACGTTGACCGCGTTCACCCCGACCTCGGCGACGGCATACCCACCCTCGAACACGAACAGGGTGGGCAACCGCAACGCGCCGAGCAGTTTTCCATACGCACTGAAGTCCTCCGACGCGAGCTTGAAGAAGCTGATCGGATCGCCGGCAAAGGTGTCCACCCCGAGTGACACCACCAGCACCTCGGGGGCGAAGCCGCGGATGCGGGCGAGGGCGGTCGCGAGCGCCTCCTGCCACTGGGCGAACGGAGTGCCCCGCGGCAGGGGCAGGTTCAAATTGAAGCCCTCGCCTTTGCCCGCGCCGCGCTCATCGGCCCAGCCGAGAAAGTACGGGAACGCCTCGGCGGGATCGCCGTGGAGCGATGCGTAGAGCACATCGGCGCGCTCGTAGAAGATGTCCTGCGTGCCGTTGCCGTGGTGAAAGTCGACATCGAGGATCGCCACCCGCGCCGCGCCCTGGTCGCGGAAGTACTGGGCCGCGATCGCGGCGTTGTTCAAGAAGCAATAGCCGCCATACAGATCCCGTGCGGCGTGGTGCCCCGGCGGCCGGCACAGGGCAAACGCAGCGCGCGCCGTCCCGCGCGCGACGTGGCCGGCGGCCGTGAGGGCGACGTTTGCCGAGGCGCGCGCCGCCTCCCAGGTACCCTCGCTGATCGAGGTCTCCCCGGCCATCGCGTAGTAGCCGAGGCGCCCCTGGATGGCCGCCGGGCGGCGCACCGACATGCGCCGGGCGGGCCAGCAGTCGGGAATCGCCTCGCCGCGGTGACCCGCCGCCCGCCATTCCTCCCAGGCCGTGCTCAGAAACTCGATGAACCCCGCGTCGTGCACCCGCAACAGCGGCTCGAGCCCATGCTCCGTGGGAGCAATCACCTCCCCGAGGGCAACCGTG
>DATGIA010000053.1:0-2546 GCA_035307465.1 Steroidobacteraceae bacterium
GACACTTCGGGGTTGCCGAGCTCGACCAGCTCGTCCGCGGCATAGAACGCCTGCGGCGCCGCGCTCAGGTCGAGTGTGAAGAACTCCGCGAGCGACATCGGCACCCCATCGAGCACCCGCTTCAGCGAGCTGACCGAGGGACTCACGCGGTTCTGCTCGATGAGCGAGATCAGGCCGTTCGTGACCCCGGCCCGGCGGGCAAGCTCGCGCTGGGAAAGGCTGAAGCTGGTCCGCACGCTGCGCAGGCGGGCCCCGACATCGATATTCATGGCAGTGTTTAGGATCTTAGACAATGGCCGGCAAAATATCGCCGTGCTGGCCGGGATTGTCCACTTTATTTATCATTTGGCCTGCCTGAGCGGTACGCTGGTATGCCCTTCGTCCGATCCCTGCCTGCCGCCCCGGCCCTTCATAGCGAGATCTTAGCCATGTCCGAAACTGCCACGCTGAGCCGTCCTGAACTCGAAGCCCTTTGGCTGCCCTTCACCGCCAACCGGCAATTCAAGTCCAAGCCCCGACTTCTCGCCAAAGCCAGTGGCATGCACTACTGGACGCCGGAGGGCCGGCAGGTCCTCGATGCGGCCGCGGGACTTTGGTGTGTGAACGCCGGTCACGGACGGCGCGAGATCGTGCAGGCAGTGGCGACCTCGCTCGAGACGCTCGACTACGCGCCGACGTTTCAGATGGGCCATCCGCCCGCGTTCCGTCTCGCCAACGAGCTGACCAAGATCACCCCTCAAGGTCTGCAGCACGTCTTCTTTACCAACTCCGGATCCGAGTCGGTGGATACGGCGTTGAAGATCGCCCTCGCCTACCATCGCGCGCGCGGTGAGTCCTCACGCACGCGGCTGATCGGACGTGAGCGCGGCTACCATGGAGTCGGCTTCGGCGGCATCTCGGTGGGCGGCATCCCGAACAATCGCAAGGTCTGGTCGCCGGTGCTGCTGCCCGGCGTCGATCATCTCCCGCACACGCATGATCTGGCGAAGAACGCCTTCTCGCGCGGAATACCCGAGCACGGTGAGAATCTGGCGGGAGAGCTCGAGCGACTGGTGGCGCTGCACGATGCCTCGAACATCGCTGCCGTGATCGTCGAGCCGATCGCCGGATCGGCTGGCGTCCTCGTGCCTCCGCGCGGCTATCTCAAGCGGCTGCGCGAGATCTGCGACCGCTTTGGGCTCCTCTTGATCTTCGATGAGGTCATCACGGGATTCGGCCGCACCGGCTCACCCTTCGCCGCGCAGGAGTTCGGTGTGACCCCCGACTTGATCACCTGCGCCAAAGGCCTGTCCAACGGCAGCGTGCCGATGGGAGCCGTGGTGGTGCGCGACTCGGTGTACGAGGCCTTCATGCAGGGCGGTGACGGTATCGAGCTGTTCCACGGTTACACGTACTCGGCACACCCGAGCGCCTGCGCCGCGGCGCTCGCCGCACTCGGCATCTACGAGCGCGAAGGCTTGCTGACGCGCGCCAAATCGCTCTCGCAGTACTGGGAAGAGGCGGCGCACGCATTGCGTCCGCTGCCGAACGTGATCGACATCCGCAACTATGGACTCGTCGCGGCGGTCGAGCTCTCGCCGCTGCCCGGCAAGGTGGGCGTGCGCGGCTTCGAAACCTTCGTGAAGTGCTTCGAGCGCGGACTGCTGGTGCGGCAGACCGGAGATATCATCGCGCTCGCCCCGCCGCTCATCGTCGAGCGAGCGCAGATCGATCAGATGTTCGGCACGTTGAGCGAGGTACTGCGCACGCAGTAGCGCCGCGAGCGAGGCGGCGGGCGCTCAAGGATGGCGCGTTTCTCCACGATCCGCGGTTTCCGATGCAAGCGCCGGCCGCGGCTGGGCTATTCCTGGATGGCGGGCGAGCGTCGATCGTGACGCAAGCGCCCCAGAACGACCCATGCCAGCAGCGCCACGACCACGCCGCTCGCCACCAGCAGTTCCATCTCGGACAGGCTGAACGCGCCGCTGCGCGAGGCAACGATAGTTATAGTCTCCACGGACAAAACCTCCGGAGCCGAAAGGCTCGCCACACACGCGCACGATCCCATCTTCGCCGGCCGCTACTGAAGTGGGCCGTTGAGAATCTGCGAGCCGCATCAAGCTCGGCGGAGGTTATGTATCTCGGCGCGGGTTATGTCCTCTCAGCTGCGCGCCTCGAAAATGCCGTAGATCTTCGTGCAGTCCTCGACGACTTCCCAGGTACCTGAGAAGCCGGCCGGGACGACGAAGGCATCGCCGGCGGCAAAGCTTTCGCGAGCCCCGGTATCGCTCTCGATGATGACGCGGCCGGCCGTCATCACGCACAGCTCGTTCTCCGTGTAGCGAACGCGCCATTTACCGCGGGTCGCCGACCAGCGGCCCGCGAAGAACTGCTGGCTCGAGTCGGTGAAGAAGTTGCGCACCTCGAGCTGCGGATGCCCCGCGAGCAACCGGTCGGAGGGCGGCTCGGAGACCTCGGCGTCGAGATGTCCGTCGAGTCGGACGATGGGATGAGTCATGAGACTGCCGCGCAGATGTTGATACCAGGAAATTCTAGCGCGAAGGTGC
>DATGIA010000054.1:0-9352 GCA_035307465.1 Steroidobacteraceae bacterium
CGTCCATTCCCGACAGGTCCTCGCGCGGGTCGGGCTCCGTGAAGCCCTTCTGCTTCGCGGCCCGTACGATCGAGGAGAAAGGCTCGCGGCCATCGAAGACATTGAAGAGATAGGCAAGCGTTCCGGAGAAAATTCCCTCGATGCTCGACACCGCATCGCCCGTCTCGCACAGGTCGCGCAGCGTCTGGATCACGGGCAGCCCCGCGCCGACCGTCGCCTCGTACAGGTAGTGGGTCCCGGTATTTCTCGCCGCTTCCTTGAGTGCGACATAATCCGGGTAGGCGCCGCTGTTCGCCTTCTTGTTCGGCGTGACAATGTGAATGCCGCGCGCGAGCCAGTCGCGATAGCACCGCCCGATCGCAGCACTCGCCGTGCAGTCGATGATCGCACAGTGGGGGATGTAATCGGCCTGGCAGTGCGCCACGAAGCGCTCGAGATCCAGCGGCTCTCCGGCCTCCTCGAGACGGCGCGTCGCGCTGCCCAGGTCGATCGCGCTCTCCGCGAGCAGCATGCGTCTCGAGTCCGCGAGGCCGCGCACCCGCAGGTCGAGGTTGAGTGCGCGCAATCGATCGAGCTGCGTGGCCATCTGCTTGAGCAGCGCACGGCCCACCGTGCCCGGTCCGATGAGACCGATCGAGAGCGTATTCGGCGACAGGTAGAACGCCGCATGCACGGCGCGCAGCGCCTTGGCGGCAAACTTGCCGTCGACGACCAGCGAGATGTTGCGCTCGGAGGCGCCTTGCGCGATCGCGCGCACGCTGATCGCCGAATCACCGAGTGAATTGAAGACCTTCGCGGCCACGCCGTGCGCCCCCGCCATGCCGTCACCGACCACGGCCAGGATGCACAGGTCGTGCCCCACGCCGACCTGCTGGATCTGCCCGTCACGCAGCTCGGCCTCGAAGGCGCGCCGGACCGCCTGCTCGGCCTTCGAGGCCTGCGCCGCGGGGATCGCAAAGCAGATCGAGTGCTCGGAGCTGCCCTGGGAGATGAGGATCACCGAGATGCCCGCATCGCGCAGTGCGCCGAACAGCCGGTGCGCGGTGCCCGGCACACCGATCATGCCGGCCCCTTCGAGGTTGACGAGCGCCACGGGATCGATGGTCGTGATGCCCTTCACCTTCAGCGCCGAGACCGGGTGCGAGCAGATCAGGGTGCCGCGCTTCTCGGGCGCGAACGTGTTCTTGATCCAGATCGGAATGTCGCGCGCGATCGCAGGCTCCATGGTCTGCGGATGGATCACCTTCGCGCCGAAGTAGGCGAGCTCCATCGCCTCGTTGTAGGAGAGCTGGTCGATCGGTTGCGCATGCGGCACGAGACGTGGATCGGCCGACAGCACCCCATCGACATCCGTCCAGATGACGATCTCGGAGGCATCGAGCAGCGCACCGAAGATCGAGCCCGAGAAGTCGCTGCCGTTGCGCCCGAGCGTCGTCTGCACACCCTCGGTCGTGCTCGCGATGAAGCCCGTGACTACGAGGCGCCCCCTGAAGTCCGCAGGCACACGCTCGCGGAGGCGCTGCTCGCAGGCCGGCCATTGAACCGCGGGTCCCAGCGGCCCCCATTCGACCACCACGATCTCGCGCGCATCGATCCACAGCACCTCGCCCGGAACCTTGCCGCGCGAGCGCAGCAGCGGGGCGAACAGCCGCGTCGACCAGATCTCGCCGAACCCGGCGATCACGTCGCGCATCGAGTAGGTCGCCGCCTTCACCAGGCGCACCGTCTTCAGGACGCCCTCGATGTCGCGGCAGTCGCGCTCGATCAACGCCTGGTACTCGTTGCGTTCCTTCGCGGGCAGAAGCTCGGCGGCGAGCTTGATGTGCTTGAGGCGCAGCTCCGCGACTGCCGCGGCGGTATCGCCCCCGGGGCGCTCGGCCAGAGTCACCGCAGTCAGCAGCGCATCGGTCACTCCGCGGCACGCCGACAGCACGATCGCCTCGCGGGAATTCGTCGAGGCCTCGATGATGTCGGCCACGCGCCGAAAGCAGCTCGCATCCGCGACGCTCGAGCCACCGAACTTATGAACGACCCATTTATCCATGTTCCGCACGCAGAGCGCCCCGCCCTCGCAGGCTCCTGAGGGGCACCCAAGCGTCACGCACCCGCCCGAAAGTTTTTAAGTCGATGAATTGCGGCCGGAAACCGCTGGGAGCCCGCCTGATCTTACCCACGCAAGGCTCCTAGGCAGCGGCGAACTTTAATCGCTCCGCAGGGACCGGAGCAAGCGAATTGCACGGGCCTTTTCAGCGCCGCCGGGCGCGCGGGGTGCGGGAGATGCCCGGCCGGGCGGCGGGCGGCGGCAAGCCGGTGTGCTGGGTGCGAAACGGCCGCCCCGCTGCGCCCGCAGCCGCCCGCGCGGAGGGCTGGTACGCCGGGATGAGATGCTGCTTGCCGTTGCCGATGAGATCGGTGCGTCCCATGCGCTTCAAAGCCTCGCGCAGCAGCGGCCAGTTGGCGGGGTCGTGATAGCGCAGAAATGCCTTGTGGAGACGGCGTACCTTGATTCCCTTGGGCACGATGACGTTCTCGCTCGAGCGCGTGACGCGCTTCAATGGATTCTTGCCCGAGTGGTACATCGCGGTCGCAGTCGCCATGGGTGAGGGCAGGAACGCCTGCACCTGGTCGGCTCTGAAGCCGTTTTGCTTGAGCCAGATCGCCAGCTCGAGCATGTCCTCGTCCGTCGTGCCCGGGTGTGCGGCAATGAAATACGGGATGAGATACTGCTCCTTGCCGGCGGCGCGCGAGTATCGATCGAAGAGCGTCTTGAACTTGTGATACGCGCCGATGCCGGGCTTCATCATCTTCGACAGCGGCCCTTCCGCGAGCGCCTCGGGGGCGATCTTGAGGTAGCCGCCCGTGTGATGCGTCGCGAGCTCCTCGACGTACTGCGGAGATTCGACCGCGAGGTCGTAGCGCACGCCCGAGGCGATCAGCACCTTGCGCACCCCGGGCAGCGTGCGCGCGCGCCGATAGAGCTCGATCAGGGGCGAATGATCCGTGTCGAGATTGGGGCAGATCGCGGGATACACGCACGAGGGCCGCCGGCAGGCGGCCTCGATCGTCTTGCTCTTGCAGGCGAGGCGGTACATGTTGGCGGTCGGGCCGCCGAGGTCGGAAATGACGCCGGTGAAGCCGGGCACGCGGTCGCGCACCTGCTCGATCTCCCGCAGCACCGAGTCCTGCGAGCGGCTCTGGATGATGCGCCCCTCGTGCTCGGTGATCGAGCAGAAGGTGCAGCCGCCGAAGCAGCCGCGCTGGATCGCCACCGAGAAGCGGATCATGTGATAAGCCGGGATGCGCGCCTTCCCGTAGCGCGGATGCGGACGGCGCGCGTAGGGCAGCTCGTAGATGGCATCCATCTCGGCCGTGCTCAACGGCAGCGGGGGTGGATTGAGCCAAACCTCCTGCGTGCCGTGCCGTTGCACCAGCGCGCGCGCATTGCCGGGGTTGGATTCAAGATGCAGGATCCGAGAGGCGTGGGCGTAGAGGACGGCGTCACAGGACACCTGCTCGAAGGAAGGCAGCCGGATCACGCTGCGAGCGCGATCCTCATTCGCAACCTCACGCGGGCGCCTGACCACCGTATGCTCGGTCGGGGCCGCGGCCAGCGGCGTTTGCGTCCCCTGGGCCCGGCGCTCGAGCTCGGAGGCGTAGGGGCTCACGGGGGTATGCACCGGTCCCGGCGTGTCGATGGAGGTCGAGTCGATCTCGATCCAGTGCTCGGGCACGCAGCGCCTCGCCAGAGCAGTCCCGCGCAAGTCGGTGATGTCCTCGATGGCCTCGCCCGCATCGAGCCGCTGGGCGAGTGAGGTGATGGCCCGCTCGGCGTTGCCGAAGACGAGCAGGTCCGCCTTCGCATCGATGAGCACCGAGCGCCTGACCTGCTCGGCCCAGTAATCGTAGTGCGCGATGCGCCGCAGACTCGCCTCGATGCCACCGATGACGATCGGGACGCCCTTGTAGGCCTCGCGCAGCCGCTGCGTGTAGACGATGACGCAGCGGTCGGGCCGCTTGCCGCCCAGGCCCTCCGGTGTATAGGCATCATCGCTCCGGACCCGCCGGTCGGCGGTGTAGCGATTGACCATCGAATCCATGTTGCCGCCGGTGACCCCGAAGAACAGCCGCGGCGCGCCCAGGGCGGTGAAGTCCTGCGTCGAGTGCCAGTCCGGCTGGGCGATGATGCCCACGCGAAAACCCCGCGCTTCGAGCACCCGGCCGATGATGGCCATGCCGAAGCTCGGATGATCGACGTACGCATCGCCCGTCACGATGATGATGTCGCATTGCTCCCAGCCGAGCGCGGCCATCTCCTCGCGCGAGGTGGGCAGGAAGGGTGCAGCCGGCCGCACCCGCGCGGCGGGAGCGTGCGGCGCCTCGCCGGAGGCGATCGAACCGGCTGCGGCTTCGAGCGTGTTCACGAGTGTGGGAACGGCGGCCCTAGCCGACGTCGATCGGGATGTAGATTTGCGCATTCTCGCGCTGGATGAGCAGCGCCACGGTCTTGCCGGCCCGTGCGACCTCACGCTTGAGCTCCGCGACGCTCGAGACGCCCGCGCCGTTCACCCCGAGCACGACGTCGCCCGCCTGCAGCCCCGCCGCGAGCGCGGGCCCCGTGACCTCCTCGACCAGCAGCCGACCGCGGGTGTGCAGCTCCTGCTGCTCGCTCGCATCGAGCGGGCGCACCGCGAGCCCAAGCTTGCCGCCATCCTCGTTGCCCGTGTTGCGCGCGGCTTGCGCGGGCGTGTCCTCGAGCAGCACGGTGCGCACCGCCACCCGGACCGTCTTGCGGTTGTGCCACACATCGAGGCGCGCCTCGCTGCCGGGCGGCAGCTGCGAGATGACCGCCGGCAGATCATACGAGTGATCGATCGGGTGTCCGTTCACGCTCATGATCACATCGCCCGGCTTGAGGCCCGCGCGCTCGCCGGGGCTCTGCGGCTCGACCGCACTGATCAGCGCGCCGTGCGGAGCCCTCAGGCCAAAGGACTGCGCGAGCTGCTGGCCGATGTCCTGCACGGACACGCCGATGCGGCTGCGGTTGACCTTGCCGGTGCGCATCAGCTGGTCCTTGACGTTCAGCGCGATGTCGATGGGAATCGCGAAGGACATTCCCATATAGCCGCCCGTGCGGCTGAAAATCTGCGAGTTCATGCCGATGACCTGGCCGTCGAGATTGAAGAGCGGACCGCCCGAGTTGCCCGGGTTCACGGCCGCATCGGTCTGGATGAAGGTGACGAACGAGCCGCCGCTGTCGTCGGGCAGCGGCCGGCCCACGGCGCTGATCACGCCCGCGGTGACGCTGTTGTCGAAGCCGAACGGTGAGCCGATGGCGATCGCCCACTGGCCCGGACGGATCTTCGCCGGGTCGCCAAAGCGCACGGTCGGCAGCCCGCTGGCGCCGATCTTGATGAGCGCGACATCGCTGCGCTTGTCGACGCCCACGACCTTGGCCGCGAACTCGCGCCGATCGGTGAGCTTGACCGTCACCTCGGAGGCATCCGCCACCACGTGCGCATTGGTGAGCACGTAGCCGTCGGGGCTGATGATGAACCCGGAACCGATGCCGTGGCTCGGCGGCATGTGCTCGGGAGCGGGCAGCGAGTGATGGAAGAACTGAGGAAGCGGATCCTCCTCGCCCTCATCGCCCAGACTGCCGAGGCGCGTCGGCTTCTCGAGCACGCTGATGTTGACGACGGCGCCGCCGTTGTCGGCGACCAGACCCGAGAAATCGGGCAGTCCCGTGACGGCGCCCGCAGGCGGGCTGGCCGGCGCCGGGCTCGGGGCAAGGCGCGTCGGAACCTCCGCTGCCGGAGCCGCAACGCTCGTCATGAGCCTCGCGCGCGCCGCCTCGGCCTCGAGCGGCGAGTGCCGATGAACGACGATCACCCCGAGGGCGGCGACCGCCGCGAGCAACCAGATCCGCAGACTACCCATGCATTGATCCTTACACTGCTACCCGCGGGCCATTTCCCGCCGACCCACAGGCCCCCGAGGCCTGACTCGGTGCTTGGGGCATCGAAGACGATTTTCCAGCTTAATGCCTGGCAAATCTCGTCTTTTTTGCCCTGAAGAGCCTTTCCCCACCGGGTGGGCCGCCGGCGGGTCGGAAACTGTGAAATCCCGACGGGCGGAGCAGGTCGGCCAGCAGCTAGTCTGGCAGCCCCTTGATCTGATTACAGCTTATGCCCGATTCTGGTCCAATCCTGCTGGTGGTGGGCAGCGACACGAAGCGCTTGCAGTGGCTGACCCATCACGTCACCAGCCATTGGCCCAGCGCCCAGGTCACCACCGCCCCGGCGACCGACCCCGGCTCGCTCGCCCGCTTCGTCCAGGAGCGCGCCCCCGATGCGGTCATGCTGCAGATCGACTTCAGCAACGAGGCTCTGGCGAGCAGCGGCCTGAATTACATCGTGCAGATGGTGCGCGCCCAGCCGCAACTGCACACCATCGTGCTCGCCGAGCACGGCAGCGAGCTCTCGGCGGTGCGCGCGCTCAAATGCGGCGCGCGCGACTATCTGCCGCTCTCGCGCATCACCCGCGATTCGCTGCTCAAGGCGGTGAGCGAGGCGTGTGCAAAGCAGCAGGCGGCCAGCGCCGCCGCCGAGGCGCTGCTCACCCCGGCCGCGGACACGCCCTCGGTGCACGTCCCCGGCTACTCGATCGTCAAGGAGATCGCCACCAGCAACTTCTCCCAGGTGTTCCTCGCGCGCAGCGACCGCCTGCGGCGCAACGTCGTGCTCAAGGTGATGAGCCGCGGCACCAGCCAGCGCGAGCTCGACGATGCGGAGCGCTTCCAGCGCGAATACGAGATCATCTCGAGCATCGCGCACCGCGCGATCGCCGAGATCTACGACTTCGGCGAGCTGCCGCAGCATCAGTACCTGGTGATGGAGTACATCCCGTGTGGGGATTTGCGCGACCGTCTGCGCAATCCCATGAGCATCGATGAGAGTCTCTATTATCTCCGCGCCATCGCCGAGGCGCTGCGGGTGATCCACGTCTTCGGCATCCTGCACCGCGACCTCAAGCCGGCGAACGTGATGCTGCGCGAGGATAACTCGCCGGTGCTGATCGACTTCGGCCTGGCCCGCCGCTCGCTCGAGGATGGCAACACCACCGGGGCCGGCCAGGTGCTCGGATCGCCCTACTACATCAGCCCCGAGCAGGCGCAGGGCCATCGGGTCGATGCCCGCACCGATCTCTACAGCCTCGGCGTGATGCTCTACGAGATGCTCACCGGTCAGCGTCCCTATTCCGGGCGCAGCGCCATGGAGATCATGGCCCAGCACGCCAGCGCGCCCATCCCGCGGCTGCCCCCTAATGTGGCACTGCAACAAGCCCTGGTCGATCGGCTCATGGCGAAGAATCTCTCGGAGCGCTACAGCTCCGCGGACGAGCTGCTGGCCGATCTCGGCCCCACGGTCGCGGCCGTCGCCTGAAGCGCGGTGCGAGACCTGCATCACATCCGACCCCGCCCGCGCCCTCAGGTGTCATAAAACTGTCCTGGCTGTGACCGCGGTCATCACCCCCGCAGGGCCGCTTTGGCACCCTGAGGGGGATGTTCATCTCCGCCAAACGCTTGGAGCGCGAGAAGCGCGAGTTGCTCGACGCCTCCAATCGGGTGACGGAGGCCATCCTGAGCCATACCGAGCAAGGTCTGTTGCTCATGGATGCCAAAGGGTGCCTGCAGCCGCAGGTCTCGCGCGCCGCGGCCCACCTGTTCCGCCGCACGAGCTTCCTCGACGCGAGCTTCGAGCAGCTCCTCGTGCCGCTGGTCGGTGTGAAGACGCTCGCCGCCGCGCGCACCTTCCTCGCCGCACTGCTCGCCGACGCACCGCCCGATGCGATCACGAACCCGCTCGAGGACACCGAGGTGCGCTTGCCGAGCGGCGATGGCTCGTTCGAGTCCGCGCACTACTCGTTCAGCTTCCACCGCCTCGAGGGCCCGGGACCGCGCCTGTGGCTGGTGCGGGTGAGCGATATCACGCTGCGCGTGCAGTCGGCGCGCGAGCTCGACGAGCTTCGATCACAGCTCGCGCTGCAGGCGGAGATTCTGCGCAGCGTGCTGCATGCGGGCCCGACCCGCTTCGCCGCCTTCTTGCAGCGCACCGATGCCTCGATGAAAACCATCAATGCGGTCATCAAGAAGCCGGCGCGCGCCGAGGATGCCTTTCGCGCCAAGCTCGAGGAGACTCTCGAGGAGGTCGATCGCGTGCGCCGCGACGCCGCCGCGCTCAAGCTCGGCGCGATCGAGACGGCCGCCCGCCAGTTCGAGGATTCGCTGCACGAGCTACGGAGCCGCAACGCGCTTTCCGGGAGCGATTTCCTGCCGCTCGCCGTGAAACTCGATCTGCTCTATGGCCAATTTGCCTCGATGCGTGCCCTGACCGTCTCCGCAGGTCCGACGCGCGCCGAGACCGCCACGGCCAATGCGCCGCGCATGACCGCGAACGGCACCCAGGTGATCGAGGCGCCGAAATTCACCGCCGAGCGCAGCCCGGCGCGCAACGTTCCGGGCGCGTTGCGCTCGGCGCCCGCGGGCAGTCTCGAGAGCACCCTGCGAGCGCTGTGCGAGCACGTGGCGCAGGAGCATGCCAAGAGCGTCACTCTCGAGTGTCAAGGCCTGCAGCTCGTGCCGCAGGAGTACCAGGCGGCCATCAAGAACGTCGCGATCCAGCTGATCCGCAACGCCGTCATGCACGGCATCGAGTCCACTGCCGAGCGCGAGAATGCGCGCAAGCCGCCTCATGGCTCGCTGCGTCTCGAGTTCAAGAACCTCGAGGACGGCGGATTCGAGCTGCTGTTCGAGGATGATGGCCGGGGCATCGACCCCGATCAGGTGCGCGCGGTGGCCATCGAGCGCGGTGTGATCACCGGCGAGATGGCGGCGCGGTTGCGCGATCGCGAGGCGATCAAGCTCATCTTCAAGTCCGGCTACAGCACGCTCGCGCACGGCCCGAACGAGCCGCCCCATGGAACCGGCATGTCGCTCGTGCGCCGCTACGTGCACGAGGCCGGCGGCAAGATCGCGCTCGCGAGCCTGCAAGGTCACGAGACGCGCTTCAAGGTGAGCTTGCCGCCGCTGCCCGCGCCTGCCGAGGCGCTCGCCGTCGCGGCCGCGCAGAGCGCGCACTGACGGCGTTCGGCGCTCCGCGCTCAGCGCTCGCTCAGCGCGCGCTCAGCTCTCGCTCAGCTCGACCAGGATCGCGCCGGCGGCCACTCGATCACCCACCGCGTAGGGCAAGCGAGTCACGGTGCCGGCATGCGGCGCTTTCAGGGTGTGCTCCATCTTCATCGCCTCGACGGTGACGAGGGCGGCTCCCGCTGCAACGCTCTGTCCCGCCTCGAC
>DATGIA010000055.1:0-13418 GCA_035307465.1 Steroidobacteraceae bacterium
AGAACATGAACTCGCAGGGCGTCTTCTACGAGCAGCCGAACGCTTCCGATGGAGCGCCGCTCGCGCCTCTCGAGGTGACGCTCTTCAATCCGGCTTACGACAAGGACCGCTTCGAGAGCACGGCCTTGACGGTGAACGGCAAGGTGGGGCCCCTGAAGGTGGTCTATACGGGCGGCTATCTCGTACGCAACGTCGATCAGACCGCTGACTATACGAACTATTCGCGCGGCGTCTATGCCGATTACTATCAGTGCTACGGTCCGGCATCGGCCACAAACCCCCTGCCGTCGACCTGCTTTTCGCCGAGCTCCGCTTGGCACGACACAGAGCGCAACACCCATCAGCAGCACGAGCTCCGCTTGAGCACGCCTGATGATTGGCGCTTTCGCGCGATTGGCGGCGTGTTTTGGGAAGACAACGAGATCGGCGAAGTGCTCAGATACAGTTACAAGAGTATTCCGGCGTGTACCTCAAATGGTCCGGCCGGCTCACCGGGCAATACCGGCTGCCTGTCGGACGTCGGTTCGATCCCCGGCACCACCGTAAGAGAGCCCGGCATTCAGAACAACAGCACCTCTTGGATGTCGGATGAGCAACGCGACGTGAAGCAGACGGCCTTTTTCGCCTCTTTCGATTTTGATTTGATTCCGAAGGTGTTGACGGTCACGGCGGGGACGCGCTATTTCCGCTTTCAGAACTCCCTCGTCGGGGACGTTCTATCCAGCTTTGGTTGCTTCGAAGGGGGCACGCCGCCGACGGGCTGCCACAACCCGGCCTATAGCTACAACGTCAACGCGGAGAACCTCTCAGGCAGTGAGTCAGGTCTGCGAAGCCGCGCCAATCTAACTTGGCACATCACGCCGGATGCGATGGTGTATTACACCTTCTCGCAGGGGTTCCGTCCGGGCGGCTTCAACCAAAATGGCGGTGCTTTGCATGCCTATGGTCCGGATGCCGTGGCCCAGTACGAGATTCCAAAGCCCTACGCATCGGACAAGCTGACGAACAATGAGCTCGGGTGGAAGACTGAATTTTTCGGCCATCACCTGCAATGGAATGGGGCCCTGTACCGAGAGGACTGGACGAACGTTCAGATCGAGTTCTTCAATCCGGGTGTGGTAGGGAACATTTTCTATAATACGAACGGGCAGAACTTTGTCGTGAAAGGCCTGGAGACATCGTTGTTGGCTCGTCCCGTGAATGGCCTGACGCTGCAGGGCTCCGCCGCTTGGAACCAGAGTCGGCAGACGAATTCGCCAGCACTGATTGCCAACAATCCCGCAAGCGCGAACTTCGGCAAGCCGATCACGCAGCTCTGCAACAGCTCGGGGCTTGATTGCACGCCGACCGGCAACCCATTTGGGCCGGTCGGTGCTCCGACTGCCGATGCGCCGCCCATGCAGTTCAGCTTGGTCGCCCGCTACGAGTGGAACATCTCCGACTATATTCCGTTTGTCCAAGTCGGCGCTTCTCATAACGGCCATGCCTTCACCCAGGCGGGAGCAAATCCAACGATTCAGTCAGGTGCGTCCATCTCGACCTCGAGGTTGCGGTTCGAGATTCCCGCTTACTCGACCTACTCCGCTTCGTTTGGCGTCGCAAAGGATGTCTGGTGGGCAAGTGTCCACGGCGAGAACTTGAGTAATTCAAGCGCCAGCACGTTTATCAGCACGGATCAATTCATCGTCGCACGGACGCCCCTGCGACCACGAGTCATCG
Organism: Steroidobacteraceae bacterium; assembly: GCA_035307465.1. Lineage (GTDB taxonomy): Bacteria > Pseudomonadota > Gammaproteobacteria > Steroidobacterales > Steroidobacteraceae > Bog-1198. The sequence continues at coordinate 1,720 of DATGIA010000055.1, forward strand.
GCGCTTCGTTCGGCTACAGATTTTGACGGAGCCGGCGAGCGTCGACCGGCGCCTTGGCCGTCGAGCCAAGTTCAGGTCATCGCGCTAGGCCCGAGTCGGCGTTCGCCTACTCTCGCGGACATGCCGATGAGCATTGCGGTGTGGGCGCTCGGAGCCCAGAGTTCTTCCTCTGAAGTGCCACGGGAGGCTCGCTTGTTCGCTGCGAAGAAATCGAATCAGAGGGCTGGGAAGAAGCGCCCGAAAAGCGTTTCGGCGCAGGCCGTTCGACCCCCCGTCGCGCCCATGCTCGCGAAGCTCGCGGAGAGTCTCCCCACGGGTGACTTCCTGTACGAGCCGAAGTGGGACGGCTTTCGCGCAATCGTGTTTCGCGCTGCTGATTCGATCTTCATCCAAAGCCGCGATGAGCGTCCGCTGGATCGGTATTTTCCCGATCTGCACGACGCGTTGCTCGAACATCTGCCGGAGAGCTGCGTCTTGGACGGGGAGATCGTGATGGCGACGGCGCAGGGTCTCGATTTCGATGCCCTGCAGCTGCGGTTGCACCCGGCCGCATCGCGGGTGGCGATGCTTGCGCGACAAACCCCCGCTTCCTTCGTGGCCTTCGATGTGCTCGGGATCGGCGCCCGAAACCTCATGGGCGAGCCGCAGGCGGTGCGCCGAAGAGCCCTCGAGAAGCTGCTCGCGCGCGTGATGGGCCCCGTGCGCCTGACGCCGATGACCCGCGATCGGAGCACGGCGCTCGATTGGCTGTCACGCTTCGAAGGTGCGGGTCTCGATGGGGTGGTGGCGAAGCTCGCAACGGCCACCTATCTGCCTGGTAAGCGCGCAATGATCAAGGTGAAGCACGTGCGCTCGGCCGACTGCGTGGTGGCGGGTTTTCGCTGGTACAAGAACCAAGAGGGGGCGGTCGGCTCGTTGCTGCTCGGTCTGTATGACGATCGTGGGATCCTGCAGCATGTCGGCGTGACCTCGTCGTTTTCGATGGCGGCGCGCCGCCAGCTGGCGAGGGAGCTCGCGCCGCTTCGCCGTCATGCAATGCGCGAGCACCCCTGGCGCGACTGGGCGGGCGTCAACCCCGAATCAACTCGCATGCCGGGTGCGCAGAGCCGCTGGAGCGCAGGGAAGAATCTGTCGTGGGAAGCGTTGAGGCCGGAGCGTGTCTGCGAGGTGAAGTACGACCATATGCAGGGGGATCGCTTCCGTCACGCCGCCATCTTTCTGCGATGGCGTCCGGACAAGCCGCCGCGCGAGTGCCGGTATGATCAGCTGGAGACCACCAAGCCCTACGAGCTGGAGAGCATCTTCTCGCCGGCCGATTGACCCTGCGTTCGGGTCCGCGCAAAACCTCAAAAATTCTCGAACCTTCCCGCCTTCTCTGTCGGTCCCTCATCTCGCTGCCGGGACAGTCCTGGTGCCGACGGGGTCGAGGGGAGCCGTATCTTGACCCGGCAACCTTGGCCGGGCCCCGAGTCGATGTCGACGGTGCCTCCTGCCGCGCGCACCCGGGCTCGTAGCTGCTCGAGCCCGAACCGCAGTCCGAGCAAGGGCACGGTGCGCCGCACGTCGAAACCGACGCCTTCATCGATCACCGTGAGATCGACCGAATTCGGAGAGACCTCGATCTGCACCTCGGCGTAGGGTCGCTGGGAGTGCTTGCAGGCGTTCATCAGCAGCTCCCGGATGCAGCGAAACACCAGATGCAGTTGGTGGCGTGGCAGCTCGGCAGTTCCAGCCACTCGATACCTCACCTGGAATCCGAAGCGGCTCTTGAACAGCTCGGCCAGCCACTGCAGCGTGACTTCGAGCGAGGCGTGCTCCAGCTCCGGGGGACTCAAGTTTTGAATCATGATCCGCAGGCCTTCCTGCGCTTCGCGAGCGGCCATCACAGCCTCATCGAGCAGCGCGATGAGCCGCGGTTGATGGACCTGCGTGCGCATGGCGGCGAGCGTCATGCTCTGCCCCGCCAGCACCTGGCCGACCCCATCGTGCAGGTCGGCTGCGGTCGCGCGACGCGCGGCGTCCTCGGCGAAGTCGAGCGCCTGCGCATAGTGACGCAGCTGATCATGCTCCCGCGCAAGCTCCTCGAGCAGCGCCCGCTGCTTGAGGGTCAACAGGTTGACCAGCAGGGCGCCCCCACAGCCGATGAGCAGAAATATATCGACCGATATCACGACATTCCACCAGCCTCCCAGGTCGGTGATCTGCTGATCACTGCCCGGACGATGCGTCGCGAGAAATGCAACTCCTGCGGCAACGAGCGCGACGGCCATGCTGGTCGCGCGCCGCGAAAACCGCAGGGCCAGCCAGATGAGCGGTGCGGCAAACAGCATCGGCTCCACGAGCCGATCGGCAAGCGACCAAGGCATCGCGGCGAACCAGGCGAACAGAGCGATCACGATTCCCGAGACTGCCCATCCTTCCCAGGGGCGCGCCAAGGGCCGCGCGGGCTCCGAGAAACCGAGCAGAATCCCGTAGAGCGCCGGCCCGAACGTGGCGATCGTGAGCACTGCGGCGAGTACCCATAGATAGATGTCCAAGGGCACGATCGAGGAGCCGGCCACGTGCGCGTGGGTTGCTGCCCCCAGCAGGGCACCGAAGAGCGTTCCGCCGAAGAGTGCCACCACCCACAGGGGTGAGATGATCAGCGCTGGAGAGCTTTCCTTGCGAAAGAGCTGCAGCTCACGCGCGAGGAATGCCGGACCCGCGGCCGTGAGAACGTTGGCGAAGGCGTATCCGAGGACGACTGACAACCCGTCTTGGGGGCGATTGATCACCCAATTCAACGCGCCGTTGCCCACCAGCTCCGAGGAGATCATGCCGAGTGCGATCAGCGGCCACAGCCGCAACGGCAGCAACAGATAGGCCACGAAACTCAGCGCGTGAGCGGGCCAGATCGCCGCGGCGGCAGTGGTAGGTTTCGATATCCACCCAGCGCCATACAGCACGAGGTAGCTCAGCCACAGGGCCGCCGCGGCGGGCCATCGAATGCGGATCCCGTCCGATGTCGATGACCCCTTCAGGGATGCTGTCCTCGAGTGGACCGCAATGCAGCAGTGGTCGGCAAAACGCCGGCGGTCTGCGGACAGGGGACGCTGCCCATCGCCATCCTTTGAATTCGTACGCGTCGAGTCATCGCGAAATACCCTCCGCGTTTCGATGCGCGCGACCGCGTCACGCCTCAATCCGTGATCATAGCATCGGGGGGTGGCGCACGATCCGCCCAAAGGCACTGGCGCCTATCTCGCGCTACCACCAAAATTCGAACATCTCCACGACGACGCGGGTCTGCGCGGTGAAATCGCGGCGTATCGGATGTGTCAGGAGTCTTCAATGAAGAGCGCCCGGGCTCGATGCTTGCTGGCCTCGGTCCTGGCGTGGTCGGCCGTCACCGCCTCATCGTCGCAGCCCGCAACGCCGGCGGCGGCGCCCCTCGAGCTCGTGCAAACCATCGAGATTCCAAAAGTGCCCTCGGGACCCTACGCCGATCATTTGGCGATCGATCGGCGCGGGCATCGTCTCTTCTCCACGCCGCAGGCCGCTCACGCGGTAGCGGTGCTCGATCTCGACACGGGGCACATCGCGCACTGGCTGCGCGGGATCGGCAATCCGCATGCGGTCTTCTATCTCGAGGACCGGCGCCGGCTCTTCGTCACGGATGGCGCCGGCGCCGTGCTCGTGTTCGACGGCGATTCGTACCGGCCGCTGCGGCGTATCGGACTCGCGGCGAACGCCGACGGGCTCGCCTACGACGAGCAGACAGGGCTTCTCTATGTGACGAGCGGCGGTGAGGATGCGGGACTCGCCGAGTCGCAGGTGAACCTCATCGACACGGTGCACGAGTCGATGGTGGGTGAGATCGCCCTCAAGACGCCGGCACTCGAGGCGATGGTCATCGATCCGGCCCGCCGCCGTCTCTATGTCAATGCACCCGATGAGAATGCCATATTCGTCATCGATCTGGCGCGGCGCGCGGTGAGTGCACGCTGGCCGCTGACCCTCGCGCGACGTAACGAGGCGTTCGCGCTGGATGCCGCACGCGAGCGGCTCTATGTCGGCTGCAACGAGGGCGACGTGCGCGGCGCGCTCATCGTCATCGATACCGCCACCGGGCGAGAGCTCGAGCGTCTGCCGCTCGGCAGCTGGGTGGACTCCATGTTCACGGACGAGAAGCGCGGGCGGATTTATGCCTCGACCGGGATCGGCAGCGTCTTCAGTTACGAGCACGGGGCGGACGGGCGGCTTCGGCTGCTGCCCACGGTCGACACGGCCGTCATGGCGCGAACGTCGCTCTTCGATTCCGAGCTGGACCGCCTCTTCGTCCTGGTGCCGCATCTCGGCTGGACGAGCGCGAAGGTGCTCGTCTTCAAGCCCCGCTGAGCACGTCTCGCACGGCAGCGCGCGCGAGCGAGTTCTCCTCCGGCAATCCAATCGAGATGCGCGCCCAGCGATCGTAAGGTTTGAACTCGCGCCCGATCTCGATGCCCTCGCGCGCGAGGCGACTCGCGAACTCTTCGTGCGCCAGGCCGGTTTCGAAGAAAACGAAGTTGGCGGCCGAGGGGGTGGAGCGGCGGCCGAGCGAGCGGAAGAGCTTCTCCCAGTCATGGCGCTCGGCGGCCACCGCCTGGCGCACGCGATCGATGTAGGCCGGATCCTCGAGACTTGCCGCGGCGGCGGCGACGGCGAGCCGGTTGAAGAGATGCGGATTGGTGAGACCCTGTCCTTTGAGCACCGCGGCGAGAGGTTTCGGCACGAGCCCGTAGCCGATCTCGAGACCTGCAAGCCCGTAGATCTTCGCGAACGTGCGAAACACGATGACATTGTCGCCCGCGCGCACGAGGTCGGCGAGTGTGCGTGACTCGAATCGATCGGCAAACTCCAGATAGGCCTCATCGACGATCACCAGCGTTCGCCGGGCAGCATCTCGAGCGAAGCGTCTGAGCTCCTCGGGATCGCTCACCGTGCCGGTCGGGTTGTGCGGGTTGACCAGATAGAGCGCGCGCGTCTGGGGACCGATCCGTGCCTCGAGTGCGCCGAGATCGTTTCCGAGAGCGGCGCTCAAGGGCACCGGGACCGCACGAGCACCCACGGCGACCGCCGCATCGATGAGCGCGGTGTAGCCGGGATCCGAATAGATGAACTCGCCGCCCGCGCCGCCCCGTTGAGCGAGGTGGGTACCGAGGGGCTCGAGAATCTCACCGAGGATGACCTGCGCCGCATCGATGCGCTCTTTGCGTGCGATCGCGGTGACGAGCGCATCGTATCCCGCCTCGGTGGTGTAGCGGCACAGCTCGCTCATCTCACGCTCGAGTGCGGCCCGCACCCCCGGCGCCGGTCCGAACGGATTCTCGTTGAGCGACAGTCGCGCGCGCGAGGATCCCGCACCCCGCGGCGGTGCGGCGGCATGGAGGGGCGCGGCGCCGCTGAGGAGCCCTCCACCGAGTGCCATGCTCAAAGCAGTGAGCCAGCGGCGACGATCGATCTGCATGTCGGGGCGGCGCGAGTGAACGCTACCAGCGATAGGTGGCGCGCGCGCCCATCGTGAGGGGTCGCAGCGTATAGGTGGGCCCGATGAACTGGCCGGTCTCGAGCGCGGTGTTGAACAGGAGCGGGTGACTGTTCAGCGTGTTGAGCGCGTAGATCGAGACGTCCCAGCCGCTCGCGCGCACCCCCGCATGAACATTGAGCACGTTGGTCGAGGGATTGGGGATGAAGTTGGTATCGAAGCTGACGTTGTCGGGAAAGCCCTGCGCGAACGGTCCCGGGTTCTTGCTGTGGAATTCGTCATCGAGCCTGAGGTAGGCCTGATAGCTCGCGATCGGATGTGCATACTCGATCGTGGGTACGACGGTCCAGGGCGTCGCGTACGGATTGACCTGCTGCCCGGTCGTCACGTACTGGATCACGCTCGGCGGCATGCCCGCCGACCCCGGTGTGGCGACCTCGATCGTCTTGGTATTCCTCGCCTTGACGTAGCCGACGGCGAGGTCGAACGAGAGCGCCCCGGCCTTGGCGTCGACCTCGAGCTCGAAGCCGTCGCTGTGGGCATTACCGAGATTTGCGGTGAAGCTCTCGGGACACTCGTTGGGCGGCAGGGAGACGGCCTGCTGCACGTTGGTCCAGTCGATGTGAAAGGCGCTCGCATCGATCTGCAGGTGGTTGTCGAAAAAGCGGCTCTTCGTGCCGATCTCGTAGCTCCACAGCGAATCTCCGCTGAAGGTGGGAGGAAACGCGCTGAGACCGATCTGGCCGAGCAAGGTGGTGCAGCTCGGCGTCAGAGGGAACGGGGCATTGACCCCGCCGACCCGGTCACCCTTTGCGGCACTCACATAGAGCAGAATGTTTTCGTCGAGCTGAAAGTCGAGACCCACCTTGGGATCTTTCACCGTCTCGCCCTGGCGGCCGGCAACGAAGCTCTCGCCCCCGGCGAACGGACCATTCTGAAAGATGCTGTAGTCATCCGTGTCGCGCGCGATGCGTGCACCGGCCATCAGGCTCCACTGCGCCGTGAAATGATAGGTGGCCTGACCGTAGAGCGCGATCTGCTTGTCGTTCGCGCGCTCGTCGCCGATATAGGAAACATCGCCCGGCAACAGCACCGATCCGGGGAACAAGATCGGAAAGTAGGGACTGACCTCGGGATTGTAGTTGCGCTCGCGCGAGTCGACGAACGAGAACCCCACCGTCCACTCGATCGTCTGTCCGCTCGGCGATTGCAGCCGCAGATCCTCGCTCAGCACATTCTGGTCCGTGTGGATCAGGTTGTAGTCGCCGGCGGCGGCCACCAGAGGCCAGGGCAACCCGAAGCCGCCGGGCGTGGCCGTGGTGAAGTCCTCGTGCGTGAGGTTGCTGCGGTGCAAGTATCCTGTGTTCGAGATGAGCGTGAGGCCCGAGAACTCGAACGAGGCACGCAGCGCAGGCACGTAGAACGTGTCGCTGCTCGGTGTCTGCTCGAGTTGCGGGTTCACGAACTTGCCGGCGCCGATGTCGGAAAAGGGCAGGTTGAGCGCGCCCCACTCGCTCACGTAGGCATCGTTCGAGGCCCGCGATTCGGCGGGCTCGAACCCCGAGGAGTCGTGGCTGTAATTGTGCTGGTAATAGAGCGAGGGGGTGAGCTTGATGGCCTCGCTCGGCTTGAGCGTGAGCGCGAGTCGCATCACGTCGCTGTCTTCCCAGTTGGAGTTGCGCTGATCGTAGCCACCCGGAATGGCGCTCTCGTGATCGACGTAGCCGCCGTCGCGCCGGTGCCAGGCGCTGACCCGAAAGCCGAGCACGTCCTGGATGATCGGGCCGCCGAAAGCGGCGCCGGCCTCGTAGCTCGGATCGCCATGATCGGTGTAGCCAACGTCGGCGCGCGAGTAGCCGCTGTACTCCCTGAGGCCGGGTTCGGGTGTGATGAAGCGAATCGCACCGCCCTCGGCGCTCGAGCCAAATAGGGTTCCCTGCGGGCCGCGCAGCACCTCGACCCGATCGAGATCGAACACGGCCGGAAGCGTTGCACCGATGAGGCCGACGATACCCACACGGATCTGCACCGGCACATCGTCGATGTAGATCGCCGTGGTGGAGGCGCCGCCGCCGGAGTAGATCCCGCGGATCGCGAACAGGTTCTTGGGACCCGTCGAATAGTAATCGATGCTCGGCACGTGACTCGCCACGTCGGCGAGATTCTCGATGCTGAGGCGGTCGAAGGCCGAATTGTCGAGCACCGAGATGCTGATCGGGACGTGCTGGACGTCCTCGGCACGCTTCTCCGCGGTCACGACGATCTCTTGCAAGACCCCTTCGTCCTCGCTCGACGCGGCGCGTGATGGGACGAGCGGCGCGCATGCGAGGCCGGCGGATAGTCCTAGAAGCAGTGCTGTACGCCCCATGGTGGTCATCCCCATCGTCTCGTATGCTAGCTCGCATCGGTCGAGACTGCCTAATCCCTCGAGGACCTCAGCTTATAAGTGAAGCTTGCCTCGCCGAGGGCCCCCTCGGGCCAAGGCGCCCCGAGGCGCCGCCGCTAGGACAGTCGAGAAGGCGCCAGGTCTGCCGCGAACGTTTCGGCGATCGCAAGCACCGCCGCATGCACGGGACCCGAGGGGATGCTCGGAATCACCGATGCATCGACGATGTAGCAATCCTGGAAGCCGCGCAGCGCGAGCTCGGGCGTCACCACGCTGCGTGCATCGCTTCCCATGCGGCAGGTGCCGACCGGATGATGGTGGGTGATGACGGCGCGCGCGATGAAGGCGTCGAGGTCGCCGGGGCTGCGACAGTCGGGGCCCGGGTAGAGCTCCTCGGCGCGCCACTCGCTCAACGCCGTCTGACCGCCGACGCTGCGCGCCCACTCGAGCGCTTGTCGCGCGAGCGTGCGATCGTGGGCCGTCGACAGGTAGGCAGGATCGATGCTCGGCGGATCCCCGATGCCGGGGCCGGTGAGGCTGAGGCGGCCTCGACTCGTGGGATGCGTCACCCCGGAGAGGATGGTGAATGCCGAGCCTGCCGCCGGCCGCTCGAAACGCTCACTGACCACGGGCAACGTCACGCACCCGAGCACGATGTCCGGCGTGCCGGTGGTCCGCGACGGATCCTCACTGTGCAGGTACGTCAGCGACTCCGAGTGCTGCAGTTGCGAGTCCGGCACGGGCCGGCGGGCACGATAGACATTTCCGGCGGTGAGCAGGTGATCGTGCAGATTCTCGCCCACCTCGGGATGGTCTGCGCGACAGCTGACGCGCGCCTGCTCGAGCTGCGTGGCGGGCCCTATGCCCGATCGCATGAGCAGGAGCGGCGTGCCCAGCGCGCCCGCACACAGGATCGTCATGCGGGCCGAGATCAGGCGCGGCTCGCCGCCGACCTCCGCCTCGATGCCGCAGATGCGCTCGCGCGACACAGCGAGCCGATGTGCGAGGGTTTGCGTGAGGACGGTGAGGCCGGGGCGCGCGCGCACCGGATCCAAGTACGCCGCCGCCGCGCTCAGGCGTCGCCCGGCGCGCAGGGTGAGTGAGTTCGGAGCGAGTCCGCAGAGCCGCCCGCCGTTGTGATCCCCCAGCCACGGGATGCCGATCTGCCGCCCAGCCGCCCAGTAGCTGCGCACCAGCGGGCTGATCTCGGCCTCGGGCAGCCGCACATCGAGCGGACCGGATACACCATGCTGCTCGCTCTCGCCTCCCGAGAAGCGCTCGAGGCGCCGGAAGGCGGGAAGCAGCCCCGCATAGCGCCATCGAGCCGACCCTGTGAGCGCTCCCCAGGACTCGAAGTCCTCGATCGATCCGCGCACGTGCGCCATCGCGTGCAGACAGCTCGAACCGCCGATCAGGCGACCGCGCGGCCACTCGTGCACGCGGTCCGCCGTGCCGTGCTGCGGGGTCGTGCGGTAGCACCAGTCGTACGAGCGTCCGGCGAGAAACGGCCATTTCTGCGGGATGAGGATGTCGGGATCGGTCGCCGGACCTCCGGCCTCCACGAGTGCGACGCGCAACCCTGGATCCTCGCTCAATCGCGCGGCGAGCACGCAGCCCGCGGAGCCCGCGCCGACGACGAGCACATCGAAGCGCGTCGTCGCATCGCTCACCGGCACCGCTCGCTCCCAAGCGGACGCGGGGAGGGAAGAGCGCTTGCAAGCGAACCAATCGGCTGGACATGCGACATGAGTCGAACCAATGGGCGAGAGCCGGTGGGGCGGGGACGAGAAACTGCGCCATGATGCCAGATTCTCGCGGATCCTCGCGAGCAGTGCGCGCCGATGACGAGCGGTTGACGGCCCTCGACCGTTGGCGTCAGACTCGGGACGCGATCAGACTCTCCGAACCACTTATCCAGGTGGTTCCGTCGCGGGGTCGAGCAACGTTCTGGATGCGGGGGATCGACGTGTTCTTGAGCTCACGGGAACCAGCTCGCGCCGTTGCGAGCGTCCGCCTCGAGTCCGCTCCCGATGCTCCCGCACGGCCGGTGCGGCGTGCGCCGTATCGAGGCGTTACGAGGCTGGCCTGGGCCCTGCTCGGAGCGCTCCTCGCTTCCACGGCGGCTTCGGCGGCGCAGCTCAAAGCGCTCGCGATCATGATGCCGGAGGAGCCGAACGATTACGGCTGGAACCGCCAGGGATATGCCGCTGCGCAGGCCGTCGCAGCGACCTACCATCTCAAGTTCATGCCGGCGACCGGCCTGGGCTACGGTGATCCGCATGCGGAGCTGCGAGAGCTGGCCGATGACGGCGCGAGCCTGATCATCGCGCATGCCGCCGGCTACAACACCGCCGCGCCCGAGATCGGTGCCGAGAAGCACGTGCCGGTCGCGATCACGGATCGTCCGCACGACTCGAAGCCCGGCGCAGTCGCCGACTACACGCTCTCCGGACACGAGGGCGCGTATCTCGCCGGGGTTCTCGCCGCGCGCACCTCGCGCACCCGCACCGTGGGCATCGTCGTCACCGGCGAGCCCCCCTCGTGGAATTCGCAATCCGCCGCGTTCGCTCAAGGCGTCCGTGCGACCGATCCCGCCGTGCACATCCTCTATGCGGTGATCGGGGCCGCCGCCTACGCCGATGCTGCCGGTGGGCGACGGGTGACCGAGCAGGTGATCGGCGCCGGTGCCGACGTCATTTTCGGTCAAGGCGATGGGGCGAGCTTCGGCATGCTGCAGGCGGTGGAGACGCATCCTGCGGTCGGTGGCGGCAAGGTCTGGTTCATCGACGTCATCGGCGACAAGTCCCCGATCGACAAGGGAAACCTCTTATCCTCGGTCGTCTGGAACCTGGTGCCCGTTTTCACGGCAATGGTCGAGGATCTGAAGGCCGATCGCTTCGGTACCCATCCCTATCCGCTGAAGCTCGTCGATGGCTCGGTGTATCTGTTGCATTCGAAGCACATCGCGCCGCAGGTGTGGGCGGACGTCGAGGCGGTGCGTCAGCAGATCGTGAGCGGCCGGCTCGCCGTCGAACCGATCTTCGATGCAGCCCGCGTGCGCACACTCGTGACCTCGCAGCTCAAACCCGCGCATTGAGAGGACATACCCATGGGATCGAACACTTCAACCGTCCCGGCCTCGATCGAGGAGGGCGCGCCCTTCACGCTCACCACGGGACCCGTGGATGCCTACTCGCAGGTGCTGCGGGGTCTCGCAAAGCCGGTCCTCTATGATTACGACCCGGCATTTCTCGCCTGCTATGAGCGCGTCACCGAGAAGCTCAAGATCGCGTTTCGAACCGCCCACACGCCTCTGATCCTGCACGGCGAGCCGGTGCTCGCGCTCGAGGCGGCTGCGGCTTCGCTGATCGCGCGCGAGGACGTCGTGCTCAATCTCGTCTCGGGCGTGTACGGCGCGGGCTTCGGCTACTGGGCGAAGCGCTACTGCCGCGAGCTTCTCGAGATCCGCGTGCCGTACGACGAGGTCATCGACCCCGCGCAAGTGGCGGCCCTGCTCAAGTCCCGTCCCGACATCACCGTGGTGTCCGTGTGCCACCACGACACGCCGTCGGGCACGATCAATCCGCTGGCCGAGATCGGGCGGATCGTCGCCGCGCATGGGGCGTACCTGCTGGTCGATGCGGTGTCCTCCTTCGGCGGCATGGACGTGCATCCGGATCCTTGCCACGCGGACCTCTTCATCACCGGCCCGAACAAGTGTCTCGGTGCTCCGCCGGGGCTCTCGCTGCTCGGTGTGACGCCGCGGGCCTGGCAGAAGATGAAGAGCAATGCGCTCGCGCCGCGCGATTC
>DATGIA010000056.1:0-12413 GCA_035307465.1 Steroidobacteraceae bacterium
GAACGACAGCGGACCTCAGCGGCGAAGGCTGCGAGGGCTGAACAGGTGCGGCAGTTCGAGCTGAGGGCCGAGCGCTACCTGAGCGCCCTGGACCGCCTTGGCGAGCTCGGGACGTCCGACTATGCCGAGGAGGCCCGGGCCACCGTGCGCGAGCTCCTCGGGGGTCAGGGAACGGTCGATGAGCGCGACGGCGTAATCGGCGCCGAGTTCCAAGTGGCTGGTTTTCTTGGGGTTGCCGCCGCGTGCGGCAAAAATCTCGAAGTTGGTAGCGGGGGCAGGATTTGAACCTGCGACCTTCGGGTTATGAGCCCGACGAGCTGCCAGACTGCTCCACCCCGCACCGGAGTGAGCCGCGCATTCTACCCCCCGATATCCTCAATGCAAGGGGTATCGGTGCGGATCGCCCCGTCAGTGCACGGCACGGTCCGACGGGAGTCGCTCGCGTCAGCGCATCGCTTGCTGGCACAGTCCGAGCAAGGTCTGCGGCACGACCCCCAGGGCGAGCGCGAGCAGCGCATTGGCGCTCAGCACGGTGCGCATCAGCGCCGAGCCGCCGATCGCAGTCGTCTCGGTCGGCTCGTCGAAGTACATGAGCTTGACGATGCGCAGGTAGAAGTAAGCACTGATCACCGAATACAGCACGGCGATCACGGCGAGCCAGGTGTAGCCGACACCGAGAACCGCCTGGATGACCCCGAGCTTCGCCCAGAAGCCGACGAACGGCGGCACGCCGGCGAGGCTGAACATGAGGATGGCCATCATCCCGGCAAACCAGGGACTGCGCGCATTCAAGCCTTTGTAGTCGATCAGCCGGTCGGCCTCGAACCCCTGGCGCGCAAGCAGGAGCACCATTCCGAAGGCGCCGCCCGCGACGATCACGTAGGTCACGATGTAAAAGAGCGCCGCCTGGTAGCCCTGTGCCGTGCCGGAGAGCACACCGAGCAGCACATAGCCGATCTGTGAGATCGTCGAGTAGGCGAGCATCCGCTTGATGTTGCTCTGGGCAATCGCCACCACGCTGCCGAGCGCCATCGACAGCACCGAGATGACCACGAGCATCTGGCTCCAGTCCGCCTGCAAGGCGCCGAGTGCCTCCGGCAAAAGGCGCATGATGAGCCCGAAAGCCGCGAGCTTCGAAGCCGTGCCGATGAAAAGCGTCACCGGGGTCGGGGATCCTTCGTAGACATCGGGAATCCACATGTGAAACGGCACCGCACCGAGCTTGAAGCCCACTCCGACGATGATGAAGGCCGCGCCGAAGATGAGGCCGATATTGTGGGCATCGCCGTGGGCAACCGACGTTGCGATCGCGCCGAGCTCGAGGCTGCCGGTGATGCCGTAGAGGATCGACATGCCGTAGAGCAGCGTGCCGGTCGACATCGAGCCGAGCACGAAGTACTTGATCGCGGACTCGGCGGCGATCCCCGAATCGCGGTCGAAGGCAACCATCGCGTACAGGCAGAGTGAGAGCAGCTCGAGCCCCAGGAAGAGCGTGATGAGGCTCGCGGCGGAGATCAGCACGAGCGCCCCCAAGGACGCGAACAAGCCGAGCACGTAGTACTCGCCTTTGAGAATGCCGCGCCGCTCGAGGTAATCGGTCGAGTACAGAAACACCACCGCGACAGTCAGGAGCGTCACGATTTTCAGGAGCTGCGCCATCCGGTCGAGCTCGAACAGCCCGCCGAGCGCCACGGTACGCGCCGACACGGGCACGAGGCCCTCGAGCAGCGCCGTCACCACCAGCGCCACCACCGACAGCGTCGCCATCCAGCGCCGCTGCGCCTGCGACAGCGCCAGATCGAGCATCAGCAGCGCACAGGCCACGGTCGCCAGGAAGATCTCCGGGCGCGCAAGGACGAGACCCGCGTTGAATGAGGTGACGTCGAATGAGGCGTTCACGGCATCACCTTCGAGACCACCAGCATCTCGGCGAGGTGCTGCGTGCTCGCCCGCAGCACATCGAGAAGCGGCGCCGGCCAGATACCGACCAGAAGCACCGCCGCGGCCAGCAAGCCAAGCACCAGGAACTCCCGGTGGGTCAAGTCCTTCAAGGCCGCCACCTGCGCATTTCCGACCTCACCGAAGATGACCCGCTTCACGAGCCAGAGCGTATAGGCCGCGCCGAGCACCAGCGTGGTGCCCGCCAGGAAGGCAAACCAGACGTTCGCCCTGAAGGAGGCGATGATGACCAGAAACTCGCCGACGAACCCCGAGGTGCCGGGCAGCCCCGCATTGGCGAGCGAGAACAGCACCATGAAGGCGGCGAATAGGGGCATCGTGTTGACCACCCCGCCGTAGGAGCTGATCTCGCGGCTATGGACCCGGTCATAGAGCACGCCGACGCACAGGAACATGGCGCCCGAGACCAGGCCGTGCGAGAGCATCTGCACCATGCCGCCATCGAGACCCACCTCGATGCCGGCCAGTCGGCCGCTCTGCGCGAGGATCCGGTAGCCGATGAACAGTCCGAGCGTGACGAAGCCCATGTGCGCGATCGAGGAGTAGGCGATCAGCTTCTTCATATCGCGCTGCACGAGTGCGACGAAGCCGATGTACACCACCGCCGTCAGCGAGAGCGCAATGATGAACCAGTCGAGGGTGCGCGCCGCATCGGGCGCGATCGGCAGCGTGAAGCGCAAAAAGCCGTATCCCCCCATCTTCAGCATGATCGCGGCGAGCACCACCGAGCCCCCGGTCGGGGCCTCGACATGCGCATCGGGGAGCCAGGTGTGCACCGGCCACATCGGCACCTTGACGGCAAAGGCCGCGAAGAAGGCAAGGAAGATGAAGACCTGCTCGTTGAGCGTCAAAGGCATCTTCTGGAACACATCGAGCTCGTAGCTGCCGCCCTTGAGGTACAGATAGATCAGGGCAACCAGCAGAAGGACGGAGCCGAGGAAGGTGTAGAGAAAGAACTTGATGGTCGCGTAGACACGTCGCGGACCGCCCCATACGCCGATGATGATGAACATCGGCAGCAGCATCGCTTCCCAGAACACGTAGAAAAGCGCCGCATCGAGCGCCGCGAACACCCCGATCATCAGGCCTTCGAGGAGCAGGAATGCGCCGAAGTACTGTCCGACCCGCTTGTGCACGTTGTCCCAGCTCGAGATCATCACCAGCACGGTCGTGAAGGTGGTGAGCAGGATGAGCGGCATCGAGATGCCGTCGATACCGATGTGAAAATCCGAGTGGATCGCTGGAATCCAGGCGTGGCGCAGCGTGAACTGCATCTCCGGCGTGCCGATCTTGAAGTGAAACCAGAGCGGCAAGCTCAGGGCGAAGGTGGCGAGCGCCACCCCGAGTGACAGCCACTTGGCCGCCTGCACGCGGCCGGCGATGGCGAGCACCAGAATCCCGCCGATGATGGGCAGCCAGATCACGCTCGCGAGCAACTCTCCTCCCTGCATCATGGCTTCCAGATGAGCCACAGGAGGAGCGAGGCAAGCCCGAGAATCATCGCGAACGCGTAGTGATAGAGATAGCCCGACTGGGCATAGCGCATCACCGACCCGAACCACCCGACGAGCCGGGCGCTGCCGTTGACGAAGACGCCGTCGATCACGGCCTCATCGCCCCCGTGCCAGAGTGCGGCGCCGATGCCGCGCGACAGAGGTGCAATGACGTGCTCGTTAAACCAATCGAAGCCGTATTTGTTGACGAGGACGAAGTACAGACCGCGCAGCGAGCGCACGGCGCGATCGGCATACTCCGGCCGGCGGTACAGGATATAGGCCGTGAGCACCCCGAGCGCGGCGATCCACAAGGTCGGCGCTGCGAAGGCCGACATCAGGAAGGCGCCGGGGCCGTGGAACTCCTCGCCGACCCGGGCGAGCACGTCGTTTTGCGGGGCCACCCGGATCGCATCGCCAAAGTACCCGCCGAAGAGAACGGGCCGCACGGTGAACCAGCCAATGAGCGCCGAGGGAATCGCCAGCAGCACGAGCGGTACGGTGACCACCCAGGGGCTCTCGTGCAGGTGCTCGCGCGTGTGCGCGTCCATGCGCTCCTCACCATGAAAGGTCATGAAGAACATGCGGAAGGTGTAGAGCGCGGTGACGAAAACGCCGGCGAGCACGCAGAAATACGCATATCCGGCGACCCAGCCCGCACGACGCGATTCGTGCACCGCATCGATCAGCAGATCCTTGGAGAAGAATCCCGAGGTGCCCGGGAAGCCGATCAAGGCGAGCGCGCCGATGAGGAACGTCCAGTAGGTCACCGGCATGTACTTGCGCAGGCCGCCCATCTTGCGCATGTCCTGCTCATGGTGCATGGCGATGATGACCGAGCCGGCCGCGAGGAACAGCAGCGCCTTGAAGAAGGCGTGCGTCATGAGATGAAAGATGCCGGCGCCGTAGGCCGACACGCCGAGTGCGACCGTCATGTAGCCGAGCTGCGAGAGCGTCGAGTAGGCGATGACACGCTTGATGTCGTTGTTGACGACACCGAGCAGACCCATGAAGAAGCAGGTGGTCGAGCCGATGAAGAGCACGAACGCGAGCGCCGTCTCGGACAGCTCGAAGAGCGGTGACATGCGGGCGACCATGAAGATGCCGGCGGTCACCATGGTGGCCGCGTGAATGAGCGCCGAGATCGGCGTCGGGCCTTCCATCGAATCGGGGAGCCATACATGCAGGGGCACCTGCGCGCTCTTGCCCATGGCGCCGATGAAGAGGCAAATGCAGGTGAAGGTGATCGCCGGCCAGGCCACGGCGTGCGTGATCTGGATCTCGGCGCGCGCCAGGTCCGCCGAGTGCGCAAACACGGTGTGATAATCGAGCGAGCCGGTATAAGTCACGATGGCGGCGATGCCGAGCATGAAGCCGAAATCGCCGATGCGGTTGACGAGGAAGGCCTTCAAGGCGGCAAACGTGGCGGTCGCACGGGTGTACCAGAAGCCGATGAGGAGGTAGGACACGAGGCCCACCCCTTCCCAGCCGAAGAACAACTGCATGAAATTGTTGGCCATCACGAGCATGAGCATCGCGAAGGTGAACAGCGAGATGTAGCTGAAGAATCGCTGGTAGCCGGGATCGTCGTGCATGTAGCCGATGGTGTAGATGTGCACCATGAGCGACACGAAAGTCACCACCGCCATCATCAGCGCGGTGAGCCGGTCGATGAGGAATCCCACCTGGATGTTGAGCCCGTCGGTGACGAGCCAGGTGTACAGCGGTCCGTCGAAGGGTGCGGCGTGCTCGAAGAGGATGCCATAGAGCACGTAAAACGAGAGCGCGCACGACAGGGCGACACCCGCGATCGCGACGCTGTGGGCGCCGACGCGGCCGATCGCCCGGCCTGCAAGGCCCGCCACGATCGCCGCGACCAGCGGCGCAAGGGCAATCACGGCATAGATCGCCGGCATCGGGCTCTGATTCATGGTTCGCCGCTCATCCCTGCAAGGTGTCCAAGTCCTCGACGTTGATGCTGCGCCGCTCGCGGAACAGCACCACCAGGATCGCAAGCCCGATGGCCGCCTCGGCGGCCGCCACCGTCAAGATGAAGAACACGAAGATCTGGCCGCTCACATCCCCCGCAAAGCGCGAGAAGGCGATGAAGTTGAAATTCACGGCGAGCAGCATCAGCTCGATGCACATGAGAAGCACGATGACGTTCTTGCGATTCAAGAAGATCCCGGCGACCGCAATCGAGAACAGGATTCCGGAAAGCACCAGCACCTGCGTGAGCGTGATCATGGGCGCCTCGCCGCTGGCATCTTGACGAGCCTCACCCGGTCGCGCGCGCGCACCGCCACCTGCTGGGCAATGTTCTGCGGCTTGTAGCCCATACGGTGACGCAGCGTCAGCACGATCGCCGCGACGCTCGCGACCAGCAGAATGAGGGCGGCGAGCTGCGCGGGGTACGCGTAGTGCGTGAAGAGCACCTCGCCGAGCGAGCGCGTATTGGAATAGCCCTGTGGCAGGGGCGGTGCGGCCTGGAAGCTCGCCCCGCCCAGGTGCTTGACCACGATCACGTTCACGATCGCGAACACGACGAAGCCCGCGACCGCCACCGCCAGCGGCCAGTAACCGGCGAACTCCTTGCGAAAGCGCTCCGTGTCGAGGTCGAGCATCATCACGACGAACAGGAAGAGCACCATCACTGCGCCGACGTACACGAGCACGAGCACGATCCCCAGGAACTCCGCATCGAGCATGATCCAGATGGCGGCGCTGTTGAAGAAGGCGAGCACCAGCAGGAGCGCGCAGTGCACCGAATTGCGCGCGAGGATCACGCCCAGGGCCGCCCCGATGAGCACGGTCGCGAGAATGTAGAAGAGGATGGTGGCGAACATCAGCGATACCGCGCGTCCGCCAGGCGATCGGCCGCGATCATGGCCTCGTAGCGCTCGCCGACGCCCAAGAGCTTGTCCTTCGTCATGATGTTCTCGCCGCGGTTCTCCATGTGGTACTCGTGCAGGCGCGTGAGCACGATCGCATCGACCGGGCAGGCCTCCTCGCAAAAGCCGCAATAGATGCACTTGAACAGATCGATGTCGTAACGCGTGGTGCGCCGCGTGCCATCGGCCGCGACGTCGGATTCGATGGTGATACACACCGCCGGGCACACCGCCTCGCAGAGCTTGCAGGCGATGCAGCGCTCCTCGCCGTTCGGGTAGCGGCGCTGCGCGTGCAGGCCGCGATAGCGCACGCTTTGCGGGGTCTTCTCCTCCGGGTAGTTGACCGTTACCTTGGGCCGCCACATCTCCTTGAACGTGACCCAGAGCCCCTGCCAGAGCTCGGTGAGCAGGTAGGTCTTGACGAGGTTCTGCGCCGCCATCAGCTCGCTCCTTTCCAGGGTCCCACGTGCGCCCAGGCGAGCAAGCCCTCGACCGCGAGCCACACGAGCGTCACCGGGATCAGCGCTTTCCACCCGAGGCGCATGATCTGATCGTACCGATAGCGCGGGAATGTCGCCCGCAGCCACAGGAAAGCGAACATCGGCACGAGCGTCTTCAGACCCAGCCAGAAGAAGCTCGGCGCCGCGAGCAGCGAGTCCGCCGGCACGATCCAGGTCCAGCCATCGAAGGGCGAGAGCCAGCCGCCGAAGAAGAAGATGACGGTGAGGACCGAGATCAGAATCATGTTCACGTATTCGGCGACGAAGAACAGCGCGAATGCCATGCCGGAATAATCGACGTGAAAGCCCGCGACGATCTCCGACTCGCCCTCGGCGACGTCGAAGGGGGCCCGGTTGGTCTCGGCCACCCCGGAGATGAAATAGACGAAGAGCAGCGGCATCAGCCAAAACCAGTTCCAGCTCAGCATGCCGCCGTGCTGGCGCTCGATGATGGTGCCGATGTTGAGGCTCCCCGAAGCCATGAGCACGCCCACCATGGCAAAGCCCATGGCGATCTCGTAGGCCACGATCTGTGCGGCCGAGCGCATGGCGCCGAGGAAAGCGTACTTCGAGTTGGCCGCCCAGCCGGCGAGGATGATGCCGTACACGCCCATCGAGGTGAGCGCGAGGATGTAGAGCAGGCCGGCATCGATGTTCGAGAACGCATGCTCGGGCGCGAACGGGATGACCGCCCAGATGGCGAGCGCGGGAATGAGCGCGAGAAACGGCGCCAGGCGGAACAGGAACCCGCTCGCGTCGGCCGGAATCAGGATCTCCTTGAAGAGGAGCTTGAAGACGTCGGCGAAGGGCTGACCGAGCCCGCCGATGGGGATGAACGGCAGATTGACGCGGTTCGGTCCCCTGCGCGACTGGATCCAGCCGATCACCTTGCGCTCGGCGAGCGTGTAGAAGGCCATGACGAGAATGAGGCTGATCATCACGATCAGGATCTGCACCGCGGTGAGGAGCGGCGAGGTCCAGTACGGGGTGATGTAGCTCGCGATCCAGTCGCGCACCGGGCTCCATTGCCACATGGTCATATCACCGTGCGCGCGAGCTGTCCCTCGCGCGTCTTTGCGAGCGATTCCGAGCCGCGCACCAGCACATCGATCTGATAGGGAGGGATGTCCACCCAGGGCGCACCGGGCTCGGGCCCCGAAGCCCCGTTGGGGCGCGCCGTCTCGGCGGCCGCAACGATCGCCTGGGTCACGGGCCTCGCCCGAGCGCCGCTCGCGCTGCGCACGGCCTCGCGCACCTCGTCCGACGACACGAACTCGAAACCCGGCAGATCGAGGAGATTGGCGAGCACCCGCAGTACCTTCCAGCCCGGACGGCTCTCGCCGACCAGGCTCGCCGCAGCCGCCCAGCTCTGCCAGCGACCCTCGAGGTTGACGAAGGTCCCGGAGGTCTCGGCAAAAGTGCCGATCGGCAGCACCACGTGCGCCACCTCCCTGAGCGCGGGGGTGAGGTGTGAGGTCACGGCGATGACGCGCTCTGCGCTCGCGAGCGCTGTGCGCGGCCCGGCGAGGTCCTGCTCGGGGTCGATGCCCCCGAAGAGCACATAGGCGGGGAGCTTCGCCTCGAGCATGGCGCGGGCGTCGAGACCGGCCTGGGTCGCAGACACCCCGCCCGGCTGACGATGCGGTACGGCCCCGGCGAGATAGGCGCCGGCGGCGTTCGCGCCCTCGGCGAGGGTCGCGATGCTCGCACCGCTCCGGGCGGCCAGCCGCTCGGCAAGCCAGCGGATCTCGGCATACGCCGGATGGCGCTGCGCGAGCGCGCCCAGGAAAATCGCGCGTCGCGAGCCGCTGCGCAGAGCGCCGAGCAGCGAGCGGCGTGGCTCGGGAATGTCGCCGAATGCGGCGCTCGATGCATCGGGGGCCGCCTCGGCGGCCTCGACGAGCGCGGCCAGCTCGCGCTCAAGATCGGTCGCGACGAGGTGCGCGGCGATCGGGAACAGATAATCGTGACGGCGTGGATTGAGGATCGCGACCTTCGCTCCCTTGAGCGCGGCCTTGCGCAGCCGGTGCGCGAGCAGCGGCATCTCACCGCGCAGGCTCGAGCCGACGACGAGCGCGCCCTCCAGCGACTCGATGCTCGCGATCGGCAGCCCCAGCGAGGGATGGACGCTCTCGCGCTCCTGCCCGCGGAAATCGAGCTGGCGCAGCCGATGATCGATGTGCGGGCTCCCGAGGGCGCGCGCGATGCACGAGAGCAGATAGAGCTCTTCGAGCGTTGCGTTGGGCGAGCCGAGAAAGCCGATCCGCTCCCCGCCCTGCGGTGCCGCGACGTCCTTCAGACCCTGTGCAGCGGCTGCGAGCGCGCTATCCCAGTCGACGGCCTCGAGCACGCCGCCCCGTCGCACGAGCGGCGTCGCGATCCGCTCGGGCGAGTACATGCCCTCGAATCCGAAGCGGTCGCGATCGGCGATCCAGGTCTCGTTGACCTCCTCGTTCTCGCGGGGCACCACGCGCATGATGCGGCCGCGCAGGGTGTGCACGTATAAATTCGTGCCGAAGCCGTCGTGCGGCGAGATCAAGGGGTGCTGCACCATTTCCCAGGCGCGCGCGTGGTAGCGGAAGGGCTTGTTGTTCAGGGCGCCGACCGGGCAAAGATCGATGATGTTCGCCGAGAGCTCGTGATCGAGACTCTGCTCGACGTAGGTCTCGATCTGCATGTGCTCGCCGCGCTGGGTGGTGCCGAGCTGCTGATAACCCTGGATCTCCGCGCCGAAGCGCACGCAGCGCGTGCATTGAATGCAGCGGGTCATGTCGGTCGAGACCAGAGGGCCGATGTTCTTGTCCTTGACGACGCGCTTGCGCTCGGAGAAGCGCGAGATGTCGCGCCCGTAGCCCATCGCGAGATCCTGCAGCTCGCACTCCCCGCCCTGATCGCAGATCGGGCAGTCGAGCGGATGATTGATGAGCAGGAACTCCATCGTTGCGCGCTGCGCGGCCACCGCCTTCGGCGAGCGGGTGTAGACCTTCATCCCCTCCATCACCGGGGTTGCGCAGGCGGGAAGCGGCTTGGGCGCCTTCTCCACCTCCACCAGGCACATGCGGCAGTTGGCTGCAACGGTGAGCTTGGCGTGATAGCAAAAGCGCGGGATGTAGATATCGGCCGTATCCGTGACCTGCATGATCATCTGGCCCTTGCGGGCCTTCAAGGGCACTCCGTTGACCTCGATGTTGACCTCGTCGCTCATCGCCGCCTCTTACGCCGCCGCCGCTTGCGATTCGATGATCGAGCGGCCCTTGTGCTCGATCATGTACTGAAACTCGTGCTTGAAGTGCTTCAGGAAGCTCTGCACCGGCCACGCGGCCGCATCGCCGAGCGCACAGATCGTATGCCCCTCGATGCGGTTCGCCACATCGAGCAGAAGCCCGAGATCCTCCGAGCGTCCTTCGCCGGCGATGATCCGCTTCAGCATCCGGTCGAGCCAGCCCGTGCCCTCGCGGCACGGCGTGCACTGCCCGCAGGATTCGGAATAGTAGAAACGCGAGAGCCGCTCGAGCGCGCGCACCATGCAGGTCGTCTCGTCCATGACGATGACCGCGCCGGTTCCGAGCGAGGAGCCCGCCTTTTTCACCGAGTCGTAATCCATGGTTGCGCCGGCAATCGCCTCGGCGGGCACGACCGGCACCGAGGAGCCCCCGGGGATGACGGCCTTGAGCTTTCTCCCCTTCCACACGCCGCCTGCGAGGGCGAGCAGCTCGCTGAAGGGAATCCCGAGGGGAAGCTCGAAATTGCCGGGCTTGGCGACATGACCGGACACCGAGAAGATCATGGTGCCGCCGGAATTGGGAGGGCCCAAGCCCGCGAACCACGCCGCCCCCTTGCGCAGGATCGTCGGGACGGAGGCGTAGCTTTGTGTGTTGTTGATGGTCGTCGGCTTGCCGTAGAGGCCGAAATTCGCGGGAAAGGGCGGCTTGAAGCGCGGCTTGCCGGGCTTGCCCTCGAGCGATTCGAGGAGCGCAGTCTCCTCGCCGCAGATGTACGCACCGGCGCCGACGAAGGTGTACAGATCGAAGTCGATGCCCGAGCCCAGGATGTTCTTGCCGAGAAGCCCTGCGGCGTAGGCCTCCTCGAGCGCGGCCTCGAAGCGCGGCACGGGCTCGGCCAGGAACTCGCCGCGGATGTAGTTGTAGCCGACGGTCGCCGTCATGGCATAGCCGCCGATCGCCATGCCCTCGATGACCGAATGCGGGTTGTAGCGCAGGATGTCGCGGTCGTGGCAGGTGCCAGGCTCGGACTCGTCCGAATTGCACACGGCGTACTTCTGCACGGGCGAGGAGCGCGGCATGAAGCTCCATTTGACCCCGGTCGGGAAGGCGGCGCCGCCGCGTCCGCGCAGCCCCGAGGCCTTGACCTCCTCGATGATCTTCTCGCGGGGCGTGCGCTCCTTGAGGATGCGCTCCCACGCCTCGTAACCGCCGAAGCTGCGATAGCTCTCGAGCGTCCAGGGACGCTCGTGCTTCAACGCCTCGAACAAGACGAGGTTCTGCTCGTAGGCCATCAGTGCGCTCTCATGTCAACCGATCCAGGATCTTGTCAATCGATTCGGGCGTGAGGTTCTCGTGATAGACGTGATCGACCATCATCATCGGCGCTCCCACGCAGGCGGCGAGGCATTCCTCCTCGCGCTTGAGGTAAATGCGCCCATCGGGGGTGCTCTGTCCGGTCACGATGCCGAGCTTCTTCTCGACGTACGCGACCACCTCCTCTGCGCCGCGCAGCATGCAGGAGATGTTGGTGCACACCGAGACGTGGTGGCGGCCCACGGGCTTGGTCTCGAACATGGAATAGAAAGTCGCGACCTCGTACACCTGGATCGGGGGCAGCCCGAGATAGGCGGCGACCGCATCCATCAAGGGCGTCGTGAGGAAACCCTCGTTGTGATGCTGCGCGGCGCGCAGCGCCGAGATCACGGCCGAGCGCTTGCGGTCGGGCGGGAATTTCGCGACCCAGTGATCGATCTCCGCGCGCACCTCCTCGCTCAACGTCTCGCTCATCGATCGATCTCTCCGAACACGATGTCCTGCGTGCCGATCACCGCCACGACGTCGGCGAGCATGTGCCCGCGCACCATCTCGTCGAGCGCGGCGAGGTGCGCGAAGCCCGGCGCGCGCACCTTGAGGCGGTAGGGCTTGTTCGCACCGTCCGAGATCAGGTACACGCCGAGCTCGCCCTTGGGCGCCTCGATCGCCGCGTATACCTCGCCCTCCGGAACGCAGTAGCCCTCGGTGAACAGCTTGAAGTGATGGATGAGCGATTCCATGTCGCCCTTCATCTGCTCGCGCAGCGGCGGCCTCACCTTGCGGTCGTCGATCATCACCGGCCCTGGATTCGCGCGCAGCCAGGCGATGCACTGCTCGATGATGCGCGTCGATTGCCGCAGCTCCGCGACGCGCACGAGATAGCGGTCGTAGCAGTCGCCGTTCACGCCCACCGGGATATCGAAGTCCAGCTGCTCGTAGATGCCGTAGGGTTGCTTCTTACGCAGGTCCCACTCGATGCCGGAGCCGCGCAGCATGGGGCCGCTGAAGCCGAGCTGCAGAGCGCGCTCCGAG
>DATGIA010000057.1:0-20617 GCA_035307465.1 Steroidobacteraceae bacterium
ACCGACACCGGCGGCTCGATTCGCCAGCCGGCGGCGCTGTGCGGTGTGACGGGCATCAAGCCGACCTACGGCCGGGTATCACGCTGGGGAATGATCGCCTTTGCCTCGAGCCTCGATCAGGCGGGGGTGCTGGCGCGCTCGGCCGCGGACGCGGCCCCCGTGCTCCAGGCGATGGCCGGATTCGATCCGAAGGATTCGACGAGCGTCGATGTGCCAGTGCCGGATTACTCCCGGTTGCTCGACACCCCGATCAAGGGCTTGAGGCTCGGCCTGCTGCGCGAATTCTTCGAGGGCCTCGATCCGCGCAATGCCGCGCTGATCCAGGAGGCGATCCGGGTCTATCAGTCGCTCGGCGCCGACACGGTCGAGGTGAGCCTGCCGCATCTGCCCATGTCCGTGCCCACCTATTACGTGGTCGCACCGGCGGAATGCTCCTCGAATCTCTCGCGCTTCGACGGGGTGCGCTACGGCTATCGCTGCGCGCAGCCGAAGGACCTCACCGACCTCTACGAGCGCTCGCGCGGCGAGGGGTTCGGCGCCGAGGTCAAGCGGCGCATCATGACCGGCACCTATGTGCTCTCGGCCGGCTACTTCGATGCCTATTACCTGAAGGCGCAAAAGGTTCGCCGGCTGATCACCGATGACTTCCGCAAGGCCTTCTCGCAGGTGGACCTGTTGATCGGGCCCACCACCCCGACGCCTGCGTTCGCGATCGGCGCCAAGATGGACGATCCAGTGACGATGTACTTGAACGACATCTACACGATCGGCGCGAACCTCGCAGGGCTCCCGGGGCTCTCGATGCCCTGCGGCCTGATCGATGAGCTGCCGATGGGGCTGCAGCTCATCGGTCCGCACTTCTCGGAGGCGAAGCTGCTCTGCGCCGCCCACCACTATCAGAGTGTGACCGCCTGGCACCTCAAGGCGCCGCGAGCGTATTCTTCATGAGCGCCTGGGAAACCGTGATCGGGCTCGAGATCCACGCGCAGCTCGCCACGCGCTCGAAGATCTTCTCGGGCTCGGCGACCGCCTACGGCGCGGCGCCCAACACCCAGGCGAACCTCGTCGATCTCGCCTATCCCGGCGTGCTGCCGGTCCTGAATGGCGCCGCGCTGCGCATGGCGGTCAAGTTCGGGCTCGCGATCGGCGCACGCATCGCGCCGCGCTCGGTGTTCGCACGCAAGAACTATTTCTATCCGGACCTGCCGAAGGGCTATCAGATCTCGCAGTACGAGCTGCCGGTGGTGGCGAAGGGCGCGCTCGCGATCGTTCTCGAGGACGGGACCGTCAAGCGCGTCGGCGTCACGCGCGCGCACCTCGAGGAGGACGCCGGCAAATCCCTGCACGAGGGCCTGGGCGCCTCGAGCGGCATCGACCTCAACCGCGCCGGTACGCCGCTGCTCGAGATCGTCTCCGAGCCCGATCTGCGCTCGGCGAAGGAGGCGGTCGCGTACATGAAGAAGGTACACACGCTCGTGCGCTATCTCGAGATCTGCGACGGCAACATGCAGGAAGGCTCCTTCCGCTGCGATGCCAACGTCTCGGTGCGCCGGCGGGGCGAGGCGAAGCTCGGCACCCGCGCCGAGATCAAGAATCTGAACTCGTTCCGCTTCGTCGAGAAGGCGATCCAGTACGAAGTGGCGCGGCAGATCGAGCTCATCGAGAGCGGCGGGACCGTGGTGCAGGAGACACGCCTCTACGACTCGGACAAGAACGAGACCCGGCCCATGCGCTCGAAGGAGGAGGCCAACGACTACCGCTACTTCCCCGATCCGGATCTGCTGCCCGTCGAGGTGGACGCGGCGCTGATCGCGGAGGTGCGCTCGAGCCTGCCCGAGCTTCCGGATGAGAAGGCGGCGCGCTTTGCCGGCGAGTATGGGCTCTCGGCCTACGATGCGGGCGTGCTGTGCGCGAGCCGCGAGCTCGCGGCCTACTATGAGGCGGTGGTCGGCGGCGTGGGCGCCGCGAACGCGAAGCTCGCCGCGAACTGGGTGATGGGCGAGCTCGCCGGTGCCTTGAACCGCGACGGGCTCGAGATCGGCGCCTCGCGGGTCTCGCCCACGACGCTCGTCGGGCTTCTCACGCGCATCCTCGATGCGACCATCTCGGGCAAGATCGCCAAGGACGTCTTCGAGGCGCTCTGGGCGCAGGGCGGCGAGGCCGATGCGATCATCGAGGCGCGCGGCCTGAAGCAGATCACCGACACAGGCGCGATCGAGCGCGTGATCGATGAGGTCATGGCGGCGAACCCCAAGCAGCTCGCGGACTATCGCGCGGGCAAGGACAAGCTCTTCGGCTTCTTCGTGGGACAGGTGATGAAGGCGACCGCGGGGAAGGCCAATCCGGCGCAGCTCAACGAGCTTTTGAAGGCGAAGCTGGGCGGCGGTGGTTGATGCATGATCGTGATTGCCTGCACCGCTTCGTCTTCGAGCACTATCCGATCCGCGGCCATCTGGTGCACCTCGATGCGGCCTGGCAGGCCCTGATCGAGCATCGCGAATACCCGGCCGCGGTGCGGACTCTGCTGGGCGAGGCGGTCGCGGCGACGCTCCTGCTCGCGGCGACCGTCAAGTTCGAGGGCGTGCTCTCGCTGCAGCTGCAGGGCGAGGGCCCCGTGCACCTCCTGCTCGCCCAGTGCACCGGCGGCCTCGGGCTGCGCGGTCTCGCCCGCCATCGCGAGAGCGCCGAGGGGGCGCCGCTCGAGGGCACGATCGGCGAGCTGATCGGCGCGGGCAATCTCACGGTGACGCTCGAGACCGACGGCGGCGAGCGGCGCTACCAGGGCATCGTGCCGATCAGCGGCGAGCGGCTCGCCGATTCGCTGCAGGTGTACTTCGAGAGCTCGGAGCAGCTGCCGACGCGGCTCTGGTTGCAGGCCGACGAGCGCGGCGCCTCCGGGATGCTCCTGCAGCGCCTGCCCTACGATGACAGCCGTCAGGGGAGTGATCCCGCGCTCATCGATGATGCCTGGCGGCGGGTGCAGCTCATCGGCGACACGCTCACGAGCGAGGAGCTGCGCACGCTCGCCGATGTCGAGATCCTGCACCGGCTTTTCAACGAGGACGATGTACGCCTGTTCGAGCCCTCGCCGGTGTTCTTCCGCTGCCGCTGCTCGCGGGAGCGCGTCGCCGGCATGCTGCAGGGCCTCGGTGAGGAGGAGACCCGGGCGGTGCTCGCCGAGCGCGGCGAGGTCGAGGTGCGCTGCGACTTCTGCAACCGCGCCTACGTCTTCGACGCCGTCGACGTCGCGCAGCTCTTCAACAGCGGCGTGCAGAGCGATGGTGGGGGCCGCCTGCACTGAGGAGCGCGGAGGGCTCAGGCGGCGGCGCCGCGCGCCCGCCTCCTCAGCTCCGCCTTGAGGACCTTACCGGCGGCTGAGAGCGGCAGGGCGTCGGTGAATTCGATGCTTCGAGGACACTTGTACGCCGCGATCAGTGAGCGGCAGTGCTCGATGAGATCCTCCACGGTGGGCGCAGCTCCGCTCGTGGGCACGACGATCGCATGCACGCGCTCGCCCCACTCGCGGTCGGGCACGCCGATGACGGCACATTGCGCGACGCCGGCGTGCTCGGCCAGCGCGTTCTCAACTTCGGCGGAGTAGATGTTCTCACCGCCGCTGATGATCATGTCCTTCAGCCGGTCGACGAGGTAGAGAAAGCCCTCCTCGTCGAGGTAGCCCGCATCGCCGGTGTGCATCCAGCCGCCCCGCAGGGCCTGCTCCGTCTCGGCCGGCTTCCCCCAGTAGCCGAGCATGACATTGGGGCCGCGAACGAGGACTTCACCGACGGTGCCGCGCGGAACGGGCTGATCGAACGCATCGGCGATGCGCAGATCCATGCACAGACCGGCGCGCCCGGCCGCTCGATGCCGACCGCGCGCGCGCCCGGATGGGCCGTAGCTGTCGGGCAGGTTGGCCGTTGCGAGGGGCGCGAGCTCGGTCATGCCGTAGACCTGCAGCAGCTGCACGTGGGGCAATGCCTCGATGGCCGCGTCGAGCAGCGCCTCGGACATCGGCGCGGCACCGTAAAGCAGCAGCTTGAGGGAGCTCAGGTCGCGGGGCGGAGCCACTGCGATGTGCTCGATGAGCCTCTGAATCATCGTCGGCACGAGCAGCGTGTGGGTCACGCGCTCGCGCTCGATCCTCTCCAGCACGTGCTCTGGTTTGTAGACCTCGACGAACGAGTGAGTGTTGCCGCGCGCGAGGTGGGCCATGGAGAAGCCCAGATCGGCCAGATGGAACATCGGTGCCGCGTGCAGATAGGTGCTTGCGGGTGGCGCAAGTCCCTCGGCGAGAGCCGCCAGCGCCGAGCTGCACAGGTTCGTGTGGCTCAGCATCACGCCCTTCGGAAAGCCCGTCGTCCCGCCGGTATAGAAGATACCGGCCAGGTCGGAGCCGCTGCGCAGGGCATCGGGCGCCGGCGCCTGGGTGTCGATCAGCTCCTCGCACGCGATCATGCCGCCGGGCGCCTCGCCCTCGCCGGCATGGATCACGCTTCTGATCGAAGGAGCCTCGGAACGCAGCGCCTCGACGAGGCGGGCGAAGGCGGGATCGACGATGAGCAGCGACGACTGGCAGTCGTTGAGGCAATAGACGAGCTCCGGGACGCTCCAGCGAATGTTGCACGGGTTCAGTACGCCGCCGCCCCAGAGCACTGCCAGCTGGCACTCGAGATGGCGCTCGGAATTGAGCGCGAGTATCGCCACCCGATCTCCCGCGCGCATACCCAGAGCACACAATCCGGCGGCGAGCCGCGCCACCCGATCCGCGAGCTCGCGAAACGTGTGGGCACGCGTTGCGCTCCGGGTGGCGATGCCCTCCGGCTTCTGCTGCAAGGTTCGGTGCAGGCACTGGGTGACGTACATCCTCGGACACCGCCGCTTTAGATCGGATCCTCGAGCGAGCGGGCGAGGCCGGTGAAGAGCTCGGGCCCCTTCTCGCTCATGTGCCAGCAATCCTCGAGTCGCACACCGAACTCACCCGGGGTGTAGAGCCCCGGCTCGTCCGAGAAGCACATGCCGGGCGCGAGGGGCGTCGTATCGCCGTGCACGAGATAGGGGGGTTCGTGCCCATCGAGCCCGATGCCATGGCCGGTGCGATGCGGCAGCCCCGGCAGCCGATACCCCGGGCCCCAGCCCTCGCGCTCGTAGAAGCTGCGCACGGCATCGTCGATGCGTCCGACTTCGATTCCGAGGCGGGCCGTCTCGAGCGCGATCTCCTGGCCGCGCTTGACCGTCTGCCACACCGTGCGCTGGCGCGCGCTCGGCGTGCCGAAGACCCAGGTGCGCGAGATATCCGACTGATAGCCATGCACCGAACAGCCGCAGTCGAGCAGCACGGTCGAGCCCTCGCGCACCGCTTGCGGCCGGTGCGAGCCGTGCGGATAGGCCGAGGCCTCGTTGAGCAGCACCAGAGTGAACTCGGGCGATCCGCCAAGCGCGCTCGTGGCCGTGTTCACGAGCGTCTCGATGTCCCCGGTGCGCATGCCGAGCGCGAGCCGCCGATGCACGAAGCGCAGTGCCTCGAGCGTCACGGCATTCGCGACCTTGAGGAGCGCGAGCTCGGCGGCGGATTTTTGCATGCGGCACGGGCGCACCAGCGGACCGGCGGGCACGAGACTTACCCCGGGAGCGGCACGGCGCACGCCCTCCACGAGAAAGAAGCGCACCGTCTCCTCGACCGCGATCGTGCCCGAGTCGAGCTTGCGGTCCTTGAGTCCCTGCGCGATCCGCTCGAACGGACTCTCCTGCTCGTTCCAGATGCGCACCTCGCCCGGTATCGCGAGCGTCTCGCGCACCGAAGGCTCCTCGAAGGCGGGGGTGACGACCAGCGCCGATCCTTGCGCGGGAAGAAGCGCCGCGGTGGTGCGCTCCGAGCGCCACCAGCTGATGCCCGTGAAGTACTCGAGCGAGGCGCCGGGCTCGAGCAGGAGCGCACTCACCCGTGCCTGCTGCATGAGCGACTGCACGCGGGCCAGGCGCGATGCGCGCTCTGCCGCCTCGATCGGCCGCGCCTGGGTCGTGATCGATTGCAAGCCGCGCGCGGCTTCGATCGCCGCCGCGCTCGACCGGTCTGCGCGGCCTGCGGGGGCGGCGCGCGCCGCAGGCCACGCGAGAGTGACGGCCGCCGCCGCCGAGCTCTGGAGAAAGCGCCGGCGCCCGGACTGTGCAGTCGGCGCGCGCATCAGGGCGTTGCCGACTCGATGATCTTGCGCGCGAGGGCGGCGTAATCGCCGTCGAAGTGATGGCCGCCGGCCAGCTTCATGATCTTGAATCTCCCCGGGTCGAGTCTCGGGCAGGGGGAGTCCTTCTCATCCTCACCGTAGATGCACAGCACCGATCCCGTGGCGATGCGATCGATCTCGGCGAGCGTCGAAGGGCCGCTCGAATTCTCGGCTACCCAGCTGCTCACATGAAACTCGAACAGCGCATGCTCGGACAGGCCGAGCAGCGCCGTCAAGGCGACGCGCGCCCGGGTCGCGGCCGGCAGCCGATTGAGAGCAAACGGCAGCACGTTCGCGCCTTGCGAATAACCGATGAGAAGCACGCGCTGCTTGCCGAGCGCGGCGAGGTAGTAGCGGATGATGCGATCGAGATCGCCGGCGAGCCCCTCGGGTGTGCGCGCGCTCCAGAAGTAGCGCAGCGAGTCGAGGCCGACCGTCGGGATACCGGCGGCGGCGAGCGCCTGCGCGACCGCCTTATCGAGGCCGGCCCAGCCGCCATCACCCGAGATGAGGATCGCGAGATCGCTGGGCGCTTGTGGGACGGGCTGCGCAGACACCTCGATGAGCGGCAAGCCGCCGAGCGCGGCGGGCGGCGGCGGCAAGCGCTCGCCGGCGGGCTCGCGCGCCAGACTCAGGTACGCGGCGCGCAGCGGCGCGAGCCGGCCCGCATCGATCGCCCGGTCGAGCCGTGGCAGCGGCAGCACCGCGCGCGCGGCGCCGCGAACAGCGGCGATGAAATCGTGCGCATTGCACGCCTCGTGCTCGCCTTCGAGCGACACCCAGGGGTCATGGAGCGCCGCCGTGGGTTGCACGATGAGGCCCGGTGGATGAGCGCGCGGCGTCGAGCGCAACCCCGCGCCTGCGCAGAGCGGCACGCGCCAGCTCGTGGCGGGACAGAATCCGAGGGTGAGTGCGCCCGAGAAGGTGTGCGCCGGCGCCTGCACCAGCATGGCGTAGGCGAGCGTTGCGCCCCCGCCGTACCCCACGAGGAGCGGCGCCTCATAGCTCGGGAGCTGTCGATACGCCTGGATGAAATGACTTAAGTTCTCGAGGTCACCGTCCGGGAAGCCGCAGCCCCGGTCGGCCGCGAAGCTCGCTTCGAGCTCCTTCAAGTCGATACCGGCGACCAGCGCCCCCTGCTCGGCGAGCACCGTGGCGATCGCCGCACCGGCGTCATCCCAGCCGCGCTCGGCGGAGAGCACCAGCGCCACCCGGGAGGGCGTGCCGTGCGTCGGGTAATAGAGAGCGAGATCCTGGAAGCGGCCATGACTCACGGATTCGACGTGCACGCTCGATTCGGCGGCGGGCGCCGGTGCGGCGCCTGCCGGGCCGACCATGAGCAGTGCGCCACCCATCGCGAGCCTGCCGATGCGGCTCAAGCAGGCGCGCATCCGCTCGCTGCGGAGCCGGCCGCTCAAAAGATGCCTTTGCGCTTCAACATCATGTAGTGGCGCACGAGCTCGACTCCCAGCGACCTCGGCTCGCAATCGATCATCATCGCCCCCGTGATTCTCAGCCGTCGGTTGAGCTCGGCGCGGCGTTGCGCATATTCAAGCGCGGCCGCCACATCGAGTGCAACCTCCGCGCGCTCGAGCGGACGCTCGATGAGCCGCTCGACGATCTGCTCCCGGAGATTCGCGAGAATGACGATATGGCGGCTGCGCAGCAGTGCGAGCGCTTCCTCGAGCTCGACCGCATCCTCGTCGCGGCAGTTGGTGATGAGCACCACCAGACCGCGCTTGCGCTGCCTTCGCAACAGATCGGCGGCCGCAAGCGCATAGTCGGAGAAGGTCGGGGTCGGCTCGACATCGCCGAGCGCGGACATGAGCGCATTGAGAGTCTGCTTGCCCTTGCGGGGCGCAAAGCGGCGCTCCTGCCCCGGCGGCGTACCGAAGGTCAGGGCGCCCACTGAATCGCCGCGGCTCAGCGCGATGAAGGCGAGCAGCATGAGCGCGTCCAGGGACTGGTCGAAGTGGGTCGAGCCGATGCCATGCTGCGTGTCATCGGCGCGCATGCGCCGCCCGCAGTCGAGCAGAAACAGCACCCGCTGGTCGCGCTCGTCCTGATAGCGGCGCACGATCGGTTGACGATGCTTGAGCGTCGCCTTCCAGTCGATGTGGCGCACCGGATCGCCGGTGCGATACTCGACGAGCTGGTCGAAATCCGTGCCGGTGCCGCGGCGCCTCTGTGCCCGGATGCCCATCTCGATGAGACGGCGATCGCCCGCGAGCCATGCAAAGGCCGCCTGACGCTTGAAATTGGGAAACACGCGCCGTGTCTCGGGTCCCCCGATCGTGAGGTTCCAGTCGAGCAGCCTCAAGCTCGAGCGCAGCCGGATCTGCCCGGCGGTGAAGGCCCTGGCGCCGCGCGCGCTCGGCACGACCGCGACCTCGAACAGGGCGCGGCTGCCCGGCGCGAGGCTGAACTCGAGCGGCATCGAGGCGATGAGCAGGCTCGGATCGGCGAGCTCGAAATAGCGCCCGGAGCGCTGAACAGCGCCCGGATTGCGCAGGCAGATGCCGATCGTCTCGCTCGCGCCGACCGCAAAGGCATGCGGCAGGCGGCGCTCGAGCTCGAGCGGTGCGCGGCGCCAGTCGCGAAGGCTCTGCACGACATCGATGATGAGCATCACAGCCAGCGCGGCGCCGAACAGGAGTGCGGCCTCGAGGAGCGTGCCCGGCGGTGGGCTCGCGAGGCGCACGGCGATGAGGAGCACACCCGCGCCGCCGATGAGCCCGATCAGCCATCGGGACGGCAGCATCGAGCGCATCCAGGTCGTGGGCGTCACAGACGGGGCGCTGCGGTCGCCTCGAGGATCTCGCGCAACAGATCATCGGCGCGGCGCCCGTCGAGCTGCGCATCGGCCGAGATCATGATCCGATGGCGCAGCGCCGCCGGCGCGATCGACTTCACATCGTCGGGGATGACGAAGGGGCGCGCCGCCATCAAGGCGATCGCCTTGGCGGCTCGAATGAGGGCAATCGGGCCGCGCGAGCCTGCGCCGACGGCGATCCCGGGCCAATCGCGCGTGGCCCGCGCGATGCGCACCGCATAGTCGATGACGGACTCATCCACCCGCTGGCGGCTGACGACGTTTTGCAAGGCGAGCACGGCGCGCTCATCGAGCACCGGGGCAACGCCGCTCAAGGGGAGCTGATCGCCCGGCTGGTCGGTGGTCGTGCGGGCGACGAGCGCGACCTCCTCGGCCTGCGTGGGGTACGCCATGTCGATCTTGAGGAGGAAGCGATCGAGCTGCGCTTCGGGCAGCGGATAGGTGCCCTCGGCCTCGAGGGGATTCTGGGTCGCGAGTACCATGAAGGGGCGCGGCAGCGCGAGGGTCTCGCCCTCGAGGGTCACCTGGTATTCCTGCATCACCTCGAGCAGCGCGCTCTGCGTCTTGGCCGGGGCCCGGTTGATCTCATCCGCGAGCAGCAGGTTGGTGAACACCGGCCCGCGCACGATGCGCAGCTCGCGCGTGACCGGATCGAGGATGGCATGGCCGGTGATATCCGAGGGCATGAGGTCCGGTGTGAACTGGACGCGCCCCACTTTGAGCGAGAGCGCGCGCGCCAGGGCGCGCACCAGCAAGGTCTTGCCGAGACCGGGCACACCCTCGATCAGCACGTGCCCGGAGACGATGAGCGAGGCGATGGTCTGCTCGACGATCGCATCCTGGCCCACCAGCGCGTGGCTGATCTGCGTCCGCAGCTGCGAGAGCAGGTCGCCCGCGCGCTGGATCATGTTCGACTCATCGTTCATTCCGTGCTCCCTGACCATGATGCAAAGAAGGATCGAGCGCGCGCCGTGCGCTCTCGAGCAGCGCAAGCGCTCCGAGCTGCGTTCCCCGCGGGCCGCCGGCGTCCACCGTGAGCGCCGCCTGCAGCGCGCCCGCATCGAGGCCGGTGAGGCGCGCCAGCGCCTGCGCCTGCGCGCGCGGCTCGAGCTTCGCATATCCCACGATGAGGCGGCGGGCGCGCTCATCGAGCGCACGGCGCACCGCGGCGCGCAGCGCCTTCAGCCGATGGGTGCGCCAGGCGAAGCGTGCGCTCGCATGAATCTGCTCGGCGAGTGAGCGGCGCACCGGCACGGGATCCGGTTCGGCCGGCCCGAAGCGCGGCCAGTGCCGCACGATGAGCGCGAGCAGCGCGATGAGAATCAGCACGATCGCCGGGGCCGCGAGGCGCCAGAGCAGGAGCGGCAGCGCCTCGGCGCGCGCCGCGCTCAGCAGCAGCAGCGTGTCGCCGCGCTTCAGCCCCGTGGCCTCGAGCCAGGCGCGGGCGTGATCGTGCTGGATGAGCGACTGGTTGGTGACGATCTCGCTGGGCCCGATCACCGTGAGCTCGCCCTGATCGATCGCGATGCGCAGCAGCTGCAGTCCATGGTCCTCCGCCGTGAGCGACCAGAGTGGTGCGCGATGACTCGCGTACCCGTCGAGCATCGGGAACGCACCGATGCACAGCGATTCGGTGGAGGCGCTGCCGCGTGCCTGCGCGCTCCAGTCCGAGCACTCATTTTGATTGAGCCGCGGGAAGAGCATCGGGGGTGCGCCCGCGCGCCGCCGCTCGGCGGCGGGGCGCTCGCGATGCACCGGGGTGATGGCGCTCCAGCGTTGCAGCGCCGGGGTGACGGAGAGCATGTAGCCCGGGATCACCAGCCGGCCGCCGGATTCGACCCAGGACTCGAGGGATTGCAGGTCGATGTGTGCGAAATCGACGCGCAGGTTGCTCACGTAGAGCGCCGCATGCGGCGGCAGGTCGCGCAGGGTATGGATCTCGCGCGTCTGCACACCGACCGCGCTCAGAAAATGCTCGAGGCTGTAGTAGGGATTGGTGAGCGCCTCGCCTTCGGGCGGCGTGCGCACCGTGAGGTATTCCCAGTGAGTGTTGCGCACCATGAGCACGGCGAAGCCGATCAGGCCGAGCGCCACCAGGGCCTGGGCAATGCGCCGCCCGCTCATGCGGCACCCGACTCGAGGAGCGGCGCGAATCGTGCGCAGAGCCCGGCGATGGCCTCATGCGGGACCTCGCTCCCCGCATACACCATGCTCTGCCACAGGCCGATGAGCTCGCTGAAGTAGGCGCCGCGGGCCGCATCGAGTCGCGTGCGCACGGCGCGCAGCGCCTCCCCTTCCGTCGCCGAGGGCTGGATGGCGACCGCGAAGCGGTGCACGGCGCGCGACAGCGCACCGCGATAGAGCAACGAGAGTGCCTCACGCACCCGCC
The DNA here is from genome assembly GCA_035307465.1 of Steroidobacteraceae bacterium. Taxonomy (GTDB): domain Bacteria; phylum Pseudomonadota; class Gammaproteobacteria; order Steroidobacterales; family Steroidobacteraceae; genus Bog-1198. Next base: position 11,444 of record DATGIA010000057.1, read on the forward strand.
CGGCCTCGAGCAATGCAAGGGCCGCGGCGCCGACGTCCGCGGGCAGTGATTCGGGCCGCAGGTCGAGCTCGGCGCGCGCCGTGGGCAACGCCGCGGGCACGGCCGCCGATTCGGCCTTCTTCGCGCGCACCACGCGCAGCACCCACACCGCCGCCACGGCGAGCAGCAGCCCGCCCGCGATCCACAGCAACACGCTGAGCGATTGCGCGATCCAGGCGAAGAGATTCGCGAGCCACGCGGGCGCGGTCTGCGGCGTCGCCGCCGCCTGCGTGTTGAAGCGCAGGGTGCGCACGCGCGTCTCCTTGCCGAGATTCGGATCCGCGCGCAGACGCGCGAGCGCCTGCGCGATCTCCTCGCGGCTCGGCGCCTCGCCGAGCGCGCCCGGCGCACCCGGCGCATCCGGCGCGGCGGCCGGGGACGCGGGTGCCGGTGCGACCGCCGCCGCCGCGGGCGCGGCGGCCGAGGCGGCCGAGGCGGGCGGATTCACGGCGAGCGCAGGTGAGGCGAGGAGCAGTCCCAGGCCGGCGAGCGCGGGAGCCCGCGCCCGCGCATCACGCGGCGAAGGCACGACGAAACTCCTGCTCGATATCCCACGCCTCGAGCTCGATGCGACGGTTGAGGTACATCCCGAACCCGGCGGCGACGTAGTAGGGCTCGACGAAGCAAACCGCGATCGCATAGGCGAGCGCGCTCGCGAGCGGCCCGGTGCGGGTCCAGGTGGCGATGTCGAAGAAACCGACCCCGCGGTGGGGCGCGAGCCAGGCGGGCACCGTCAGCAGGCTGAAGAGCAGGGCGAGCTCGCCGAGAGCGAACGCCTGCGTCATGGCCCGGGCAATGCCGCGTCTGCGGCTGGCGAGCACGATCACGCGCTCGCGCCGCGCCCGGCCCGTGAGCCCCTCGAGCTGCACGATGGGCGCGGTGAAGGAGCGCGAGGCGCTCAGGCGCGCCAGCGTCCAGGTGCGAAGCCACTGACCGCCCCACACCGAGCCTGCGGCCGCCCGCAGATCCGCTGCGGTCGTGCCCTGGCCGAAGAGCGCGCGCGACAGGACGAAGAGAATCGTGCGATCGAGCCAGGGCTTCGACAGCCAGATCAGCAGCACCGGCAGCCAGTCGGCGAGCTGCGCGGTCGCGAGGTAGAGCGCGAACAACGGCACCGCGACGCCGAGGGTGCAGCGATACACCGCGCGCTTCGATCCCTGCAGCAGGCGAATGCCGAGATCGCACCCCTCCCACACCGAGCGCGGCCGCAACACCACGCGGACGGCATCAAGCTGCATGGGGCGTGCGCAGGAAGAAGAACGCCACCAGCGTCCAGCAACACGCGGCGAAGGCGTATTTCGCCTGCGGGGCGACCCAGGCGGCGGAGGACCAGAAGGCCTCGAGCGCGGCGGCGATGAGCAGCATGACGCCGCACCCGGCAATCACGATGCCGGTGCGGCGCGCGGCGGCGGCGAGCGATGCGGTGCGGGTCAAGCGGCCGGGCAGCAGCACGGCGTGGCCGACCTTGAGGCCGGCGCCGCCCGCAAGCACGATCGCGGTGAGCTCGAAGGCGGAGTGAGTCGCGATGAAGGGGAAGAAGGTGCCGCCGTAGCCGGCGGAGGTGATGTAGCCCGCGATCGCGCCGCTGAAGGCGCCGTTGTAGAGGAGAAAGAACAGGCTTCCGAGGCCGAACAGGACCCCGGTGACGTAGCACTGAAAGGCGATGCTGATGTTGTTGAGAATGTAGTAGCCGAACATCATCCAGTTGCCGCCCATCGAGCGCGCCCGTCCGATCGCCGGATTGTCGGGACTGTACATCTGCGCGAACTGCTGCGCGGTCGTGCTGTCGACGATCGAGAGGATGATCTCGGGGCGGTGGTGGATGATGAAGCCGAGCACGAGCGCCGGCACGAACAGCAGCGCGGCGGCGAGCGCCACGTAGCGGCGCTGCGCGCGCACCTCGGCCGGGAACTCCTCGAGCAGCGCTCGGGCGATGCGCCGCGCCCCGTAATCGTTCTGCCGGTAGATGATCTGGTGGGCGGAGGCCGTCAGGATCGACAGCCGGTCGATGAGATCGGTGGGGTAGCCGCGCGACTTCGCGAGGGCGAGATGCTCGCAGGCGCTGCGATAGAGCCTGAGAAAGCGCTCCGGGTCGAGCGCGCGCTCGCCACGCGAAAGCGCCTGCTCGAGCTCCTGCCATGCGGCGCCGTGCGCCGCCTCGAACTCAAAGGGCGTCATGCGATGCCTTGCGCTCGCCATGCAGCCAGCGAGCGATCGACACGAGGTAGGCGCTGCGCGGCGCCGCGCCAGCGTTCTCCTGCGAGGAGTCCACGCGCGCAGCGGCGAACTCGGCGATCTCCTCGGCACGCTGCGGTGTCAGGCGCTCGACGCGTGCGGCGAAGGCGCTGATCGCGCGCTGCTGGCGCTCCGAGAGCGCAACCCGCGGCGGCTGCGGCGTGCCCGGCGCAAAGCGCGTCTCCTCGCGCTTCAGCCGGTAGGCGACCAGCGTGCCCGCGGCGAGGTCGCCGATGCGGCGCGCATCGCTTCGCAGCAGCATCGTGACGATGCCGAAGCCGTAGAGCGCCGGCAGTAGGTCGACCACGCGCATGAGGTTGCGGATGAGCGAGCCCACCGGCGTGATGGGCAGTCCATCGGCCATCATGACCTCGAGCCCCAGGATGCGCTTGCCGGGGGTGGCCGCGCCGGGCAGCAGCTCGAACAGCACCGGATAGAACCAGTTGATGGCGAAGACGAGGATGAAGAACACCCCCATCCCAAAGGTGCCGGCCCACCCCAAGGCGCCGGAGATCGCGCTCAAGGTGAATCCCTGGAGCGCCACGTCGATCAGGTAGGCGCAGCAGCGGACCGGATAGCCGGCGGGCCGGATGGAGATCTCGATTCCCTCGGGCGTCTCGGCCGTGACGACCGTGTCGAGGGGAGCACTCAAGCCCGGACGACGATGGTGTCGGCGATGTAGTCGTGAACGCAGCGGCGGCTCTCACCGAAGATGAAGAGGACATCGGTGAGGCCGTAGAGCCCGCCCACGAAGGGCACGAAGCGGATCACGGCGCTGATCAAGTAGCGCAGGAAAAAAACCCGAGCGAGCGTGACCGGCGAGCCATCGGTGCGCGTGATGCGGATCTTGCACAACTTCTTGCCGATGGTCTGGCCGTTGCGCTGGACCAGCACCGCATCGATCAGGCCGATCGCCAGCCCGACCACAAGACCGCCGCTCAGCCAGTAGGGAACGGCGGCCATCCACTCCCAGGCGCGCGCCGCGCTCGGATTGAGACCTCCGTAGAGGCGCACCGACAGCCACCCGGAGGCCGGCGCCAGGGCGATGTAGAAGAGAAAGCCGTCGATGATCTTCGCTCCGAGACGCTCGCCGCGGCCGGCCTTGATGCTCTCGATCTCCTCGCCCCGATCGGCGACCACACTCTTCGGGGGTGCGAAGAGATTGTCAGGTTGCCCGGCCAAGAGGCCTCACGCCTTCACCACGAGGGTGTCCGCGATGTAGTCGTGGATGCAGCGGCGCGCCTTGCCGAAGATGAAGAGAATGTCCGCGAGCGAATAGAGGCGGCCGACGAAGGGGATGGCGCCGAGCAGCCCGTTGACGAAGCCGCGCAACCAGATGATCCGGCCGAGCGATGCCTTCGTGCCATCGGTGCGCACGATCTTGATGCCCGACAGCCGCTTGCCGATCGTCCAGCCGTTCCTTGACAGCAGCACGCAGTCATAGATCGCGACACCGATGACGGCGAGCGCGCCGAGGCCCGCGAGCGGCCCGAGCAGGCCCACACCCGTCATCGACTCGGCGCGGTGCCCCAGCACCCGGTACCAGAGGACAAACGTGGGAATCAGGGGAATCAGGACGGTGAGGCCGTCGATCACGGCGGCCTGCAGCCGCGCTCCCCGCTCGGCGAGCTCGAAAGGCTCGCTCGAGACGACATCCGCGACGGGGGCCTTGGGGGAGGCGTAGGGGTTCGAGTTTTCCGTGGCCATCGCTGCTCCTTGCTGCGGATTCGATGCCAATGGATCGGACCCTATCATAGTCAACGGATCGCCAGCCAATCGCGACGCCGGTCACACTCGATGCCTCCCGCGCGCCGACCCCGAGGCGCGATTCAGCGACGACGGTCGGGATAGGCGTCGATTTCTGAGAGCATTTCCGGCCCGCCGAGCGCCTGCATTTGCTGAAGGATCCAATCTCGACGCTGCGCCACGTAGCGCGAGGGCGCGACGGCCGAGTAATGAGTGGGGTTCGGCAGCACCGCGGCCAGCACGGCGGCATCGGCGCGCGAGAGCCGCGCCGCGGACTTGTGAAAGTAGCGCTCGGCCGCCGCCCCGGCGCCGAAGGTGCCATGGCCGAACTCGGCGATGTTCAGATAGATCTCGAGGATGCGCCGCTTCGGCCAGAGCGCCTCGATCAGCACCGTGAAGTACGCCTCCAACCCCTTGCGAAAGTAGCTGCGCCCCGACCAGAGATAGAGGTTCTTCGCGACCTGCTGACTGATGGTGCTCGCCCCGTGCACATGATGGCGATGCTGGTTGAGCTCGTAGGCCTTCTCGATCGCCTCGACGTCGAAGCCCCAGTGCTCGGGAAACTTCTGGTCCTCCGATGCGACCACGGCGAGCGCGAGGTTCGGCGAGATGTGGTCGAGATCGACCCAGGTGTGCCTGAAGAGGTAGCTGCGATCATGGCTCGCGAGCGCCTCGAGGCGGCTCTCGATCATGAAGGCCGAGAGCGGCGGGTTGATCCAGCGCAGGACTGCTACGGCGAGAATGCTCGAGAGAACGCACGCCAGGACGAGCCAGCCGATGAGACGCGCACATCGGGCGGCAACGGAGCGCGAGCGGGCCACGATCTCGATCGAGCGCTTGCGATCAGCCCTCGAGGCGGCGCGCGCTCGTCACCACCACCGCGTCGAGCGGCACGTCCTCGAAGCCGCGCTTGCGCCCGGTCTGGACCGCGGCAATCTGGTCGACCACGTCCATCCCGTCGGTCACCCGCGCGAACACGGCATAGCCGAAGTTGCCGCGCGAGTGGTCGAGGAAATCGTTGTCCTTCAGGTTCACGAAGAACTGCGAGGTGGCGCTGTTGATGTCGTTGGTGCGGGCCATCGAGAGCGAGCCGCGCGTGTTCTTGAGCCCGTTGTCCGCCTCGTTCTTGATGGGCGCCTGCGTGCTCTTCTGCTTCATGTCCTCGGTGAAGCCGCCGCCCTGGATGACGAACCCGGGGATGACGCGATGGAAGATCGTGCGATCGAAGAAGCCCGAGTCGACGTACTTCAAAAAGTTGGCGACGGTGACCGGAGCCTCCTTCTCGAACAGCTCGATCGTGAAGGCGCCCAAATTGGTTTCAAAACGAATCATGAGGAAGTTCCTGGTGAGAGACGAAGAGGGTCAGTGTGTCCGAAGTCCTCGGCACGAGTCACGCGACCCGGCTCGGACGGGTTCCGTGCGGCGGTGACGCGCGGCCGGCGTGCGCCATCGGTGTAGGTCTGGATCGAGGCGAAGCCGTGGGTCTCGAGGAGCCGGGCGACGGCCGGCCCCTGATCGGCGCCGTGCTCGAGGAGGAGCGCGCCCCCCGCGATGAGGTGATCACGCGCGCCCGCAATGACGGCCGTGAGCGCCTCGAGGCCGCTCGGACCCGAGACGAGGGCGAGCGGCGGCTCCGCGGCGAGCGCCGCAAGCGCGCGGTCGCCCTCGGCGATGTAGGGCGGGTTCGAGACGATGACATCGAAGCGCTCGCCGGCGAGGGGCTCGTACCAGGATCCCGCCTGCACATCGATCCGACCCGGCACGAGCCGCGCCGCATTGCGCCGCGCCACCGCGAGCGCCGCCTCCGAGAGCTCGACCGCGACCAGCCGCGCCTGCGGGCGCTCGTGCGCGAGCGCGATGGCGATCGCACCGCTCCCGGTGCCGAGATCGAGCACCGCGCACGGCGCCGCCGCCGGAAGAAGCGCCAGCGCCTGCTCGACCAAGGTCTCGGTCTCCGGGCGCGGCACCAGCACGGCGGAGCTCACCTCGAGCTCGAGCGACCAGAACTCGCGCCGGCCGAGCAGGTAGGCGACCGGCACACCCGCGACTCGCTCGGCGAGGAGCGTGCCGTAGCGCTGCGCCTCCCCGGGCCCGACCGGCTCCTCCGAGCGTGCGATGAGCGCCGTGCGGCCGAGGCCGAGCGCCGCGCCGAGCAGCAGCTCCGCATCGAGACGCGGCGACTCGCTCACGGCGCTGAGCAGCTCGTTCGCCCTTCGCAACGATTGCCCGATGGTCGGCACCGCGCTCACTCGGTCTGCTGCGCCAGCTCCTCGGCGCGGTGCTCTTGATTGAGCGCGCCGATGAGCTCATCCAGACGCCCGTTCATCACTTCATCGAGCTTGTAGAGCGTCAGGTTGATGCGATGGTCGGTGACCCGGCCTTGCGGAAAATTGTACGTGCGGATGCGCTCCGAGCGATCGCCCGAGCCCACCTGGAGCTTGCGCGACTGCGCCTGCTCGCGCTGCGCCTTGTCACGCTCCTCGGCCAGCAGACGCGCCTTGAGGAGCGAGAGCGCGCGCGAGCGGTTCTTGTGCTGCGAGCGCTCGTCCTGGCATTCGACCACGATGCCGGTCGGCAAGTGCGTGATGCGGATGGCCGAGTCGGTCTTGTTGACGTGCTGGCCCCCGGCGCCCGAGGAGCGATAGGTATCGATGCGCAGGTCCGCCGGATTCAACTCCACCGCCTCGACCTCCTCGAGCTCGGGCAGGATCGCGACCGTCACCGCGGAGGTGTGGATGCGACCCTGCGCCTCGGTCGCCGGCACGCGCTGCACGCGATGGGTGCCCGACTCGAACTTGAGGAGCGAGTAGGCGCCGCGCCCGATGACGCGGCTGATGATCTCCTTGTAGCCGCCATGCTCGCCGGCGCTCTCCGAGAGCACCTCGACCTCCCAGCCCTTCGACTCCGCATAGCGCGCATACATGCGAAACAGATCGCCCGCGAAGAGCGCCGCCTCATCGCCACCCGTCCCGGCGCGGATCTCCAGGAAGATGTTGCTGTCATCGTAGGGATCTTTCGGGATGAGGAGCCGCTGCAGCTCGAGCTCCTCGTTGAGAAGCCGCGGGCTGAGCTCGGCGATCTCCTCCGGCATGTCGAGCTCGCGCGCGGTCGCCGCGTCCGCCTCGAGGGCGAGAAAGCCGCGGTAGCGCTCGACCAGGGGACCCAGGCGCGCGTACTCGACCGAGAGCTCGCGGAACTGGTTATGCTGCGCGATGACCTCGGGCTGCGACAGCAGCCGGCCGATCTCCTCGTGGCGCTCGGCGAGCTTCTCGAGCTTGCGGCGAATGGACTCCTTCATCGGCAAATTATAGCGGCCCCCGCACCGCGGGGTCGCCTGGAGCCTGCGCCTTTCGCCGTCATCCGGAGCCGCCCGAGCGGTGCCCTCCGCCCGCCCCCTAGCGCTCCCGCGCCTCGATCAGGAGCCGTGCGATCTCCCCGGCCAGCACCGGATCGCTGGATTCGGCCGCCTGGCGCAGCGCCTGCGTCGGCGCATGCAGAAGCCGGTTGGTGAGGGTGTGGGCGAGATACTCGAGCACCTCGTCGGAGGACTTGCCCGCGATCAGCATGCGCCGCGCCTCCTCGACGGTGTGCGCGCGGATGCCCGCGGCGTGCTCGCGCAGGGCGCGGATGGCGGGCCCCGCATCGCGCGCGCGCGCCTCGGCGAGAAAGCGCGCCACCTCCTCTTCGAGCAGCAGTTTCGCATCATCGGCGGCCAGCTCGCGCTGCTTGAGGTTCTGCTCGATGAGCTGCTGCAGATCATCGATGGTGAAGAGATACACGTCCTGCAGGTCGGACACCGCGGGCTCGATGTCGCGCGGCACGGCGAGGTCGACCATGAAGATGGGCCGATGGCGCCGCTGGCGCAGGGCCGCGGCGGTCGCGCGCTTGGTGACGAGCGGCACGGGGCTCGCGGTGCAGGCGACGACGATGTCCGCCTCGATGAGCTCCTTGTCGATCGCGCCGAGCTCGACCGCATAGGCCTGCACCTCGGCGGCGAGCGCCTGCGCGCGCACCAGCGTGCGGTTCGCGATCGCCATGCGCTTGACGCCCGCGCTCGCGAAATGCCGCGCCGTGAGATCGATCATCTCGCCCGCGCCGATCATGAGCGCCGTGTGTGCGCTCAGGTCCGCATACACGCGGCGCGCGAGACTCACGGTCGCCGAGGCGAGCGAGACCGCATTCGCGCCGATGCGGGTTTCCGAGCGCACGCGCTTCGCGACCGAGAAGGCGGCCTGGAAGAGTCGATTCAAGGACGGTCCGGTGCAGCCCGCCGCCTGCGCGAGCCGGTAGGCCTCCTTGAGCTGGCCGAGGATCTGCGCCTCACCGAGCACCATCGAGTCGAGCCCCGAGGCGACGCTGAAGGCATGCGCGATCGCCTCGCGATCCTGCAGCACGTACAGGCTCGGGGCGAGATCGAGGCCGCCATGGTGATGCACGAGCCACTGCGAGAGCTCATCGCCGCTCGCATGTCCGGACCAGTAGAGCTCGGTGCGATTGCAGGTCGAGACGATCACCACCTCGCCGACGCCTCTCTCGTTGCGCAAGGTGCGCAGCGCCGCAACCAGGCGATCCTCGTTGAAGGCGACTTTCTCACGCAGGGCAACCGGCGCGGTCTTGTGATTGAGTCCGAGGACCTTGAAACCCATTGCAGCGCCATGGACCGTAACTGACCGATTCTCGGGGGGAAACCCGGCTAGATCAAGCGCCCTCATCGCCCGCGGCCACGCTCATTTGGCTATAGTGCGGGCGTGTTCTCGCTTTCCCTGCGATCCGCCGCGCCCTGGGTGCTCGCGCTGCTCGGTGCCGCGTGCGCCAGCGTGCCGCCCCAGCCGGAGGCCGCTCTCGAGGCGCCGCGCGTGTATTACGCCGTCACGGCGGAGATCGCGCTCGCGCGCCACGAGGCGCGCACCGCCGCGCTTCAGTACACCGCGGCGGCTCTCGCCGAGGGCGATGCGAGCGTGCTCGCCCGCGCCTGCGAGGTGACGCTCTCGCAGCTGCAGCCCTCGCTCGCGCAGAAGGTCGCCGCGCGCTGGATGATCCTGTACCCCAACTCACTCGAGGCACACGCCTGCGCGGCCCGCGCGGCGCTCGAGCTGCATCAGATCGAGCCGGCGAGCAGCCAGTACACGATCGTGCTCAAGAAATCGCCGCGCG
>DATGIA010000058.1:0-17057 GCA_035307465.1 Steroidobacteraceae bacterium
ATCTGGCCTCGTGGATGATCGGCCGTGTGGATGATGCTTAAGGTGAGCAATGTCTAAACAGGATTACTACAAGGTCCTCGAGGTGCCCCGAAATGCCTCCGAGGCCGAGATCAAGAAGGCGTTCCGCCGCCAGGCGATGAAATACCATCCCGATCGCAATCCCGACGACCCGGCGGGCGCCGAGCACAAGTTCAAGGAGGCCAAGGAGGCCTGCGAGGTGCTCACCGACTCGAAGAAGCGCGCGATCTACGATCAGTTCGGCCATGCCGGGCTCGAAGGCGGGCGTGGTGGCGGCGGCGGATTCAGCGCCGGCGATGCGTTCGGCGACATCTTCGGCGAGATGTTCGGGGACATCTTCTCGGGCGGTCAGCGCTCCCGCTCGCAGGTCTTTCGCGGCGCCGATCTGCGCTACGAGCTCGAGCTCGATCTCGAGCAGGCGGTGTTCGGCGCCGAGACCGAGATCAAGATTCCGACGCTCTCCGAATGCAAGACGTGCAAGGGGAGCGGCGCTGCCAAGGGCACCACACCCAAAACCTGCGATACCTGCCACGGCCACGGGCAGGTCCGGGTGCAGCAGTCGATCTTCACGATCCAGCAGCCCTGTCCGCGCTGCAAGGGCCGCGGCAAGATCATCGCCAACCCGTGCGACGCCTGTTATGGACAGGGACGCGTGCGGCAGGAGAAGACGCTCGAGGTGAGCGTGCCGGCGGGCGTCGACACGGGCGATCGCATTCGCTTGACCGGCGAGGGCGAGGCGGGGCGCAACGGCGGCCCACCGGGCGACCTGTACGTCGAGGTGCGCGTGCGCGAGCACCCGATTTTCGAGCGCGAAGGCAGCCACCTCTCGTGCGAGGTGCCCGTGAGCTTCACGACGGCTGCTCTCGGCGGCTCGGTGGAAGTGCCGACGCTCGACGGCGAAGTGGTGCTCAAGATCCCCGCCGAGACCCAATCCGGGCGCGTCTTCCGGCTGCGCGAGAAGGGCGTGCGCACGGTGCGGGGCGGCTCGGCGGGAGACCTCTTTTGCCGCGTGGTGGTCGAGACACCGGTGAGCCTCTCGAGCGAGCAGAAGGAGCTCTTGCGCAAGTTCGAGGCCTCCATCCAGCAGGGTGGGCACCGGCCGCGCGAGCAATCCTTCTTCGAGGGCGTGAAGAAATTCTTCACCCGCGCAGTGGACTAGGGAGCGTGCCGATGCCCGGTGCCGCGATTTTCGGGGTCACCGGCCGGATGGGTCAGTGCCTGGTGCGCGCGCTCGCCGAGGGTACGGGCCCCTCGCGGCTCACCCTGAGCGGGGCGCTCGCCTCGCCCGGCAGCGCGCGCCTCGGGCAGGATGCGGCCGGCGAGGGTCGCCCGCCGAGCGGGGTCCTCATCACCGCCGATCCGCGCATCGCGCTCGCACAAGCCGCCGTCGCCCTCGACTTCAGCCATCCGCAGAGCCTTCCCGAGCACCTCGAAGCGTGTCTCGAGACCGGCACACCCCTGCTCATCGGCACCACCGGGCACCGCGGACGCGCGCTCGAGGTGCTCGAAGGCACGGCGACCGCGACCGGCTCCCGCGCGAACGCGACGGCAACCGCCGCCGCCGCGCGCATTCCGCTCCTGATCGCCCCGAACACCAGCCTGGGCGTCGCAGTGCTCGCCCGACTCGTGGCGATCGCGAGCGGCGCGCTCGGAGAGGCGGTCGACGTCGAGATCGCGGAGATCCATCACCGCGCCAAGCGCGATGCACCCTCCGGCACCGCCCTCGCGCTCGCCGAGGTGGTCGCCGCGGCGCGCGCCGCCTCGCTGGAGCAGTTTCTCTGCAAGGACCGGGCAACGCACCCGGGACCTCGCGCCCCCGGCAGCATCGGCCTGTCGAGCCTGCGCGCCGGAGACATCGTCGGAGAGCACACGGTGATGTTCGCAGGCCCGGGCGAGCGGCTCGAGCTCACCCACCGGGCCACCGACCGGATGATCTTTGCGCGCGGCGCCCTCGCAGCGGCCCGCTGGCTGATCGGGCGCCCGCCGGGTCGATATTCGATGTCCGATGTGCTCGGGTTTTGAAGCATGGACAGGGGTCGCCCGCATCGATAATATTCGCGCCCGGAATTAGAGGCCGTGGTCACCTCAGAAAAGCGGGAGTCGTTCTCAAGTTGAGCGCCTCCCGCTTTGCGCATCTGCGCTCTGCGCACTGCGCCAAGGAGTGAAAGCTTAGTGTCGACGCCTGCCGTGCTCGCTCTCGAAAATGGCACCGTGTTTCGTGGCGTATCCGTGGGCGCCAAGGGCAACACGACAGGTGAGGTGGTTTTCAATACGGCGATGACCGGCTATCAGGAGATCCTCACCGACCCCTCCTACTGCCGCCAGATCGTCACCCTGACCTATCCGCACATCGGCAACACCGGCGCGACACCCGAGGACCTCGAGTCGGGCGCGGTGTATGCCGCCGGCCTGGTGATTCGCGACCTGCCGCTCCTGCATTCAAGCTGGCGAGCCACCGAGTCGCTGCAGCAGTTCCTGGTGCGCTGCAAGGTGGTGGCGATCGCGGACATCGACACGCGCAAGCTCACGCGGCTGCTGCGCGAGAAGGGCGCGCAGGCCGGCTGCATCATGACCGGAGAGAACATCGATGAGGCCGCCGCGGTGCGCGCGGCGAAGAAATTCCCGGGCCTCAAAGGCATGGATCTCGCGAAGGCGGTCTCGACGAAGAAGATCTATCAATGGAACGACGGACTGCTCTGGAAGACGAGCGCGCGCCCCCCGCGTCCGCAGAGCCGGCTGCACGTCGTCGCCTACGACTTCGGCATCAAGCGCAACATCCTGCGCATCCTCGCCGAGCATGGCTGCCGCATGACCGTCGTGCCTGCTCAAACGCCTGCCGATCAAGTACTTGCGATGAATCCTGATGGTATTTTCTTGAGCAACGGGCCGGGCGACCCGGAGCCCTGCGACTACGCGATCGCCGCGACCCAGCGCTTCCTCGGGACCGACATCCCGCTCTTCGGCATCTGCCTCGGACACCAGATCCTCGGGCTCGCGAGCGGGGCGAAGACGGTCAAGATGAAGTTCGGTCATCACGGAGCGAACCATCCGGTCGCCGAGGTCGACTCGGGCAAGGTGCTGATCACGAGCCAGAACCATGGGTTCGCGGTCGAGGAGGCGACCCTCCCCGAGAACCTGCGCGCCACCCACCGCTCGCTCTTCGATGGCAGCTTGCAGGGCATCGCGCGCACCGACCGGCCGGCGTTCGCCTTCCAGGGGCATCCCGAGGCGAGCCCGGGTCCGCACGACCTCAAGTCGCTGTTCGAGCACTTCATGTATCTCATGGTGAAGCGCATCCAGGCGAACGCGCGCGGCCGCTCGAGCGCGAAGCAGAAGACGGCGGAAGGCTTCTAGGGCCGCCCCGATGCCGAAGCGCACCGACCTCGAATCGATCCTCATCATCGGCGCCGGCCCCATCATCATCGGGCAGGCCTGCGAGTTCGATTATTCCGGCGCCCAGGCCTGCAAGGCGCTCAAGGAGGAGGGCTACCGGGTCGTGCTGGTGAACTCGAACCCCGCCACCATCATGACCGATCCGGAGACCGCGGACTCGATCTACATCGAGCCGATCAACTGGCGCACGATCGAGCACATCATCGAGAAGGAGCGCCCGAGCGCGCTCCTGCCGACGATGGGCGGGCAGACCGCGCTCAACACCGCGCTCGATCTGGTGCGCGAGGGCGTGCTCGAGAAGTACGCCGTCGAGATGATCGGCGCCTCGCGCCGCGCGATCGACATGGCGGAGGACCGGGAGCTGTTCCGTAAAGCGATGACCGACATCGGCCTCGAGACCGCCCGCGCACGGATCGCGCACAGCATGGAGGAGGCGCTCGCGGTGCAGGCCGAGATCGGCTTCCCCACCGTCATCCGCCCCTCCTTCACCCTCGGGGGAAGCGGCGGCGGCATCGCCTACAACCGCGAGGAATTCGAGGCCATCGTCGCGCGCGGCCTCGACGCCTCGCCGACCAACGAGGTGCTGCTCGAGGAATCCGTGCTCGGCTGGAAAGAGTACGAGATGGAGGTGGTGCGCGATCGCAACGATAATTGCATCATCGTCTGCTCGATCGAGAACCTGGATCCGATGGGGGTGCACACCGGCGACTCGATCACGGTCGCACCCGCACAGACGCTCACCGATCGCGAGTACCAGCGCCTGCGCGATGCCTCGATCGCGGTGCTGCGCAAGATCGGCGTCGACACCGGCGGCTCGAACGTGCAATTTGCGGTGAACCCCGACGACGGGCGCATGCTGGTCATCGAGATGAACCCGCGCGTCTCGCGCTCCTCGGCGCTCGCCTCGAAGGCGACCGGCTTTCCGATCGCCAAGATCGCCGCGAAGCTCGCGGTCGGCTACACGCTCGATGAGCTGCGGAACGAGATCACCGGCGGCGCCACGCCGGCCTCCTTCGAGCCCTCGATCGACTACGTCGTCACCAAGATTCCGCGCTTCACCTTCGAGAAGTTCCCGGGCGCGAACACGCGCCTCACCACGCAGATGAAATCGGTGGGCGAGGCCATGGCGATCGGCCGCAACCTGCAGGAATCGCTGCACAAGGCGCTGCGCAGCCTCGAGCTCGGTTATGAGGGCTTCGATGAGCAGCTCGCGCTGCCGCTGACCGATGAGAGCACCGAGAAGCTCTCCTATGAGCTGCGCTGGCCGGGGCCCGCGCGCATTCTGTACGTCGCCGATGCGTTCCGTGCCGGCTGGCCGCTCGAGCGGGTGTTCGAGGCGACGCGCATCGATCCGTGGTTTCTTGCGCAGATCGAGGACCTGGTGCGCGAGGAGGGGGCGGTGCGCGCGGGCGGCTTCGAGGCGCTCGATCTCGCGCGCCTGCGCGTGCTCAAGCGCAAGGGGTTCTCGGACGCACGGCTTGCACGTCTGGTGGGACGCGAGGAGCACGAGATCCGCGCGCGGCGCCGCAAGCTCGGACTTCATCCGGTGTACAAGCGCGTCGACACCTGTGCGGCGGAGTTCTCGACCTCGACGGCGTACCTCTACTCGACCTACGAGGAGGAGTGCGAAGCCGCGCCCTCCACGCGGCGCAAGATCATGATCCTCGGCGGCGGCCCGAACCGCATCGGGCAGGGCATCGAGTTCGACTACTGCTGCGTGCATGCGGCGCTCGCGCTGCGCGAGGACGGATTCGAGACCCTCATGGTCAACTGCAATCCGGAGACCGTCTCGACGGACTACGACACCTCGGACCGGCTGTACTTCGAGCCGCTCACCTTCGAGGACGTGATGGAGGTCATCGAGAAGGAGAAGCCCGAGGGCGTCATCGTGCAGTACGGCGGACAGACGCCCTTGAAGCTCTCGCGCGCGCTCGCCGCGGCCGGTGCGCCGATCATCGGCACGACGCCCGACAGCATCGATATCGCCGAGGACCGCGAGCGCTTCCAGAAGCTGGTGGCAAGCCTGAAGCTCAAGCAGCCGGCGAATGCGACCGCGCGCACCGAGGAGCAGGCGGTGATCCTCGCCCGCGAGGTCGGATTTCCCCTGGTGGTGCGGCCGAGCTACGTGCTCGGCGGCCGCGCGATGGAGGTGGTGTTCAACGAGGACGACCTGCGCCAGTACATGACCGATGCGGTGAAGGTGTCGAACGACAGCCCCGTGCTGCTCGACCGCTTTCTCGATCTCGCCGTCGAGGTGGACGTCGATGCGGTGAGCGACGGCCAGGACGTGCTGATCGGCGGCATCATGGAGCACATCGAGCAGGCCGGCGTGCACTCGGGTGACTCGAGCTGCTCGCTGCCGCCGAACGGGCTGTCCGCCGAGGTGCAGCAGGAGCTGCGCGCGCAGACCCGCAAGCTCGCCAAGGCCTTGAGCGTCGTCGGGCTGATGAACGTGCAGTTCGCCATCCAGAGCGGCGTGATCTACATCCTCGAGGTCAACCCGCGCGCCTCGCGCACCGTGCCGTTCGTCTCGAAGGCGACCGGCATTGCGCTCGCGAAAGTGGCCGCTCGCGCCATGATCGGCAAGACGCTCGCCGAGCAGGGCATCATCGAGCGCATCCCGCGCTACTTCTCGGTCAAGGAGGCGGTGTTCCCGTTCGTCAAGTTCCCCGAGGCCGACCCGATCCTCGGGCCCGAGATGAAGTCGACGGGGGAGGTGATGGGCACCGGCCACACCTTCGGCGAGGCCTATGCCAAGGCGCAGGCCGCTTCCGGCGTCGTGCTGCCGACCCGCGGCCTGTGCTTCATCAGCGTGCGCGACCGCGACAAGCCGGGTGCGGTGCAGCTTGCGCAGATGCTGATGGCGCGCGGCTTCGAGATTGCGGCGACCGGCGGCACCGCAAAAACCCTCGAGGAGGCGGGCATCACCTGCCGGCGCGTCAACAAGGTGCGGGAAGGTCGCCCGCATGTGGTAGATATGATAAAAAACGACGAGATCGCGCTCATCGTCAACACCACCGAGGGCAAACAGGCGGTGCGCGAGTCACGCTCGATTCGTCGCGAAGCGGTCGCGAGGCGCGTGACGTACTACACGACCGTGGCGGCCGCACGCGCGACCTGCGATGCGCTCGATCACCTGGGCGACATCGAGGTCAACCGGCTGCAGGATCTGCACAAGGAAATGTCGGTTTGAAACGCACACCCATGACCCTGCGCGGTGCCGAGAGGCTGCGTCAGGAGTTGAAGCAGCTGAAGAGCGAGGCGCGCCCGAACGTGATCAAGGCGATCGCCGAGGCGCGCGCGCACGGCGATCTGTCCGAGAACGCCGAATACCATGCCGCCCGCGAGCAGCAGAGCTTCATCGAGGGGCGCATCAACGAGATCGAGAACCGGCTCTCGAATGCCGAGGTGATCGACGTCACCAAGGTGCAGGCGAAGGGCCGCGTGGTGTTCGGCTGCACCGTGCATCTCGAGGACCAGGAAGGCGGATCGCCGGTGATCTATCAGCTGGTGGGCGATGACGAGGCGGACATCAAGGCCGGTCTCGTGTCGGTCTCCTCGCCGATTGCGCGCGCGCTCATCGGCAAGAACGAGGGCGAGGTGGTCGATGTGACGACCCCGAAGGGCACCGTGAGCTACGAGATCGTGCAGGTGCGCTACATCTGACGGTGCTGCGTAACATCCTGCGCGTGCTCTTCGTGCTGTGGGCGGGAAGCCTCTGGTCGCTGGCCGCCTGGGTCGCGCTCACGCTCTTTCGCATGCTGCCCGACCGGCACCTCGCCGGCGAGGTCGCCGCGCGCTACTTCACGGTCGAGACCTGGCTCGGACTTGCGGTCGCGGCGCTCGCGCTCTTGCTGCCCGGACGCGGCGCACTCATCAAGCTGTACGCGGCGGTGGCGCTTCTCGCCGTCAACGAATGGGTGCTCAAGCCGCAGATGGCGGGCGCGCGTCTCCACGGCGCGGCCCACGGTCTCACCTTCGCCGCCTGGCACGGGATCTCGGCCGTGCTGTACGTGCTGGCGTGCCTCGCGGTGCTGATGCTCGTGTGGCGCGACTCGCTGCGTTGAGTCTCAGCCCGGGGAGCACCTCAACCCGGCAAGCACCTCAACCCGGGGAGCACCTCAGCCCGGCAGCACGACTTTCGCGATCCCGGCCGGCGCGCGGTACAGCACCGCAACGTGTCCTACACGGTGCACCAGGTGCGCCTTCAGCCGTTGAGCCAGCTGGTCGAGGGCTATCTGGCGCTGTGCGCGATCGCCGAGGCGGGCGCTGATCTTGACGAGCTCGTGATCGTCGAGCGCGCGATCGAGCTCGCGCACAACACCGTCGGTGACGCCCGCCTGCCCGATGCGCACCACGGGCCGCAAGGCGTGCGCGAGGCGGCGCAGGTGCTTGCGCTGTCTCTCGTTGAGAGCGGGGGAGGGCACTGCGGGCGCCATTGAGAGCTTCTATGAACGAACTCGAGCGAAGGCCGCATTATATAGGCATGCCCAAGCGAACGAAGTCGAGCGCCCGCTGGCTCGCCGAGCATGCGAGCGATGAGTACGTGCAGCGCGCGCAGCGCGAGGGCTTTCGCTCGCGCGCCGTGTACAAGCTCGCCGAGATCCAGGCGCGCGAGCAGCTGTTGCGGCGGGGCATGCGCGTGGTCGATCTCGGTGCTGCGCCGGGCGGCTGGAGCCAGTATGCGGCGCGCGTGGTCGGTCCCACGGGCCTCGTGGTGGCGACCGACGTGCTCTCCATGGACGCCATTCCCGGCGTCGAGTTCGCGCAAGGCGACTTCCGCGAGCCGGATGTCCTACAGGCGGTGCTGGCGCTCCTCGGCGGCACCCGCGCCGACCTTGTTTTGTCGGATATGGCCCCCAACATGGCCGGTATCGACTCGGTTGACCAACCCCGCGCGATGTATCTGGCCGAGCTCGCGCTCGAGTTTTGCGACCGTGCGCTGGCGCCGGGAGGCGATGTGCTCATGAAGTTATTTCAAGGCGCGGGATTCGAGGAGCTGGTGCGCAGCACCCGCAAGCGTTTCGAGCGAGTGGTGCTCAAGAAGCCGAAGGCCTCGCGCTCGCGCAGTCCTGAGATCTACGTGTTGGCGCGCCAGTTTCGGATGGTGTAAGTTCGAAATGCCCCTTAAAGCACCCTTCCGGGAACACCCGTCAGGATCGTTTGTCGTATTAATCCGACACCCCTCTTTTGTCATAAGCTATCTTTGTTGCGAGCGCAGGTGAGACCTTGAACGATCTGACGAAGCAAATTCTCTTGTGGGTCGCGTTGGCCGTCATTTTGCTCGCGATCTTCAGCCAGTTCGGCATGCGCACCGGTCAGCCGCAGACGCTTCTGTACTCGCAGTTCCTCTCGGACGTGAAGAGCAACAGCGTCGATACGGTGACCTTCAAGGGCGAGGTGATCGAGGGCAAGCGCCGCGATGGCACCCCCTTCATCGTGTACAACCCCGAGACCAACAACACCGCCCTGATCGGCCTGCTGCAGCAGCAGAACGTGAAGTTCGGGGGCGAGCCGCCGAAGCAGCAGTCCGTGTTCCTGCAGCTGCTCATATCCGCCTTCCCCATCCTGATCCTGATCGGCTTCTGGGCCTATTTCATGCGTCAGATGCAAGGAGCCTCGGGAGGGCGGGGCGCCATGTCCTTCGGCAAGAGCCGGGCGCGGCTCCTGGGGGAGGACCAGGTCAATATCACGTTCGCCGACGTCGCAGGCGTCGAGGAGGCGAAGCAGGAAGTGGTGGAAATCGTCGACTTCCTGAAAGATCCCGGCAAGTTCCAGAAACTTGGCGGCAAGATCCCGAAGGGTGTGCTCATGGTGGGCCCCCCCGGCACCGGCAAGACACTGCTCGCCCGCGCCATCGCCGGCGAGGCCAAGGTGCCTTTCTTCACCATCTCGGGCTCGGACTTCGTCGAGATGTTCGTCGGCGTGGGCGCCTCGCGGGTGCGCGACATGTTCGAGCAGGCGAAGAAGCACGCCCCGTGCATCATCTTCATCGATGAGATCGATGCCGTCGGCCGCCACCGCGGTGCGGGCTTGGGCGGCGGACATGATGAGCGTGAGCAAACGCTCAATCAGCTGCTCGTCGAGATGGACGGCTTCGAGGGCAACGAGGGCATCATCGTCATCGCCGCCACCAACCGTCCCGACGTGCTCGACCCCGCGCTGCTGCGTCCGGGCCGCTTCGACCGGCAGGTCGTGGTGCCGCTGCCCGACGTTCGCGGCCGCGAGCAGATCCTCAAGGTGCACATGCGCAAGGTCCCGCTGGGCGACAACGTCAAGCCGGCCGTGATTGCACGCGGTACGCCCGGTTTCTCCGGAGCGGATCTCGCGAACCTCGTCAACGAGGCTGCTCTGTTCGCCGCGCGCGGCAACAAGCGCTCGGTGACGATGGAGGAGTTCGAGCGCGCCAAGGACAAGATCATGATGGGCGCGGAGCGGCGCTCACTGGTGATGACCGAGGAAGAGAAGCGCAACACCGCTTACCACGAGTCCGGCCATGCGATCGTCGGTCTGTCGGTGCCCGAGCACGACCCGGTGTACAAGGTCACGATCATCCCGCGCGGCCGCGCGCTCGGCGTCACCATGTTCCTGCCGGAGCAGGATCGCTACAGCACCAGCAAGCGCCAGCTCGAGAGCCGCATCGCGACCCTGTTCGGTGGCCGCGTGGCCGAGGAGCTCATGTTCGGCGCGGACGCCGTCACGACCGGCGCCTCGAACGACATCGAGCGCGCGACCGAGCTCGCCCGCAACATGGTGACGCGCTGGGGTCTTTCCGATCGCCTGGGTCCGCAGACCTACAGTGAGGAATCGGGCGAGGTGTTTCTCGGACGCAGCGTCACGCAGCACAAGCAGGTCTCGGACGTCACGGCACACGTCATCGACGAGGAAGTGCGCCGCGTGATCGACAGCAACTATCAGCGGGCCTACAAGATCATCCAGACCAACATGGACAAGCTGCAGGCGATGGCCGAGGCGCTCATCAAGTACGAGACGATCGATGAGGAGCAGATCAAGGACATCATGGAAGGCCGCGTGCCCAAGCCGCCGCACGACTGGGACGACACGCCGACGCCGACCCCGCGCGGGCCGAGCGTCGAGAAGCCGCCCACGCCCATCGGCAGTCCGGCCGGCCAGCACTAGGAGCCGCCTCGCATCCCATGGCCGCTGAGCGCGGCAGCGCGGTGAGCGCGCCGGCGGCGCTCCGCTGGCAGTGCGGGCGTATGAGCCTCGACCTCGGTCGGCCGCTCATCATGGGCATTCTCAATGTCACCCCGGATTCGTTCGCCGACGGCGGACGCTATCTCGAGCCCGCGGCCGCGCTCGATCACGCGCTCGAGCTCATCGAGGAGGGTGCGGACATCATCGACGTGGGCGGCGAATCGACGCGGCCCGGCTCGCTCGCCGTGGAGGCGCACATCGAATGCCAGCGCATCATCCCGGTGATCGAGCGCCTCGCAGCGGCCGCGCCACGTGTGCCCCTCTCGGTCGATACCACCAAGCTCGAGGTCATGCAGGTCGCAACCCGCGCGGGCGCCGTGATCGTCAATGACGTGCGCGCGCTGGCCGCGCCGGGCGCGCGCGAGTGGGCGGCTCAAGCTCGCGTGGGCGTGTGTCTCATGCACATGCAGGGCGAGCCGCGCACGATGCAGATCGATCCGCGCTATCACGAGGTGGTCGCGGAAGTGGCGCAGTTCCTGCGCGCCGCGCGGGCGGCGGCCATCGAGGCAGGGATTGCTCCCGAGGCGATCGTGCTCGACCCGGGGCTCGGGTTTGGCAAGCGGCCCGAGCACAATCTCGCCCTGCTCAAGCACCTCGATCACCTCATCGCCAGCCTGGACGGCGCGCCGTTCCTGATCGGCGCCTCGCGCAAAAGCCTGATCGCACAGGTCCTCGGAACCCGGGATCGCGCCGCAACCCCCGGCTTGGAGCGCCCAGCCGCCTCCGGCCCCGCCGGCCCTCCCGGCCTCGCCGGCCCTCCCGGCCTCGCCAGCCCGGGAGGCCCGGGCGGCCTGGCCACGCCCCGGGGGTCTGGTGCAGCCCGCACGCCCACCGATGAGCGCCTGTATGGTGGCCTCGGGATTGCCGCCTGGGCGGTCAGCCGCGGAGCGCGTATCGTGCGCACCCATGATGTCGCGGCGACGCGCGATGCCGTGCGACTGGTGAGCGCCGTCCTGCAAGGAGCAGTCCGTTGAATCAATATTTCGGTACCGACGGGGTCCGGGGCCGCGTCGGCCGCGCGCCGATGACGGTGGACTTTGCGCTGCGCCTGGCGAGCGCGGCCGCCCGCGTGCTCGCGCCCGAGGGCGGCCAGGTGCTCATCGGCAAGGACACCCGGCTCTCGGGCTACATGTTCGAGTCCGCGCTCGAGGCGGGCTTCGTCGCCGCCGGCGTCAACGTGATGCTCATCGGTCCGCTGCCGACGCCCGGCATCGCCTACATGACCCGGCGCCTGGGATGCAGCTTCGGCGTCGTCATCAGCGCCTCGCATAATCCTTACGAGGACAACGGCATCAAGTTCTTCGATGCCAGTGGCAGCAAGCTCTCCGATGAGGTCGAGCGACAGATCGAGCGCCTCATCGATGGGCCGGTCGTGACGCAGGAATCGCAGCGGCTCGGGCGTGCGGTGCGCATCGATAAGAGCCGCACGCAATATCAGGAGTTCTGCGCCTCGACGATCCCGAGCGGCATGACGCTCGCCGGCGTCAAGATCGTCATCGATTGCGCGAACGGGGCGGGCTACAAGGTGGCGCCGCGGGTGCTGGCCGATCTCGGCGCCGAGATCGTGCCGATCGGGTGCTCGCCGAACGGGCGCAACATCAACGATGGCTGCGGGTCGATGTCGACCGAGCTGCTGCAGCTCACCGTGCCGGGAGTGCGCGCGCACGTCGGGCTCGCGCTCGATGGCGACGGCGATCGGGTGATGATGGTCGATGCCCTCGGGCGGCTGGTCGATGGCGATCAGGTGCTCTACGTCCTCGCGCGCGCACGCCATGAGCAGGGCGCGCTCAAGGGCCCCGTGGTGGGCACGGTGATGAGCAATCTGGGCCTTGAGCAGTCCTTGGCCGATCTCGGCATCGCCTTCCGCCGCGCACAGGTGGGCGATCGGCACGTGCTGGCCCTGCTGCACGAGGTGGGCGGCACCTTGGGCGGCGAGACCTCGGGTCACATCGTCTGCTTGGACAAGACCACGACCGGCGACGGGCTCGTGAGCGCGCTGCAGGTGCTTGCGGTGATGCAGGGGAGCGGCGCGGGACTCGCCGAGCTGTGTGCGCCGATGCCGAAGTACCCGCAAGTGATCTTGAATGTTCGCGTCGCGCGCCGCTTCGATCCGTGGAGCGCGCCCGCCGTGGTCGAGCGGGTGAGCACGCTCGAGCGCCGTCTGGAGGGTCGCGGCCGCATCGTGCTGCGCGCCTCAGGCACCGAGCCCGTGATTCGGGTCATGGTGGAGGGACACGATCCGGCGCAGGTGAAGTCCATTGCGCGTGAGATCGCTGCCCAGGTGGAGGCGGTGGCGGCGCAGGGCCTGGCCGAGACCGGTGCTGCGCCGGCGAGCGCCGCCCCGCAGGCGGCGACAGCCGGGCTTGCAGTTAAGGGTCGCCGCGGCTAATCTTCGCCGCCTTTCCGGGGCCCTGCGGGCCCCGGCGGCTTGCCCGGGCGTTTCGTACGGTATTCGGCCTCGACCCGGGCCGGCTCCATGAAGCCCCTCGAGGTGCTGTATGCGTCGTCCGGTGGTCGCGGGTAATTGGAAAATGCACGGATCGCGATCCGCCAATGCTGCGCTGCTGTCGGAGATCGAGCAGCGCCTCAATCCGGAATGGGCGGTCGACGTTGCGGTTTTTCCACCGTACGTGTACCTGGCCGACGCGGTGCGCGCGGTCGATGATGCCCTCATGTCGGTCGGAGCCCAGGACGTGTGCGCCGAGCCCGTCGGCGCGTTCACCGGGGAAGTGGCGGCCACGATGCTGAAGGATGTCGGTTGCCGTTACGTCATCGTCGGGCATTCGGAGCGGCGCCGGCTGTATCACGAGGATGATCAGCTCGTCGCGCGCAAGTTCGCGGCCGCGCTCAAGGCGGGGTTGACGCCCGTGCTGTGTGTGGGTGAGACGCTCGAGGAGCGCGACGCGGAGCGCACCGAGACCGTCGTGCGGCGCCAGCTCGACGCCGTGACGGCGATGAACGGAATCGCGAGTCTGGCGCACGCCATCGTCGCGTACGAGCCGGTGTGGGCGATCGGGACGGGCCGCAACGCGACCCCCGCTCAGGCGCAGGCGGTGCATGCATTCCTGCGTTCTCGTATTGGCGCGCAAGATGCTAACATAGCAATCCGGCTGCGGATTTTGTACGGCGGCAGCGTGAAGGCCTCGAACGCCGCCGAGCTGTTCTCGATGTCCGACGTGGACGGCGGTCTGGTGGGCGGCGCCTCCTTGAGCGCCGATGAGTTCACCGCCATTTGTGCTGCCGCGGCCGTTCGTCACTGAAGAGATTGCGATGCGAATTCTCATCATGTTCGTGCACCTGATACTCGCGCTGATGATCATCGCTCTGGTGCTGCTGCAGCGGGGCAAGGGTGCGGAGGCGGGCGCGGGATTCGGCGCGGGTGCATCCGGTACGGTGTTCGGTGCGCGCGGCACGGCGACGCTGTTCTCGAAGTTGACCGCGGTGTTCGCGGCGCTTTTCTTCGCGACCAGCCTGCTGCTCGCGTACCTTCCCACGGGCGCGTCGAGCGAGCCGAGCTCCGTGCTCGAGCGCGCCGCGCAAGCGGCGGCGAAAACGCCTGCAGCGCCCGCGACCGGTGCGACGCGGACGGCGCCCGCGCCGCCGCCTGCCGCACCGACGACGTCGCCTGTTGCACCGGTGACGACGCCTGCGGCGCCGACAACGCCCGCGGCGCCGCCGAAATGAGCAGATCGATGCGCTGTGTGCTTGCACGCGGCGGTTTGGACGGGTCAAAGCCGACGTGGCGGAATTGGTAGACGCGCTAGTTTGAGGGGCTAGTGGGGCAACCTGTGCCGGTTCGAGTCCGGCCGTCGGCACCAACGTTCGATGCTCGCTCGCAGTCGCATCGGGCGCGAGCAACGCACGCGCCATCGGCGCGCTGCAGCGATGCGTGGGATGCACGAGCGCCGGCTGATATACTTGCGCGCTGCCAAAGCCCAGTCGGACTCAGGATCAAGCGGATCATCGCGTGAACGGTACTACCTCCTTCCTCAGCCAGTATCTGCCGATCGTCATCTTCATGGGCCTTGCCGCGGTGCTCGGACTTGCGCTGTTTGCGGTCGGCTGGATCGCCGGGCCGCGGCGCCCGGACCCGGAGAAGCTCTCGCCTTATGAGTGCGGCTTCGAGGCGTTCGAGGACTCGCGCATGCGCTTCGACGTGCGCTACTACCTGGTCGCCATCATCTTCATCGTCTTCGATCTCGAGATTGCGTTCTTCTTCCCCTGGGCCGTGGCGCTGCGCGTCATCGGCACATTTGGCCTGATCTCGATGCTGATCTTCGCGCTGGTGCTCGTCGTCGCCCTCATTTACGACTATCGCAAGGGGGCGCTCGAATGGGACTAGAGACGGCGAACGCACCGAATACCGCGCGCGGCTTCGAAGTGACGAGCTTCGACAAGCTCGTCAACTGGGCGCGCACCGGCTCGCTGTGGCCGGTGACCTTCGGGCTCGCGTGCTGCGCCGTCGAGATGATGCACGCGGGCGCCGCGCGCTACGATCTCGACCGGTTCGGCGTCGTGTTCCGGCCGAGCCCGCGCCAGTCGGACGTCATGATCGTCGCCGGCACGCTCGTCAACAAGATGGCCCCGGCGCTGCGCAAGGTGTACGACCAGATGGCCGAGCCGCGCTGGGTCATCTCGATGGGCTCGTGCGCGAACGGCGGCGGCTATTACCACTACTCCTATGCAGTGGTGCGCGGCTGCGATCGCATCGTACCCGTCGATGTCTATGTGCCCGGCTGCCCCCCGTCGGCCGAAGCGCTGCTCTACGGCATCATCCAGCTGCAGAACAAGATCAGGCGTAACAAGGCCATCATCCGATGAGCGGCGAGGAATCCGTGTCCGCCGAGCCCGCAGAATCTCGGTCGCTCGAAGCGCGTCTGCAGGCCGTCCTGTCGGGCAGGCTGCTGAGCTCGCCGCACCCGAGCGTGGGCCTGGCCTACGAGGTGCGCGCCGATCAGCTGCTCGAGGTCGCGCGCATCCTGCGCGACACCGAGGGCTTGAAATTCGAGATGTGCATGGACGTCGCAGGCGTCGACTATCTCGAGTACGGACGAGCCGAGTGGAAGACCGAGCACGCCACGGTCTCGGGCTTCAGCCGCGGCGTTGCGCGCGCGCGCTTGCCCGGCGATGCCGCGGGCCCCGTCGAGCCGGGCCGGCGCTTCGCGGTCGTATATCAGCTTCTGTCCGTCTCCTTGAACCAGAGAGTGCGGCTCAAGGTGTTCTGTCCCGACGATGCGCAACCGGTCGTCGACTCGGTCACCGGCATCTGGGCCTCGGCCGACTGGTTCGAGCGCGAGGCCTTCGACCTGTACGGCATCCTGTTTCGCGGCCACCCCGACCTGCGGCGCCTGCTCACCGATTACGGATTCATCGGTCATCCGTTTCGCAAGGACTTTCCGCTCATCGGCAACGTCGAGGTGCGCTACGACCCTGAGAAACGCCGCGTGGTCTATCAGCCGGTCTCCATCGAGCCGCGGGTGCTCGTGCCGAAGGTGATCCGTCACGACAATCGCTACGACCCGCAGCTCACGAGCGCGCCGGTCAACGGCTCGGCCAAGCCTGCCGCGTCCTGAGGCGACAAGAGTCGTGGCCGACATCCGCAACTTCACCATGAACTTCGGGCCGCAACATCCCGCGGCCCACGGGGTGCTGCGGCTCGTGCTCGAGATGGACGGAGAGGTCATCCAGAAGGCCGATCCGCACGTCGGTCTGCTGCATCGCGCGACCGAAAAGCTGGCCGAGAGCAAGCCGTTCAATCAATCGATCGGTTACATGGATCGGCTCGATTACGTGTCGATGATGTGCAACGAGCATGCCTACGTGCTCGCGATCGAGAAGCTCCTCGGGATCACACCGCCGCTGCGCGCGCAGTACGTGCGCACGATGTTCGATGAGATCACCCGCATCTTGAACCACCTGATGTGGCTCGGCGCGCACGCCCTCGACATCGGCGCGATGACGGTGTTCCTGTACGCGTTCCGCGAGCGCGAGGACCTCATGGACGTGTACGAGGCCGTATCGGGCACGCGCATGCACGCGACCTACTACCGCCCCGGCGGGGTGTACCGGGACCTGCCCGAGAGCATGCCGAAGTACCAGTACTCGAAGTGGCGCAGCAAGAAGGACGTCGACCGCCTGAACGAGCGCCGCTCCGGCGGGCTCATCGATTTCATCGCCGATTTCGCGCGACGCTTTCCCGCCTGCATCGATGAGTACGAGACGCTCCTGACCGACAACCGCATCTGGAAGCAGCGCACGGTGAACATCGGCGTGGTCTCCCCCGAGCGGGCCATGCAGCTCGGCTTCTCGGGCGCCATGCTGCGCGGCTCCGGGATCGTATGGGACCTGCGCAAGACCCAGCCTTACGAGGTCTACGATCAGCTGGACTTCGACATCCCGGTGGGCGTGAACGGCGACTGCTACGACCG